>NZ_JBNJOF010000003.1:0-440040 GCF_050113875.1 Vibrio sp. TRT 1302 | reverse complement strand
ATAACGACCATTTCACTCAGATTAAAAACAGCCACAACCTCACCGTTGAGGGCGAAAGCCGTACTCTAGTCAAACAAAACACCACCTCGATTGTGGAGGGGAGCTTCCACCAAAAAGTCGGAGACCGCGTTGCTTTTGAACTAGGTAATGAGATTCATATCAAGGTTGGCAATAAAGTGGTGATAGACGCTGGCTCTGAAACAACTCTCAAAGCCGGCGGCAGCTTTGTAAAACTAGACGCGTCTGGCGTTAGCCTAGCTGGGCCAAAAATCAATCTAAATTCGGGCGGTAGCCCAAGCAGTGGCAGTGGTTATGGTGGAGAGATAAGCAAGCTGCCAAATGGTTTAGAAACTCAAACGCCCCCAAAACCGATAACGTTACCAGCACAAGCCTCTGTGAACGCTAACACCTCATTGCTCAAACCCTGTGAGCAAGGAAAGATAAAATGAATCAGTTGAATATTGCCCAGTGGTTATATGAGCAAGACGAGCTAAACAGAGCAGTCTACGCAATTGTCGATCCCCACTCCCCCCAGCAACCTCACGTCGCTTTCTACCAGTGCGGTGGCGAAGATGGTGGGCCACTAATGAGCTTAGATACGCTGACCAATCCAGAAGATGGCCCTTGGTTACTGCCTGTTAACGCACAGTTTATAGAATGGTGGCAGCAAGATGACCATGCACAAAGCGGTATTATGGTAAGTACCGACTCAGTTCAAAAAGAGCTTCGCGCCCATTTTGCGAGCCTATTTCAATCAATCTTACTCGGTGAACGCGTCTTTTTTTCTTTCTATAACCCCGGTTATATTGGTGAAATGCTACCGCGTTTGCTGGTAGAAGAAGTCAGTCAGTTACTCAGGAATCACCGCGTATTAATCCGCTACAATCAGCAATGGCAAAGCTGGCAATCAGACACCATCACCCAGCAAACTTTGGCTAAAGATCAAAATACGCCTTGGTGGATAATTAAAGAGCATCACATTGATAACACACCTAATGTACCATTGCTGAGTCGTAATGTAGAAAGCTGGCTATGGCAGAATCAGCCTCAACTGATGGAAACAAGAATTGACCACAACATGCCGAACTTTGATACTGCCTTCCAAGCACATTTTACGGCAATGGAATTAGGACCAGATAGTCAAAAGCAGACCCTACAAGAGAAAACACTAACGGCAAGTTTTATCACTACGCATCAACAGACCTTATCGAATCCGTTTTCAATTCAAGAAACCATCACTGGGTTACGAGATGACGAACTGCTATTCGGCCTAAAAACCCTGTATCACCAATTGCAAGGAGAAGCGTAATGGCAATGGAAATGTACAATCACTGCGTATTGTGTAACCCCACAGTCAATTGGTTAGAAGTTGAATTTCGTAGCGAAAACGATGAGCCGATAAATGACTTAAAGGTGACCATTACCAATCCCAGCACGCTAGAAACTCATCAACAGACCAGTCGCCAAGGGAACTGTATGTTTGCCAATCTGGCCGCTGGTGAGTGGGTGATCAGCGTCGAAACAGAAAACCTGTTAGCCACGGTAGAACAATATAAGAGTCGCAAGGAACAGACCCCGTCGCCAGTTGAATCAAGAGCAGAGTCTGAGCTGGGTGCGGCTCATCAAAATCGTAAAAAATACGCCTTCGTGAGCGTGGGTGATTTGTGGTCAACCCCACCTCAAGATACGTTCTTGACTGAGCACCATAGCGCACTCAAAGCCAATGCACGTGAAGATATTAAAGGGGTTCGTGCCTCACACAACACCACCCATGTGCTAGAGATCAAAGCCCTACGCAGCTATATGCCAATGATTGTTGATACCGATAGGTTCAACTTGGTGAATAGTTACACTTTTGCTTTGTTGTCACAATTGGCTTATGCCAACAGCGACTATGGCGACCCAAGAAATGAAAAGGTGCCACAAGGTGGACATGATGAAATTTTAAAATCATTTCAAGCTAAGCTACGTCCGACTTATTCAGCAGACCGTGAAGTTAATTGGTTACTCGACGAAATACCCTACTCTCAAGCATTGAAAGGGACATTTTACCACGATGATACCATCGGCGCTGAAGGGTATATCTTGAGTAACGATACTATCGCGATCATTGGTGTCAGAGGAACAGAAACGTACTTCTATAATAAGGATGCGGTTTTAATGGCAGACGTAAGCTCTAGACTGCCGATATTAAAAGTGACTGAAGTAGCCGATGGGGTGATCGCAGCTATTGGTTCCCCTGGTTATCAAGATGTACTCACTGATATTGATGCATCTCAGATTTCACCTCCAGAGTTTGCAGGTGTTTATGTCCATCAAGGGTTTTATCAATATGCCATAGGCCTGTTGAGCGATATAGATAAAGATCTAGAACATCACAAAAATAAGAAAATTTACGTTTGTGGTCATAGTCTCGGTGGAGCAGGGGCATTGCTGCTGAGCAGCCTTATTCAAGATACCTACTCACCATCCACATTGCGTCTCTACACTTACGGTATGCCACGCACGGGGACACATAGCTTTGTTCGCCAATATAGCTCAATTGTTCACTATCGACATGTGAATAACCATGACGTTGTCCCTCAAGTCCCGATGCGTTGGATGAACACCAACCCTGACAACAAATGCGATTCATCGCTGTTATGGAAATATCTGTCGCCAACCTTACTCTACCTGTGGGACTCTCTTAAAGAACGCACCACCGATTGTGATGAGGATAACTATCAGCACCATGGCAACCTAATTCAATTGCTCACTTATAGCCAAGCAAAGCATCAGCCTGATGATGTTAAGCAAGTTATGCTAACGGAAAAGCAGACACACGTAACCAGCTTGACACTGGCATCCAACAAAACCGAAGACTCTTATCGGTTAGCCAAAACATTAAGCAATGACCATATCGACATCAATGGCTATGTTAATACCATCACGAACTCCGGATTGGATCATCGGCTTGGTGAATACATACCTAACCTTAAGCAACAGCTCACGTTGATGCTAAACAATACCGCGGTTGAGAACTATCAATCGGCTCATCAAATAATCCACCAGACAGAAGCAAAGTTACTGGAAACTTACCGTGCACTCAAACAGGATGAAATCAACGCCTTAGCCATGCACGCAATTTCAAGAAAGGACCCGGCAGCCTATGCACAGCGCGAGCATGAACGCACACAAACCTTATTTTCGGTCAGACAAGAGCTGAAGTTGACCGAGAAAATTACACTTAACGTGCAGAGAATCAGAAAAGAACTCGATGCCTTAGTCAAAACTCCAGAAATACTGCCTAATAAAGAGTTACTATTTGGTGACCAAACGATAGAGATAGAAACAGTGAAGGAGCAATTACAATGAGCAACAAACAGCGAATATTATCGATTGTGCTTATTGCCATCACTGCAATAACAGTGCTCCAATATTTGACTCCAACGGAGAAAATATGGGGCGAGGGCGAAGAGCCTTATATGGTGATTGCAGGCAAAAAACCATCGGATGCCAAGATCAGTGTTCGCGTAAACTACTTTGGCCGCGGAGAAAGCTGCTCCGGATGGTCATGGAATGCAGGCAGTGGAAAAGTAAATACAGGAATTTACAACGAGAGTTTTAAGTTTGAACACAACTTCTCATCAGATGATAATTTCTATGAACTGAGGATCCCTTACCAGCCAAGACAACCAGAGAGAGGCTGCATCACTTACCTATCTAATATGGAAGTGGAATTAACGAATGCCTTCGATACGGTAGGCTTTGCAAACTTACGTATCAAAAAAGCTGGCAAGGATTACTACAACAAACCCATAGCATTAACGTCTAAAATAGAGGCTAAAGATTGCAACAGTGAAGTGTATAAAAGTTTAAGAAAAGTTTGGGCTGGAGCAACCGGATGTGACTTTTATTTCAATCAAAAAAGGATATCAAAAGAATCAGAATTTAACGCAGAAAGCGTCTACTTTGATTTCTCTCAGTTTAATAGTGATACGGTAATTCACTACGATATTTTAGCCGGCGAAAAATATCGTAGTGCCCCGTTAGACCCTCAAACAGGTAAGTAACTGGGCATGAGCAACAAACGGCGAATATTATCGATTGTGCTTATTGCCATCACTGCTATAACAGTGGTCCCATATTTTTTGACTCCAACGGAGAAAATATGGGGCGCGGGCGAAGAGCCTTATATGGTGATTGCGGGCAAAAAACCATCGGATGCCAAGATCAGTATTCGCGTAAACTACTTTGGCCGCGGAGAAAGTTGCTCCGGATGGTCATGGAATGAAGGCAGTGGAAAAGTAAATACAGGAATTTACAACGAGAGTTTTAAGTTTGAACACAACTTCTCATCAGATGATAATTTCTATGAACTGAGGATCCCTTACCAGCCAAGACAACCAGAGAGAGGCTGCATCACTTACCTATCTAATATGGAAGTGGAATTAACGAATGCCTTCGATACGGTAGGCTTTGCAAACTTACGTATCAAAAAAGCGGGCAAGGATTACTACAACAAACCCTTAGCATTAACGTCTAAAATAGAGGCTAAAGATTGTAACAGCCGTTTATACCAATGGTCTAAGGATGTTTGGAAAGGTATTACCGGATGCTACTACTTTGTCAATAAAAAGAAAATATCTGAAACGTCAGAAACAAATGCAGAAAGTGTCTACTTTGATTTCTCTCAGTTTAATAGCGATACCGTGATTCACTACGATATTTTAGCCGGTGAAGAATATCGTAGTACCCCGTTAGACCCTCAAACAGGTAAGTAACTGGGTATGAGCAATAAACTGCGAATATTGTCGATGGTGGTTCACAGACAGCTCCATCACCAAGTGTAAGAGACCTTTAGCCGATTTAACTCGCGAGGACAAACCATGCTCGCCCATCCCTACGGCAATAAAATTATGCTGATCGTGGTAAGGGAAAGGTTAGAGGGATTCTTGCAACGCATGATTAAATGCCAGCTTCGATACATTGAAGTGCTTGGCATTTTATTGACTAAAAATCGCTGCTGAACAAGGCTACGCTGAAGCGGCTGGAGTCTTTTATTTGGTCTATTCACAAGGTGAAAAGGACAGTAATGGCAACATAATCATTCAGCGTGATGTAAAAAATCCAAAGGGTTTGGTCCGTATGACAAAGCCTACCGACTAAACCTCATACTTGGATTTATCACCAATGTCATAGTGCCTTGGCATACGCCATTTATAGAGACTCGTGATAAGGAAAAGAAGCGCTGATATTGCAGATAGCGCTTTTGCTGCAACACCGATATCGAACACTAAGCAGAACCACAGAGCGACCAATATAAGAGGCTGCAAACGCAACCCTGGCACTTTGAAGCAATAGTGCTCTTTAAAACACAGTCCACCCAAGGTAATAAACGCTCCTCCTATACCTAAATACGGGTACCCCAACACAAAACACAGTAAGCCGATCCAAGTAGCAAATTGCAGCAGTAACCGAAACGATTTCATGTAGATGTGCAGAGAGGAAGCACACATGGCAGCACAAAGCATCACGAAATTTTCAACCGGAAAGTGACTCAGCCAAGGTAGTAACGCAATCACGGGGCAAGCTAAGGTAAAACCTAAACGGTAGATGATCACTGTCATGTGGTCATAGATATCCATCGGAGATTGAATATGTGGGTCAGCCATTCTAATTCCTTATCTAAGCGGAACTCAGTTCTCTTCCGTGTTGTAAAAAAGATAACGCTTCAGACCTGTCACTATCCTAAAGACGATTAGCGGCCACCAGCGAGTTCAATAAAGGTACCTGTAACATAAGAGGCTTCCTCCGATAGCAACCAAGCAATCGCTTGTGCTACTTCCTGAGGCGTCCCACCACGCTTAAGAGGCAGGCTTGAAGCGAGACGGTCAACACGATCTGGCTCTCCACCATCTGCGTGCATTTCCGTGTAAATGCAGCCTGGCCTAACACCATTTACACGAATCCCTTCCTCTGCTAACTCAAGTGACAATCCTTTGGTTAATGAATCCATTGCACCTTTGGAGGCCGCATAATCAATATACTCAAATGGAGCGCCCAAACGTGAGGCAGCCGATGAAACGTTCACAATCGCCTTTTTATTCCCCGCTTGATTGATAAACGCCTTACAGCAAAGGAAGCAACTGATTACGTTGGTTTGCATAACCTTTTGAAAACGCTCTAATTCGATATCGCAAAGTTTAGACTGCGTAAACAAAATACCGGCATTGTTTACTAGGTGAGTCACCAATCCATAACGTTGACGGGTTGCCTCAAACATCGCGGATACTTGCTCTGAACTGGAAACATCGGCCTGATAAGAAAACGCTTCTCCCCCAGCCAGAAGGATTTGGTCGACGACCTGTTTAGCCCGCAAATCATTACTCAGATAATTGACGCATACCGCATAGCCTTGGCTTGCCAACAATATTGCCGTTTCAGCGCCTATTCCCCGTCCTGCTCCTGTAACGATGACTACCTTATCCATTGTCTCTCCAATTGTTCCTTAATTATGGAAGGCGACTTTACACTGTAAAGCCTAAGAATAGTGCCAAGATATCACATTCGATGAACAAGATGAGTTTCATCATTTTAAGCCATTAACTTGGAGTGCTGCACAACATAAAAAAAAAGACCTTAGGTGCAAACCTAAGGCCTTAAAGTGGCAGCGTATTACTACCTGAAAACCCCCTAGCTGGGTATGGAGTCTCTTGGCTGGAGACAAGTTAATAATGAGTTAGAAAGAGCCATTAGTTTGAGTCTGAGTGCTGGTATCGACACTATTGTTGCTGCCTGACTGCCATTCAATCAAAGCGCCAGTATCGCTTTCAGAGCGTTTAAGACATTTCCACTCTAATGACTGACCGTTAGGAACTTGAATCGTGCCTTGCCATGTTGGGTAAACCGATGGCGAAAGTTTCACAGCCTGAGCCGGTGCCCAGTTACCAAGTTCACTCACACCGCCTACCGCATAGACACTTTGTCCCCATTGGGTGTGGCCATTGTTGCAAGTAAAAGTCACGCTAGTGAGGTCACCACTCGCCACCCTTGTCTTTCCGTGCAGTACGATCGCTTCGTTCTGCTCAAGATTGAGAGTCGCAGCAGACTGAGAAATAGCAACAACGTCGTTACCAACTAGGCTGGTGTAGGCGTTGTCCGCCAATGACAGAGCAGAGACGTTAATCGTCGTTGCCGCGCCTCGGTTAAGTGCGACTAACACAACATCATCTTCAAACCTACGTTCATAAACTAGAATGTCATCGTTGACCCATTTCTGGGTGTAGCTAC
Source organism: Vibrio sp. TRT 1302 (assembly GCF_050113875.1). Taxonomy (NCBI): domain Bacteria; kingdom Pseudomonadati; phylum Pseudomonadota; class Gammaproteobacteria; order Vibrionales; family Vibrionaceae; genus Vibrio; species Vibrio sp. TRT 1302. The sequence goes on along the minus strand of NZ_JBNJOF010000003.1, from coordinate 432,768 downwards.
CTTTCTGAATTGCAGGACTGTTTTTTCGTAGCGCTGTAAGTGACTGAATAATCTTAAATGCATCACTATCCTGAGCAAAACTTGGCATCACTTCGCGGTTGTATGGGTCGCTACCCACTTGGCCAAACGCATTGGTGGTAAAGTTTGCGCTGTAGTGCTCTGTTCCGTAGTAGATAGCCGGAATACCACGTACTGTCATGGTCGCAACCAGACCTAGATCGACACGTTTTTGAGCAAATGCTTCAGACTGACCGCCCCCAGCTTCGTTGTTACCTGGGCCGAAAGTGGTCGCGGTTGAACGCAGTGCCGTTGAGATTCGGGCCATATCATGGTTATCCATAAATACGACTTGCCAGTCATCGCTGGTGAACACATTGCCGCGCGTTTCAAGATAGCTATTGAGAGTCTGCATGCTATTACCACTACGGCCAACCAGTACTCGCTCTAATGTGTCACGGAAACCAAAATCAAGTAACGCGGAGCCTGAGTTGTTGGCATAGTCAATGGCGTAGCCATCAATACCTGTCGTTGTTGTCGCACTGGCACCAAACCATTCACCGAAGAAGTAAAAACCGTCACGGCCGATAGTCGAAGCGTAATTGTAGATATCGCCAGTCCACTGTTGGATAAACTCTTTATCCATGTGTTTGATGGCATCGATACGAATTGCATCTACCCCTGCATCAATCCAGAACTTCGCACCGTCTAATAAATAGTTGTAGACCACAGGATTTGATTGATTGAAATCAGACAGGTTAAACAGATTGTGATTACGAACCTGATACCAGTCATTCCAATTGGTTACGCCACCATTGTGGTGATACCAGTTGCTTCCAGCAGCGACATCAGTATTGTAATTGGTGATGTAAGCACCATCGCGGTACAGAGCACCATACTCATTTTCATCATTACCATTGGAGTGGTTTGGTGCGTAATCCAGAACCAACTTCATGTTGTATTCAGGGCTGTGCATCAACTGGCTTAACTCTTTAAAGTCATCCATCGTGCCTAGATGTTCATCCACTCTGAAGAAGTCTTTACCCCAGTATCCGTGGTAGCCCGCACCACCATTCACATCGAGATTATCGGCATTATCCACTGGCGGAGTAATCCAAATCGCTGTGATGCCTAAGGATTTGAGATAAGGCAGTTTGTTGATTAAACCTCTAATGTCACCACCGACGTACTTCTTAAGGTTACTCGGATCATAAGTAAGTGGATTGTTGCCACTGTTGTTGCTCGCATCGCCATCACTAAATCGATCTAGGAAGACGAAGTAAATCGTCTCTTGTCTAAAATCGAAAGTGCTGCTTGCCGTGGTTGCGGCTTGCGCACCTATAGCGGGAGCCGAAAGGCCGCCGCCTATCGCCAATGTCGCAAGCAGTGCGCTGCAAATCAGTGTCCGTTTATTCATTAGAGGTTCCCCGTTGTTATTAACTAAGCCGAGTAGGGTCGGCTGTGAATTAGATTGTTTTCATTATAAAAATCAAAAATATGACAAAACGCGGTGTTGAGGTTGAAACGGAATGTGCGACCAATGTCCGCCGTGGTGATTGACTGATCTTGAACACGTGCAATCAGCTCTTTACCACCCACTGTGAAGTAGAGGTACTTTTCGTTGCCGAGGTTTTCAACCACAGATAGCTGGCCTTCAAAGGTGTTCAGTGTTTCTCCCTCTTGTGCCAGTGAGATATGTTCCGGACGAATGCCGAAGCAGACTGGGTTGTCTACGTATTGTTCCAGCGCCTCTTGCATTGCTTTAGGGATGAGGATGCGAGCAGATGGCGCAATCTCAACCATCAAGTTTTCGCCATTTCGTCTCAGTACGGTATCCACCAAATTCATTGCCGGTGAACCAATAAAGCTGGCGACAAAGCGGTTCGCTGGATAGTTGTATAAGTTTGCAGGAGTATCAACCTGCATAATTTTGCCCTGATTCAGGACACAGATTCTGTCACCAAGCGTGAGGGCTTCCGTTTGGTCATGAGTCACGTAAATCATGGTTGCAGGATTGCCTTCATCTTTGAGTGATTGATGAAGCTGAGCAATTTTCACTCGCATTGAAACACGAAGTTTGGCATCCAGATTCGATAGTGGCTCGTCGAATAAAAAGACATCAGGTTTGCGAACGATAGCTCGACCTACCGCAACACGCTGACGCTGACCACCAGACATCTCCTTAGGTTTTCGATAAAGAAGATCCGTGATCTCTAGCTTTTCCGCCGCTTCTTCAACTCTTTTCTTGATCTCTTCTTTCGACTTTTTAGCCATCTTGAGACCAAAGGCCATATTGTCGAAAACCGTTTTATGCGGATAAAGAGCGTAGTTTTGAAACACCATCGCGATACCACGATCTTTAGGTGGCAAATCGTTCACGACTCGATCCCCAATACGAATATCACCAGATGAAATCGATTCAAGCCCTGCGATCATTCTCAATGTGGTCGATTTGGCGCAACCTGATGGCCCGACAAACACCATAAATTCGCCTTCATTGATTTCAAGGTCGATTCCGTGTACCGCTTTAAAGCCGTTTTCGTACTGTTTTTCTACTTGTTTTAGGCTAACTGTTGCCATGGGTACTCCAAATAAAGCGCTATAAACTCATAACTTACGGCACATCACTATGTGCATTAAGCTATAAACTTAACGCCGTCAGAGAGTCTCTGACGGCTCAGTGTTACTGACAAGTGGCGATCATCGCGCGCACTGGATTCTTATTTTCATCAATTTGAATTGACCAAACATATTTACCATCAGCAGGGATCTCGACACGGGTATTTTTGGCAAAACCACCACGCTTCAACTCGATCTCCTGATTGATGCCCATTTTGCGCCCAGAGACGGTGTACTGTGGATTCCAGTTCATGGTCGCGAACTGAACGTTGACCACACCAGCCTTCTCTTGATGGACAACCTGATAAATACCATCACCTTTATGGCTCATTTCACGATCTTCAAGATGGATCCACTGACCTTCATCAAAAGTCCCCACAACAAACAAGGTCGGGCGAATTGGTCCACGATCTTCAACTGTCGGTAAGTCGCATTTCGCCAGTAGACTATCAGCATTGGTCGGTGCGACTTGGCTAGTCGTGTCACTGGTGCTGGAACAACCCGCAGCCAACGCACTAAGTAACAGAGGTAGAATGATTTTTTTCATCATAAGTCCTTAATTTTATTTAGGTTTAACGACCAGAAAATAAGCGTTTCAACCAGTGAGAAGGTGGATCAATTGGTTTGCTATTGTCGGATTGCTTAGCGAGGTCAAACTGACGGGTCAATTTATTGAGAACCGCCAAGTTCTTGTAGTAAGCACGCGCATCTTTGGCCGGATAGCCAAATAAATCACTGCGCGCAGGAAACGACTGACTGACACCAGATTTGGCTTTAATCACAGAGTGATCACCGATAGAAATATGACCAGCGGTTCCGACCTGACCGTGAACGATGACATGGTTTCCGAGCGTGGTGTGTCCCGCTAATCCAACTTGAGAAACAATTAAACAGTGCTGACCCACTTTGCAGTCGTGACCAATCTGGACAAGATTGTCTATCTTGGTGCCCTTGCCTATCACGGTGTCACCGAGCGTTCCACGATCGATCGCGTTGTTGCAGCCAATTTCGACATCGTCTTCGATAACAACACGGCCAACGCTTTCTACGCGCTCAAACTGGCCGTGACGGCCATTCATGTATTCGAAACTAAAGTTACCGATAGAGTTATTGGAATCGATAGTGACGTTATTGCCGATAACCGTGCCCTCTTTAATCACGGTGTTGGCATGAATGGCAACATTGTCACCGATGGTCACGCCATTCATGATTTTAACGCCAGGCATAAAGTGACAGTTGTTACCTATCTTGCAATGTTTACCAATATAAACATCGGCAATTTCAGATGTATTACCTTGTTCAAATAATTGATATTTATGTACTTTGTAAAAGCGTAACAGGGTATTGAGTGTTTCAGCTTTAAGCGATTCAATCACTATTTTGGCTTTCGCTTGGCTAGATAGGATGCACGAAGGTCCTATGATCACGTCGGCCATTGATTGCTCTATATGCTTGAGTTCAGCTTTAGAAAATACGATGGCCAGTCCCCCTTCTTCAGGGTGATTGAGCGGGACAATCGTACTCACAGACAAGCCTGGGTCGCCATCTATTTGGCCACCAATCAATTGAGCAATTTCCGAAACCGTGATCATAGGATTTCCTTAAGCAAATAAACGTGTTTTACAGACGATAAATAGCCTGAAGCAAGAAGGTGTTTTGCTCGACAACCTTTTCTTCTCCAGCGAGTTTGGTAAAGGTCTCAGTGTCTTTAGCCCACTCATACTCACCTTTAAGTAGCCAGTTATCGCCAACAGACTGCTCGTAGCCCATCGTCGCTTTACGAATATCTTTGAAGTACTGCTCTCCCGCAGCCCAACCTTCCGTATGCTTAGTCTCGTTTTCACCGTAGCGAGCGCGTACATATAAGGTGCCCGCATCTTCAAAGCTGTATTGAACAATAGGTTCAATGTATTTTTCAGTGAAATCGCTCACTTCATTGATCGAACCATCGCTGTTACGAGCCTCGTTGTCTTTAACCTGGTAGTAGAACTCAACGCCAAGCTCCCAGTTACCAAAACGTTTGTATGGCTTAACAAGGACTGAGTAACCCTCTTCAACACGACTCCCCCAAGCAGACTTGTCTTCATCGTTGTAGAGATACTCAAGGTTAGATTGGAAGCCCGCGTCATACTCATTACTGTAAAAGTTGAAGTAAGGGCGAACACTGTGCTCAGCGTTCTTTGTACGTAGATTGCTAACGCCTGCCGTCGTCGCGACCGTACCCAAGGTGTACTCTAGGTCATAGATAACCCCTGTTTCAAAGCCGTTCGGCAACGGGAATTTCTTGTCGATCGAAATGAGATGCTTATAGCCATCTTCAGTCTCAGTGTACGAGCGATTCTGATTGCGCTTAACACGATCAGTCAATTTAAAAGCGTATAAAGAAGAGAAGTTCCAGTGAGCGTTTTTATAAAACAGCCCAAGTACTTCATGGGTAGTCGTGCGTTCATTTTCAGTCTGTCCGCCCCACGTCTTGTAATTGGTGATGTCTTTATCTTCGATTTCAATCGATGTCCCAACATGTCCGCCAAAATCAAGAGCCTGAGTCAGTATATTACCGCCCATTTCGTGGGGAGCGGGTCCATTCTCAGCAGCAAAAACGGTAGGTGCAGTGCTCAGAGCGCAAGCGATACTGAGCGAAAGTACAGTCCTGTTCACAGTATGTCCTTAACCTCATAGAGGTGGATTCTATAAATATTAATCGGGTTTTATTTAGTAGTTCAGCCTGAACGCCTAACCATTGTTCTGCATCTGAATATTATTTGCTCGGTGAATGAGATTCAAATGAGACACTGGTCACTAGATGGCGAGTAATAATTTGACTCACATCACTAAAAATTAGCTTTCACGGCCTTTAATGACCATTAGTGACAAGAACAACAATAAGGTCAGGAGTGCTATACAACCTCTTGCAATCCTTTGCAATACAAGCACTTTAGTAGATTCAGATCACATTTAGACGTTATTTTGAGCAGTTTTCAATTGACTAAAATCTCTATCAAGCTCAATTTAGTAGTATATCGTGAACTACTAAAATTGGATGCCACAATGAAAACCAAGTTATTGACCAGTCAAATACTGCTCACCACTCTTGTTAGCGCCTCTGCCTTGGCACAGCCTATCGAACCAGAGCCAGGTGCAAATCTGTTGGTTTGGACGGACCACACTACCGTCGATTACATGAAATACGCCGCGAATCAGTTCAATCAAGATCTTGGCTACAAGGTGACGTTTGATTTTCGTGGTCTAGCTCCGATTGATGCTGCGTCTAGGCTCATTCAAGATGGAGGCTCAGCACGTGTCGCAGATGTGGCTGAAATTGAACATGATTTGCTTGGTCGCTTAGTTGTCGCTGGTGGAGCGATGGAAAATCTGGTCTCTGCGGAACATATCAACACCCACTTCCTGCAAAGCGCCGTCAGTGCAGCGCGTTCTGAGGGCAAAACCTACGGATTTCCGGTCAGCTTCGCCACAACCGCTCTGTTCTACAATAAAGATCTGCTACCTCAAGCCCCTGAATCTTTTGAGCAACTGATCGAGTTCTCCAAATCATTTAACGACAATAAAGAACACAAATATGCCTTGCTGTGGGATATACAAAATTACTACGAATCTCGTATGTTCTTGACTCTCTATGGCGCTTACGAATTTGGCGACAATGGCACCAATGCCAAGGATATCGGTATTGCCTCTGAACAGGCTCAGCAAGGTCTGCAAGCAATGAAGAAACTTCAGGTTGCCAACAGTGCTAACCCGATGGATATACGCAACCCTCAGGTTAGACGAGGCTTGTTCAGTGAAGGAAAGGTGGCAGCAATTATTGATGGTCCTTGGGCTATTCAAGGCTACCAAGCGTCTGGCGTAAACTTTGGCGTGGTCCCTATCCCGACGCTGGATGGTAAGCAACCAAGAACATTTTCGACAGTTCGTTTAGCCGTGGTGTCCTCTTTTACAAACTATCCGAAAGCGGCTCAGTTATTTGCCAATTACCTCAGCAGCGACAAGATGCTTAAAAAACGCTATGAGATGACAAAATCTATCCCTCCTGTTCAAGAGGTGATGGAAGAGATCATTGTCGATGCAGATGAAGCAACCTACGCGATCATCGGGCAGGGTTACTTTGCCGATGCGATGCCATCAATACCTGAGATGGGATACTTGTGGTCACCAATGGCCAGTGCGATGACCTCTCTATGGGTGAATGACAAATCACCAGAAAAAGTATTGAAGCGCGCAGAATCAGTCATCAAAGAACAGATCAGTTTACAGGAGTAAGGGATGTTGTTGTCTCAAACTCGAATACCTTCTGTATTCAACGCTTCCACTGTCATCATGGGCCTGACGCAAATGCGTCAGGGCCATTGGGTTAAAGGGCTGGTTTGGCTAATTATTCAAGTGCTTTTTGTCGTCAGTATTCCAGAGCTTAGCTTGGCGTTAAAACAGCTAGTGACTTTGGGAGATGTCGCCCAAACTCGTGAAGGCTTTACCATTATTCAAGGTGATCACTCGGTATTTTTGCTGGTGGAAGGTGTCATCGCACTGATCGCTGTGTTTATCTTCCTGTGCCTGTATGCACTGAATATCAATGACGCTAACTCATGCCAGCCGTGCCAGCTTTCTGCGACTGAACAGATCAAGGCCATTTACGATCGGCAGTTTGCCTTGCTGGTGCTTTCACCTGCGATGTTGACCAGTATCGCATTTATCATTATGCCCATTGTTATTACGGTATTGGTTTCGTTCACTAACTATTCGGCACCACACCATATCCCACCACGAAATCTCGTCGATTGGGTTGGACTAAAAAACTTTATCTCTCTGTTTGAACTGAAGATTTGGTCAAACACCTTTCTTGGCGTGGCTACTTGGACGGTGATGTGGGCGATTTTAGCGACCATCTGTACTTGCGGTTTTGGCTTTTTACTCGCCCTGGCGTTATCCAACAAAAACATAAGAGCGAAGAAGGCTTGGCGTTTTGTCTTTATTTTGCCTTATGCCATCCCTGCATTTGTTACTTTGCTGATGTTCCGCCTGCTCTTGAACGGAGTTGGGCCCGTAAACGCGACACTCAATAGCTGGGGTTTTGACTCGGTGGCATTCCTATCCGACCCATGGATGGCAAAAGTAACCGTGATTGCGGTCAGCGTCTGGGTGGGAGCTCCCTACTTCATGCTTCTTATTTCCGGTGCGCTAACCAATATCCCGCAAGATCTTTATGAAGCCAGTGAAGTGGATGGTGCGAATAAGTTCCAGCAGTTCAAGGAAATCACCTTGCCTATGGTTTTGCACCAAGTAGCGCCTTCCTTAGTGATGACTTTTGCCCATAACTTCAATAACTTTGGTGCAATCTTCCTCTTGACCGAAGGTGGCCCGATCAACCCAGAATATCGATTTGCAGGACACACCGACATTTTGATCACTTGGATTTACAAGTTAACTCTCGACTTCCAGCAATACCAAATCGCCTCTGTGATCTCGATAATTATTTTCTTGTTCTTGTCAGTCATCGCGATCTGGCAGTTCAGACGGATGTCATCGTTTAGCGATGATGTGGGGATGAAGTAATGAAGTTTCTTTTGCAAAAATTGGCCACTGGCGTGGTCTATCTGTTCCTACTTATCAACGCTTTATTGGTGTTGGGGCCGGTAATTTGGACGGTATTGGCGTCATTTAAACCTGGCAGCAATATGTTCAGTTCCTCATTTTCAGGTTGGAGCTTCTCACTAGAGCATTATGTGGCGCTGTTTCAGGACACCCCATATCTACAGTGGTATCTCAACACCTTTGCACTGGCTACTGCCAACATGCTGATATCGCTGGTCGTTGTGACTATGACCGCATACGTATTCTCACGCTATCGCTTCAAAGGTAAACGCAATGTGCTGATGGGGGTTTTGGTCTTACAGATGTTCCCTGCCTTTTTGTCAATGACAGCAATTTACATCTTGCTATCAAAACTCAACCTGATCGACACCTACGCAGGGTTGCTGTTTGTTTATGTCGCGGGCTCGTTGCCATTCATGACTTGGTTGGTCAAAGGCTACTTTGATGCGATTCCTACCTCACTCGACGAGGCAGCAAAGATTGACGGCGCAGGTCATATGACCATTTTCATCGAAATCATCTTGCCACTGGCGAGACCCATTCTGGTGTTTGTAGCACTGGTGTCCTTTACCGGGCCATGGATGGATTTCATTCTGCCGACACTCATTTTACGCAGTGAAGAGAAGATGACTTTGGCGATCGGTATCTTCAGTTGGATCACCTCTAATTCTGCGGAAAATTTCACTCTATTTGCGGCGGGTTCACTGCTTGTTGCGGTGCCAATCACTCTACTTTTTGTCGCAACTCAAAAACACATCACCACAGGCTTAGTGAGTGGTGCAGTAAAAGAATAATAACAGGACCAATAATTATGATTACTCGAAGCTCACTCACTCATACCGTCAAAAGTGCTGATAGCTATGCCTACGACGAGCAGACTTTGCATCTCAGGCTCAAATGCGCCAAAGGTGAAGTGGAGCGCGTTTGCTTATGGATAGGCGACCCGTATCGATGGGCAGAAGGCGGGTTAGATGGTGGCAACCTAGGAGGGAGCGATGCCCACGGCTGGGTTGGTGGTAACGAAGTGCCTATGCAGCTCGAAGGGGTGACAGAACACCATGACCACTGGTTTGCAGAATTCACGCCACCAAAACGTCGTAGCCGCTATGGATTCATACTCTATGGCAAAGATGGGGAAAAAATACTGTTTGGAGAGAAGCGTACTGTTGACCTAGACAGCAAATCGGCGGAGGAACGAGAGCTCAGTAATTTGAGCAATTTCTTCTGCTTTCCTTACATCAATCCTAAAGACGTTTTGGTCACGCCGGACTGGATTAAATCCACTGTCTGGTATCAAATTTTTCCTGAACGATTCGCCAATGGCAGACCTGAAATCAGCCCTAAAAATGCAGAGCCTTGGGGCAGCGTACCGACCTCCCGCAATTTTATGGGCGGCGATCTTTGGGGCGTGATAGAGCATCTCGACTATCTTCAAGAATTAGGGATTAACGGACTCTACTTGTGCCCAATTTTCACTGCCACCACTAGCCACAAATACGATACCGTGGATTATTTCAATGTCGACCCACATTTTGGCGGCAATGATGCCTTTAGAACTCTGGTTCAGGAAGCGCATAATCGAGGCATGAAAGTGATGCTCGATGCCGTTTTCAATCACATCGGTGATCAACATCCATTTTGGCTCGATGTGGTCAAAAATGGTGAGAACTCTCAGTATGCAGAGTGGTTCTGGATCAACAGGTTCCCAGTGTATCCCGACACCGATAAGTCACAATGGGATTGCTGGAACTTTAATTACGAAACGTTCGGCAATGTACTTGAGATGCCAAAACTCAACACAGAGCATCAACCCTGCCGCGAGTACTTACTCAATGTGGCTCGCTACTGGGTAGAAGAGTTTGATATTGATGGCTGGCGACTCGATGTCGCAAATGAGGTCGATCATCAGTTTTGGCGAGAGTTTCGCAATGTCGTCAAAGAAGTCAAACCCGATTGCTACATTCTCGGTGAGATTTGGCATGAAGGGATGCCTTGGCTGCGCGGTGATCAGTACGATTCACTGATGAACTACCCAATGACTCAGGCGGTTACCGACTATTTCGCGCTTGATGTTCATAGCAAGCAGCAATTTATGGAAACCGTAACGGGGGCTTATCTTGCCTACCCGCGGAATGTCAACGAAGCAATGTTCAACTTGCTTGAAAGCCATGACACCACTCGCCTCGTTAGCCTTTGTGGTAACGATCTGCGTCGAGCGAAACTGGCCTACCTGTTTATGTTCACGCAAGCCGGCGCACCATGCATTTACTATGGTGGTGAAGTGGCTATGGAAGGGCGCAAAGGCATGGGGCTTGAAGACAATCGTCGCTGTATGAACTGGTCTCCAGATCAAACTGAGCTCGATTTCCGATCGTTCATTCAGCACTTGATTGAACTGAGACAAAGTGATGACAACTTTAATCTGCCATATATTCACTGGCTCGACATAGACCATCCTTCCGTCGTCGGTTATCACCGAGGCTCAAGACGCTTCTTACTTAACAATAGCGATACTGAAGTAACCGTAGCACTTGATGGTACCAGCATCAATCTACCTGCTTACGGATATTGGCACGATTAAGCGAGGACTGAGCATGTATCTAGGGATCTCGATAGACAGAACTCAACTCAAAGCAACGGTGCTCGATGGGCAACTGAATACCTTGTATTCCAGTCAACAAAACCTCATTCAGACCGCGCAAGAATTGAAACAGCAGGTGTTTCAACTGATAGATAATTTTCAATGGGCATACAGTTCATTCACTTCTATTGGTCTTGCCGTCACAGATGAGATGCATTTTTGGCTTACGCAACATCATCTAGCATTAGAAACTCTGATCGAGCAAAGATATCGAATCCCTTGTACTGTCACCGACTTTGTTCAGGCAGGGCTGCAATGCTCACCTGAAGTATTAACGAAAATTAAACTGGGTGAAGTGCTGTGTGCCATCGTTGATAACGAGTGTGAACTGTATTGTGCAACCAGAACTCGCAGAGGCATTTCCAAACGCACGCTTCGCCCTATCCCATGGGCGCATATGCCGCTACCAGAATATGACTTTGTTTTAGATGGTCTTGTCACTGCCTGTCGATGCTCAAGTGAGGCCTGTATCGAACAGTTTTTATCGGTATCTGGCTTAGAGCGCCAATACGAACAAATTCTGCTCAAGCGTGCGGGAGTCAAAGATATCCTCGGTGCTTTAGAACAGGGCGATCCTATCGCGGCGCGAACATATCGACGCTACATTGATCAGTTAGCACGCGCTCTCAATCCCCATATTGAGAGCCATCTACCAAGAACCTTGCTATTGCTTGGTAGTGTCTCCCGTTACTCTTCAATCTCTAGTGACCTCAAAGTCGCTTTGAGTCGCTATTGTGGCATTTCGCCACTCCCTACAATTCTGGCGCTGCCCTATGAGGATTTTTTTATTGCTCGTGGAGCAGTTCAAACAAAACAGCAACTCATTGCACGTCAAGTTAGGCTCCGAGCTTAACCAATGATAATCTAGCCAAAATGGAACACAATATTGAATAATTTTAGAGGGCAAACCGTGTCAGACTTGGTTGATAAGTTGATGAATTTTGGTTTTACAAAAACGGACTCCTTGGTTTATATCAACCTACTCAAAAACGGTTGTGCCAGTGGTTACAAGATCGCAAAAGATATCTCTTTATCTCGCTCTTCCGTCTACTCATCCATCGATAACCTATACAAAAATGGGTACATTTTTATGTCGGATGGAGACACCAAAGAGTATGAAGCTAAATCGCCAGAACTGATCTTCAACCAAATCGAGAAAAACACGGTAGAAAATATCCATATTCTCAAAAAAGAGCTGTCTCGCATGATGCTCACTGAGGAAAAGGAGTTTGTTTACAACGTCACAGGTATCGACAATTTGGTTCAAAAAGCCAAAGAAGTGATAGAAATGGCACAGGTAGAAATATACCTAAATACGGATTTCCAGCTCGATCCTAGATTCTCAGCGGAATTAATCGAAGCCGCCGAACGTGGTGTGCGTATTATCGCTTTTTCGTTCAACCGCATTGCGATCCCCCACCCTAGCATTGAGCTCTACGCTCGCTCTAACAATGAAGAAACTGAGTATCCTTCACACCGCTTTATGATCGTGGCAGATATGAAGCAAGGTTTGATGTTCTCTCATCGCGAAGAAACAGTAGGTTTGTACACCAATAATCGCCTATTAGTAAAAATGATTGCTGAGCACATCCATAGTGATATTTACCTCACTGAATACGAAAAGCTCGCACCAGAGAAACGAGTTCGTATCGGAACGATTCATGAGCTGGATAACGCCATGGTTCACGACGATATGAAGCGTCAAACACAATAAACCGGAATAAACACTTCTCGATTGCGAGAGGTTTTCGACGATGTGGGGGTGAATGTTCACCCCCTACTTTTATCTTTCGGACGGCATCTTTCTGAATTGAATGCCGAATTTCCTATCTTCTGCATCGCACGCTTTACACTGTAAAACGTTCAGGGTGCTGCATTTTCTCCCCCCCACTCATTAACCGTTCGACCAACAGAGTCAATGCCTTGGGCTGATAGCGTCGCTGTTTATAGACTAAGTACGCTTGCCTAGCACTGCGCTGGTATTGAGGCAACACTCGCACCATATTCATCCCCTCGTGAACATGTCGAAACGGCAGCGAGGCAACACCTAACCCTTTTTCCACTGCACCGCATACCGCGAGTATGTCATTTACGATCAGCTTGGGCTTGATGTGTAGAACATCGACCAAACTCTGCTGCTGGTAGACTGATATATCCACGACATGATCAACACTGACCCAATTCAGTTGGTTTAGCTGACTGAGGCTTTCCACTCGTCCTACTTTCGCCAAATATTCTGGACTAGCGAAAAAGCCATGATGAGCCGTAAACAAAGGCCTAGCGATCATGTCATCCATATCCGCTAAATCGAAAGTGATGAGGAGATCGCGATCCGTTTGGGGGACGGCCTGCTCCTGACTGAGCACCAGATCTAACATCACCTTAGGGTAATCAACCAAAAACTGTTCGACGACTTCGCCAACAAAAGCACGATAGAAATTGTGCGGAATGGCCAGTTTAATCGTTCCAGAGACTTCTTGAGTTTCACTCAGCATCTGGCTAAAGCCACTTTCGATCGACTCCATACCGCTACGAAGCAACTCAAAGGCTTCTAAGCCACTTTGTGTCGCAACCAGCTCCCTGCCCTTCTTCTCTAGTAAACGCATCCCTAATCGCTGTTCAAGCGCTGATAAACGGCGTGACATGGTCGAGACGGGGATATGTAAAGTCTTGGAAGCACCGAGCAACGAGCCTTGCTCAACCACACTGCAAAACAGATAGAGATCATCAATATTTCCAAATATGGAATTCATACTTCTAAACCTGCTTATATTTTTCACTATTGGATAGTTATATCCTTATTTACAGCAAAACAACAAGCACAGGAGCATAAATTATGAATCGCAAACAATTTTGGGTTTCGGCGCTATTATCGTCGCTGACAATGGCGGTCATTATGTCAGGACTACTTTCTGGGTATAAACTCGGATTCAATCACCAATGGCCTGCGATATGGCTCGATAGTTTTATTATTGCGTGGCCAGTGGCGTTAACGCTCAACCTGACTGTCTTACCACAAATACGTAGACTTTCTAGTTGGCTCACGGGTCAAACATCCGCCTCTCAGGCATAAAAAAACCGAGCACTAAGGCTCGGTTTTTTCAACAGTAAAGATTACAGTTCAGCGTTGTGGTAAACCTGCTGAACATCATCACAATCGTCTAGAAGGTCAAGGAACTTCTGGAATTTCTCAGCATCTTCACCCGCTACTGGAGTGTGAGTTTGAGGAACGAAAGTGATCTCTTCGACATCAATTGTTAGATCAGGGAATGCACTGTTAAGCGCCGTCTTAGTCTTAAAGAACTCTGTATGAGGAGCGAATACCGTGATTACACCGTCTTCAAGCTCAACGTCAGTCACGTCTACGTCTTCCATCATTAGCGTTTCAAGAATAACTTCATCGTCATCGCCTTTGAACTGGAATACAGCTTGGTGATCAAACATGTGAGAAACAGAACCTTCAACGCCGATCTTAGCACCTGTTTTAACGAAACATTGGCGAACATCTTGGAAAGTACGGTTGCCGTTGTCTGTCAGACAGTCAACGATTACGCTAGTGCCGCCAGGGCCAAAGCCTTCGTAACGAGCTGGAGCGTAATCTTCACCGCCACCACCATTCGCTTTGTCGATCGCTTTATCGATAACGTGTGCAGGAACTTGGTCTTTCTTCGCTTTTGCGATTAGGTGTTTCAGAGACAAGTTCATGTCTGGATCTCCGCCACCGTTTTTCGCGCACATGTAAATTTCTTTACCGTATTTGGAATAAACTTTAATTTTTGCGCCTGCAGTTTTTGCCATTGAGGCTTTGCGCACTTCAAAACTTCTTCCCATCGGGATGTTCTCTCTAGTTCAATTTATTGCGAAGGATTTTAGCAAAACGTGTGAGCTTTTCAATTTCTGACACTTGCTGAGGGAATGAGTGGATTATGCCACACCCATTACTCGTTTATATTTGGCTACAGACTCTAAAAATGAGGCTTGTTCTTCGTCATCAGTGATCTTTGCTGCTGTCTGGTCGATTTCATCTGGACCAGCTTTAGCTTCACGGAGTTTCCAAACCAAAAACGATGCTTGCTTATCAAGCTCTATCTTGTTTTTTTCGCTAGCCGAGAGGTTAGACAGGTTGATCGACATACTAAAGCTCAAATCTGTAAAAATATGGAGTGGGAATATACCACACCAACAGCGAATGTAGAGAGGGAATCGCACTATCGCGAGAGGAATCGCTCAAAAATTAGTGAAAAAATAAAGGGTGGCTTTCCTACGCCCCCCTTAAGTATTCGTGATAGTGTTTCTGACTAGTGCAAGATGCCAAGCTCTTTAGCTTCTTCGATTGTTAAACCGCTTTCTCGAATCTCTCTTAATGCTTCAATACGACGACGAGCTTCTGCGGATTTAACGCCCTTCACAGGCTTCTGTGACTCAACTTCTTCCGTGAAGTCCCACTTGTCAGCAATTTTACTCATTTCATCATGGTCAATAGAATTAATGGACATAATAACCTCCGAACAAACCATGCAAGGGACAGCTAATCTGTAGCAAAACCTCTCACCCCTTGTTAAGAATTTTAGCTTCAGAATGTGATTATGCTAATAGTTCCTAAATTCTTACTGTTAATTCGATAAATAGTTTTTGCTCCACCAAAAGTCTCACAGTACATTTAAAGGATTACCCCTAAAGAAAGTTGGGCGATCTCGGTCTCATTTTTTACTGCCCATGCACCCAACCTTCGCCTCCGACTGCTTACAAAAACCGCACTCCAAATCTTTTGCACTCGACACCGCTCAATGACTGCTCTCCATCTATTGGTATTGGGACGTTGACGTCTGTTTTCGCATCGAGTGTACCTCGGTGGTGATTTGCCAAATAACCTCATCATGAACCAAACTAATCACACCAAGAGATTTCACGGCAAATGATTAGGTGAAAACGCGATGAACCCATTGGAGAACTGGCTGACGCAGATCGAATACTGGTATCAAAATCGAAAGCATGATCAAGGTAACCAGCTAGAATCCCTGATCCTATCTCCACCCGATCAAATCTGGGGACCGTTCATTTCCGTGCAGCAAAGTAAAGCCATCGCGTGCTGGCTCGACGGATGCTTACGCCTTTTCCAACAAGAACGAGATCGTTCACCCGATAAAGCCTATCAGTACCTACAATTTGCTTACAGTAAGTTTCAGCAAGTCGTCGTCCACTATCAAAGTGAACTTGAGCTTAAAGACTGGTGTATGAAAAGAATGCAAAATCTGGTCGTGGTCAGTCTTGAGTTCTGTGCACACCAGGTAAGTCCACGCTGGCAAATAGAATCACACCAGTTGATCGAAAACCATGTTCGCTTTATGGCACAGCAGCAATGGAATGAAGATCGGAACTATGATCAAGGTAAATCATCGTTTCATTAGGATTGAGGAAAAAAACTCGGATCAATGATCAAGGAGAATCATGATCATTGATCCGTAACTCAAGGTGCCGCAGTGGAAATTCAGGCAAAAAAAAAGCGAGTCCAGAGAACTCGCAAAATATTCAGAATGAATGTAACAATATGAGCCAATCTATCAGGGATAATCCTATCCCTCATTCATCAGAAAGGACAAAAGGTTGTCTATTCGGGATAAATATTATCCAACTCGAAGAGCGACATTGTCAGTGCTCTGTCAGAGGAATGTAGTAGCTTTGTCTTAATATTAGTAGAGTGTAACAAGGTGTTTTTGATGGTAAGAAAACACGAAAAAGCCAGCAGAAATCTGCTGGCTTGATCGTTTTCATTGATGGTCGTCGGTTCAAACGGCGACTTCATCCAAGGCTCTAAATACGGTTTCATCTAGATGACCTTCGAAGACTTGCTTACACACTTTTCTGCGCACAGCCAATCCAGCAATTAATCGCTCTATCGATAAATGCTTGTTCTCGCTCTGGCTGTTGTAGAGCTCGACCATCTTACTCAATGTTTCGTATGGAACGGCTTGTTCACCTACGCGTAAGAAATCAAGCTTGTCAATCAGCTCCAGACACTCTTCTTGGATTGAGCTATGGGAATGCCCTGTCATCGCCGCTAAAGCGGTTATAGAGCGTTCTAGGGCCTCTGATGAGGTGTATTTAGATAGAGTAATGGTAATTTCATCAGCATTGATCTCTACCAAGTGCTTGCGTTGCTTCACGCGACGACCAAGTTTTCCTCGTGGTGCACGCTCTTTACGCTGGATAGGCTCGAACTCACCATCAATAATCTGCGACATCTCTTCGAGCTGCTGTTTAGACACCATCTCATTGCGCAGAGGGTTCGGCAGCGTTGGCGCCATATTCCGTTTGCCAGCATTCGTCGTGCGAGCACGAGAGTAGCGGAGCACTTCTTCAGCATCACATTTAATATCGAACTGATAATCTTTGACTTTGTCGTTGTCGATCATCGCCGAGATCGTCAGATGATAACCCCAAAGGTTGACGACAAATAGCTCGTCACTGCCCTTCTCTTTTGACAGTTTTTTAAGTTCGCGGATCAGATCCATTGAGAAGCGACGCCACTCAATGTTACGCGCCAGTTTTTGATTTAACTCGCTCAATAGCATCACGTCAGAATGACGACGTGACATACGGCTTCGGAAATAGCTGTACAACTGGAAAACCAGCGTGTGCTGCTTAAGAATCTCAGGCGGGAACAAGAAAAAATAATCGCGAGTAAGTAGCTCTTCGTAGAACGACGGTTCCCAAACAAGAATGTATAGGTTCGGTTTAATGCGTATTTCGCCGTCAGCGCCCTCTGTAGGCGCTTCTTCCGATGCAGTGATGGTACGGGCCAAAAATCTGAAACGATCGCTCTTAAAGCCTTCTGGCATGTTCTCGCTTAGCCATCGACCTGTAAGCTCATGTAGCTGAAAGTCGGTAAACTCGATACGATCAATACTATCGCGAATTGAGTCGCGTGCCGGTCCGCTATCTTTCTTGCCACGTAATGAGAGAATATCGGTGATGTACAACGGCGTTTTATTCGGTACATGAGTGCCATCTAGCTGGTATTGATGTTGATGGTGCTCATGGTATTGCACGGTTAACGTGAAAAGTGCAAACAAAGTCATCAGATCATCAACTGTCATGATGCTCTTAGAAGATCGTGTTTCGATCACAGCACGTGTACCAGAGATCGACACCATGCTCTTTTGGTAACTTTTTCGCGTGCGTGGTGGCGCTAGCGCCTGGTCAATAATGCCAGCCCAGTTAGTAGGAGAAACAACGAACTGATCCGCTTCATCTTTCATTGCTGGTGGCGTATTCAAACCATGCTCATTGAGCAAGCGTTTGTTGACTTGCGTTTGAGCCAATGC
This sequence comes from Vibrio sp. TRT 1302, assembly GCF_050113875.1. Lineage (NCBI taxonomy): Bacteria > Pseudomonadati > Pseudomonadota > Gammaproteobacteria > Vibrionales > Vibrionaceae > Vibrio > Vibrio sp. TRT 1302. The sequence continues at coordinate 414,582 of NZ_JBNJOF010000003.1, read as the reverse complement.
TTTTGATCTTTTCTGCTTTTCGCTCAGCTTAACGGATTCAGTCACTAGACTTGTGGCGCCAAGTACGGAGATCAATTGGTTTGGATTAACAAAGCGGTGCAGCATCGTTTTACCAGCTAGTCCTTCTTCGAACCGAACTGGAACTTGTTGGAATAAGCCGATATTGACTGCTGCACGGAGGCGTTGCTGAATTGCGGCGCGCGTGACTTGTCCGTCTGTGGCATCGATAAGCTCAGTAGTCGAGACTAAACCATCTTTACTGCTAAAGCCTCGTAAAGAGATTAAGTTAAGAAGTTCAACGATACTTTTCGTAACGCCTTTAAAGTGTTGGTATTGTTCAATCCAGTTAACCGCGACTTCTGACACTTCAAATAGGTGCCCATCTTTGTGGCTTCTTGGCGCTTTGATCAGTAGTTTTTCTTCTGAGCTCATTATTAGATCCGTGTCACACTAGCCGTAATATCGCTATAGTTCCGAAAGAATAAAGAAAAAAAGATCATAAATAAAGAAAAACTTGTTGCTCTTAAATAACTGATCTTTTTGATTAATATGATCTTAATTGATTATATGATCTATTGATCTGGGCGAGAATTTGCTTGTAAGTGACTGTGTTATAAGAACTATTTTTTTTGTCGGCTGAAAGCATGATCATGTAAATAACGAAAGCATGATCATTAAGTATTTGAAAGCATGATCAAAAATGCTTAGAACGATGATCATCACAGCATCGAATAAATGATCAATGCATTGATGAAAGCATGATCATCATAATTGCACACCTTATCCACAAGCTGAAGTAAACAAAGACATTTGCCTTTACTCATCGAGTGCTAATAATTGTCCAATTTAGCGAAACGATGATCAAGGGAACAATCTTAAAATCGTTAAATTGAACACTTTAACGCCAATATTGAAAGTCGAGCTACATGTTTACTATCTTATCCACATTGGATTATGAGTAAATAGGGTTCCGAAAGCATGATCATGAAATGAAGGCGAGTTCGTCCAATTATCGAGTTGTCGGTCAATATTCCAATTTTCACCTCGTTATATAAGCCCAAGTCTTAGTCCATCTGCATTTGCCCGTAAATTGGTGACAAATTTACATGCTTCCGAAGGCTCCTACTACTTGATCATTGTTCCGATCTTAGATCAATCGTTTATCAAAAATGTCGATCATGCTTTTAGCAACTCTACGCCTTGATCATGGTTCCTAGATAGGGAAATTATCCTGAAAGCATGATCACCAGATACTCCTTGATCATTGTTCCGAAACGGAACTCGTCTAGCGAATTGTTTGCTCCTTATATCTGCCGCCCACTCCCTAATGAAAGTTTCTCGTTTGTTATCACTTTGAAAGTCAAAATTGCACCTACCGTAAATTAGACAGCGATCTTAATCGTTCCGAGTGAATTTCATCTGTGTTTTAGTGCCTACATTTTTACATTGTAAATAAGTGATGCTGTAACACTTTAAATCTGCATTGGTTTGTGATGTCGTATAGAGACAAAAATTGACAACAAATTGACCTATTTTTGCTGATTGGCATTAAATAGAATGTCATATTTCTATTTAATGTGATTAATATCCATAATTGCACGTTCACCTTTTTATTGTTTATTGCTCTAAATGCTGTACAATAATTTTCAGTCACTAATAACGGAATTTGGCAAATGAAACGAGAACATACGATTGAGAATCTCATACAGCTAGCTGAGAAAACCGCTCAGGTTCAAGCTGATCGTATAGAAATTGTGTTGGAAGAGCGTAGCGATGAGCATTTCCCACCAATGTCAAAAGCATTGATGGAAACTCGCTCGGGTTTAACTCGCCGCAAGCTTGATGATGCTATCAGCAAGTTGGAAGAGTCTGGTCACCAATTCACAAAGAACAACGCCAACCATTACTCTATTTCTTTGCAAGAAGCTCATATGTTGATGGATGCGGCTGGGATTCCGAAGTTTCATGAACGTAAGAAAAACAACGAAAATAAACCGTGGATCATTAATGTTCAGAACCAGAAGGGTGGTACCGGTAAGTCAATGACTGCGGTTCATCTAGCCGCTTGTTTGGCGCTTAACTTAGACAAGCGCTACCGTATTTGTCTTATCGATTTAGATCCACAGGGTTCACTGCGTCTGTTTTTAAATCCACAGATTAGCCTGACTGATCATGACAACATTTACTCAGCGGTCGATATCATGCTTGATAACGTGCCTGAGGGGGTAGAAGTCGACAATGAGTTCTTACACAAAAACGTGTTGTTACCGACTCAGTATCCTAACTTAAAAACGGTTTCGGCGTTCCCTGAAGATGCAATGTTTAACGCGGAAGCGTGGCAGCACCTATCACAAAATCAATCACTGGATATTGTTAAGCTTTTGAAAGAAAAGTTGATTGATAAAATTGCCGACGATTTTGATGTGATCATGATTGATACAGGGCCACATGTTGATCCATTAGTATGGAATGCGATGTACGCGTCGAATGCTCTATTGATCCCATGTGCTGCAAAACGACTAGACTGGGCATCAACCGTTAACTTTTTCCAGCATTTGCCGACCGTTTATGAAATGTTCCCAGAAGATTGGCAGGGGCTAGAATTTGTTCGTCTGATGCCGACCATGTTCGAAGATGACAACAAGAAGCAAGTCGCAGTTCTTACCGAGATGAACTATTTGCTTGGTGATCAGGTGATGATGGCAACGATTCCACGTAGCCGCGCATTTGAAACGTGTGCTGATACCTACAGCACAGTGTTCGATCTCACAACCAGTGATTTTGAAGGCGGTAAGAAGACACTAGCGACTGCGCAAGATGCGGTTCAGAAGAGTGCATTAGAACTGGAGCGTGTGCTTCATGGTCATTGGTCATCACTAAATCAGGGGTAAGTAGAAAATGGCAATTAAGACTTCAGATTTAAACGCGAGATTATTTGGTAAAGCGAATAAGCGCCATGTGACGACTCCACAAGAAGCGCAGCAAGCGGCGAAAGAGAAAGCTCAAATCATTGAGTTGTCGGTTGCGGGCGAAGAGAAGGTCGAGTTTGAGTTAGTTCGTATCCCCGCAGAGCAGGTGAGCGAGAAGACCGTTGTTTTCGCAGAAAACGCGCGTGAGCAAGCGTTCTTAAATGAACACGCGCTATCAGATGTATTAGTCACACTTAAAGAGCGTGGTCAGCAATATCCTGCTGTTGGACGTAAACGCGAAGACGGAAAAATCGAAGTGCTCGATGGTAGTCGTCGTCGTATGTCTTGTATCTTAGCTGGGCAAGAGTTCCTGATTTACGTTGGCGAAAACATCAGTACCGAACATGCTAAGTTCCTGTCTGACGTTGCGAACGCGCACAAGCCACTTTCCTTGTATGAAAAAGGCAAGGAGATGCTCGCTAAACTGGAAAAAGGGGAAGCAGACGATCAGAAAGCACTGGCAAAAATGTTCCAGTGCAGTGAAGCGTTAGTCAGTGGTGCTCTTAAGGCCGCCGATTTACCGTTAGAACTGCTGCAAGCATACCCGAATGTCGCGGAACTAGGTCGTCCAACTATCGTGAAACTGCACAAACAATTTAATGGTTTGGAGCAGAGTCAACAAAGTAAGCTGTTAGACAAGTGTCGTTCTAAGGACGGATTTGTATGGCAGAGAAGTCAGTCTCAAGGTGTGGCTCGTATTACCAAAGAGGTGACTGAAACCATTGAAGCTTGGATTGAAGAGCTTGCGCCAAGTAAGAAATCGACGGTAAGTAAAACCGATCTCGTAAAAGGTCGTGCAAGTTACAGTCGTAAAGGCAGCAACTTAACGCTCAACTTAAAGAAAGTTGATGACGCGTTGATGAAAGAGATCTTGGATCTTGTTGCAAGCAAACTGAATTGATGACAATGTTTGGTCAAATAAAGCCGCCTCTGGGCGGCTTTTTTTATGTCATAATGTCGGCAGATAAACACGATTGAATCAGTATCTATTTCATGAAAATCATACACGACTACTTTTCTCAGCTTCTCGCTATCGCCACTCAGCGTAATCACCGTTTTGGTGTCGTTGTTCGTGGAGGCGATGAGTGGCAACAGCAATGTCTCGTCGAGGTTGCTAGCCAAGTCGACCCATCGGCTATCTATCAATTGGGTGGCGATGCTTTAGTCGAAGTCAGTCGGTTAGCTAAGTTCAATAAGGGTCAGCAGTTGTTGGGGCAAGAGTGCCAACTGTTGATTTGTGATTTTCGTGCTGGCTTTGATGCCAACAGTTTTACCGCCGCAACAGGTTGTGTTCGAGGAGGCGGTCTAATTGTTATCGTCACCGATAAAGAAGACACAGAGTGTCTTGAGCAAATGTGGTTGGCGAATGCATTGGATGGACTGATTCAGCTGCATCAAGATCAATCGTTGCCCGAACTACCTAGCTCTAAGGTCAGTGATTTCGCGCCTTATCAAGACCAACAACAAGCGATAGAAAAAATTATCAAAGTGGTGGAAGGTCACCGAAAGAGACCATTAGTGATGACCGCTGATCGTGGGCGTGGAAAAAGTAGTGCCCTTGGCATTGCTGCCGCTCAACTGATGCAATCTCGCACTCTACGCATCGTTGTTACCGCGCCGAGTATTGCAACTGTTCAACCTGTTTTTGAGCATGCCAGTCGTTTATTGAATGGCGCCAAGATGGACAACAACCAGCTGTGCTTTCAGCAGTCGATTCTTGAGTTTGTCGCGCCGGATGAGTTACTACGCAACCAAACTGAGCTTGATTGTCTATTGGTTGATGAAGCCTCGGCGATTCCAATTCCTATGCTACAAAGTATGGTAGAACGATACCATCGAGCCGTCTTTTCAACGACGATTCATGGCTATGAAGGTTGTGGTCGTGGCTTTAGTTTAAAGTTTCAAACTTGGCTTAAACAGCAACGCCCAGGTACGTCCTTTTATCATCTGGAACAGCCTATAAGATGGGCGACTCATGATCCGTTAGAAAAGTGGTTGTTCGATAGTTTTCTTCTCAATAGTGAGTTGATGGATCTTTCCAGCCAAGCTCAAGACCCTATCTTGGAGCGGGTAGACAAGCGTCAACTGATCTCTTCTCCTGAGATTCTTAACAACTGTTTCGCTTTGTTGGTCAATGCTCACTACCAAACTTCACCTAATGACCTGATGTTGTTACTCGCTGACGATGCCATTCATCTTTATACCGCCTTCGATGGTGATATCTGCCTTGGATGTATTCTAGCGATTGAAGAGGGTAAGTTGACGAGTGATCTGCTTGAGCAGATTTGTATGGGTAAACGTCGACCTAAAGGGCATTTGGTTGCGACGACGTTGGCAAACCAGCTTGGCATCACTGAATCGGCGCAACAATCGAGCTTACGTATCATGCGGATTGCTGTTCATCCTCAAGGTCAAAGAAAAGGGATTGGACAGGAATTGATTCGTCAGTTGATACACAATAGCGACTATGATTTTTACTCCACCAGCTTTGGGGCGACGAGTGAATTGGTTCAATTTTGGCATCGCTGCGGTTTTGCGTCAGTTCGGTTGGGCAGCCAACGTGATCAAGCGAGTGGAACGCACTCTCTTGTGATGGTGAAAGGGAACGTCGACTGGCTTGATTGTGCGAGAACGCAGTTTTTCCACTCCTTTGACTATTCATTGAGTACTCTGTTTGCCCAACTTGAGATTGAACTCGTCCGTAGTTTAATCGCAAATAAAGATGCTTCCGTTGATAAACCTAGCTTCAACCCACTGATCGAGCGTTATTGCTTAGGCGGGGCAAGTTACGAAAGCGTCGCTCCCCATCTCTATTCTTGGTGGCAAGATACCCCCTCATTGGCAGGCAAAGTCAGCGACTTTTTCATACGCCTCGTGGTACAACGAAACACTTGGTCATCTTGTATAGCTGAATTTGGCTTTGCTGGCAGAAAGCAGGCAGAGCAAGTTTTTCGTCAGCAGTTAGGTGAGTTACTCACTTAACTCTCTCTACCCGCACTAAATCTACAAAATTTACACTGTAAAAGCGGTTTAGGATGGAGACATTTACAGTGTAAACCGCGTTGGTGTTTACACTGTAAATCGAAAACGTTTCAGAGTTTTGCATGTCGTTTTTCAAACGGCAGTGAATAAAATTGTGAAAATTTATCCAACTGTGCAAACTTATGTAATTGATTAATTCTTAAAGATAAAAGTTCTTATATCGTCTCTCTGCATCAAACTCTCACCCAAACTATCTAGTTTTACTTGCTTGCGCATTAATTATTCCTTCCTACACTCATCTTAAGCAACATGGTTAATATCGGCTAGGAATAATAATAAAGTGAAGGTTGAAAACATGGACTGTTTATTACCTGCGTCATTGGACATCTCGACAGTGCTCGATAGCGCCAATGACTATAAGGCTTGGCTTGCTCAAGATACCAATCAACTTCATATCGATGCTTCACACGTCAATCGCGTTGATGCTGCGGGGTTACAGGCATTGACCGCGTTATTCTTATCCGCTAAATCCCATCAGATCGATATTCGACTAGTAAAACCTACTCCATTACTAATCGAGGGTATTAATACATTAGGACTGCACGATCAGTTTGATATCAATAGTGAAGTTGGAGAACCGCAACATGACTAAAATACTAGCTGTGGATGATTCTGTGTCTATTCGCCAAATGGTCAGTCACACATTACGTGATGCTGGTTATGACGTAGAGACTGCAAACGATGGGCGAGACGCTCTAAGCAAAGTGACTTCAGCGAAATTTGATGTGGTCATTTCGGATGTCAATATGCCAAATATGGGTGGATTTGAGCTGGTTAAAGCGTTACGCGAAAAACCGCAATACAAGTTTATTCCGATTTTAATGCTGACCACGGAAACCAGTGCCGACAAGAAACAAGAAGGTAAGTCGGCTGGAGCGACAGGTTGGTTAGTAAAACCGTTTAATCCAGACACACTCCTAAAAACATTAAAACGTGTGATTTAAACGACGCTTCTCTCACATAGCAACGTCAATTGGTGAGGTTATTATGGCTTTAGACATGGAACAGTTACGCAAGATGTTTTACGAGGAATGTCGTGAAAATCTTGAAGTGCTTGAAGATGTGTTGCTCAATTTGGATCCTACCCATGTAGAAGATGAGTCTATCAATACGATTTTTCGTGCTGCTCACTCAATCAAAGGGGGAGCAGGAACGTTTAATCTGCTCGACATTAGCGAGTTTACGCATAGCGTCGAAGCTTATCTCGATCTCGTCCGCAATCATCAACGTAGTCTCAGTGCCGAAACGATCGACCTATTGCTGAAGAGCGGTGATTGTATCCACAGCATGCTTGAAGGTCATGAACAGGGGAGTGAAGTGAATGATGAGCTCAAGCAAGAAGTAAGTCTAAAGTTAGTTGCCTTATTGGATGAGAACTCAATAGAACCTCAGTCATCAAATGCTGAGCTAACCGAAACGGAAAGCTCACCTGCTAACGAAAGTAACCAGCCTTGGCGAATCGTGTTCACCCCGCATCAGGAGATGTTCTTTAGTGGTAACGATCCATTAAGGATTCTCCGTGAGTTGACTGAACTGGACTCGTCTTGTGTGATAGATGTCGACACATCAAAACTTCCTGATATTGAAGCCTTGGAGTCTGAACTTTGCTATCTCTCTTGGCATGCCACTATCAGCGGATTGGTTGAAGAGGATTTAATTCGAGAGATTTTCGAGTGGGTCGAGGATGAGTGTGACTTAACCGTTGAACGCATGGGTAGCAATGAATCGAGTGATGCTAGTGACGCGTTGTCTGACGTTGTCCAAACTGCACCTCAAGTTGAGGCTGCCGAAAAGAAAACAGAAACTGAAGCGAAATCGACAAAGGCGGCAAAATCAGATTCCAGCGTGAGTTCTATCCGTGTAGACATAGACAAAGTTGACAGCCTGATTAACTTGGTTGGTGAGTTGGTGATTACCCAGTCCATGCTCACTGAAATTGGCAATGACTTTACGATTGAGAAATTAGAGAAGCTCAAAACAGGCCTAGATCAACTGCTGCAAAACAGCAAAGACTTGCAAGAAAACGTACTCAATATTCGTATGTTACCCATGAGTTTTGCATTCAGCCGTTTCCCGCGTTTGGTGCGGGATCTGTCGAGTCGTCTTGAGAAGCAGGTGGATCTACAAATAAAAGGTGAACAAACCGAACTCGATAAAACCGTACTTGAGCGCATTGTCGATCCATTAGTCCACCTTGTTCGAAATGGTATTGATCATGGAATCGAACAACCATCCACTCGACTTGCCAGCGGAAAGCCTGAGGTCGGTGTCATTGAGCTGAATGCCTACCATCAGGGTGGCTCAATAGTGATTGAAATTAAAGATGATGGTGCAGGGCTGAACTGTGACAAGTTATGGGATAAAGCACTAGAAAAGGGTGTATTGGCCGCGGATTCTCGCCGCGACGAATATTCCGATAAACAGCTAATGAATCTGATTTTTGCGCCGGGTTTTTCAACCGCAGAACAAGTTTCCGATATTTCTGGCCGAGGAGTCGGAATGGATGTTGTTCGCCGCAACATTGAGGAGCTTGGCGGACATATCGAGGTTGAATCTAAGCTTGGTGAAGGAAGTTGTTTCACCATTAGTTTACCTCTCACATTAGCCATTCTTGATGGCCAGTTAGTCAAAGTGGCGGGAGAGGTGTATGTCATACCCTTGTTGACGATTGTCGAATCTATTCAAATCGATCCCGCCTGCATCAAGATTGCTTCTGGTGGTATTGAACTCTATCGATTACGCGAAGAAAACATTCCTATTTTACGTCTCCAAGATGAGTTGGAGATGGGGGAGAGTGGAGCTCTAGAACAACGCATTCTCTGCTTTGTCGAGGCTGCTGGAAATCGAGTGGGTTTGTTGCTTGACGAATTGCATGACCAACAGCAAGTGGTGATCAAGAGCCTCGAATCTAACTACAGCAAGGTAGCAGGGATTTCAGGTGCAACGATTTTAGGAGATGGCTCGGTCTCTTTGATTCTCGATATCCAAGGGTTAATCACGAACTTCCTCAATCGTTCTTCCGAAGTCACTCACAACGGTATTGCGGCGTAAGGAGAGGATATGGATCCAGTAATTACAGACATGGACAGTTCCGTCGGAATGAATGATGTCGCGAAAAAAAATATTGCTGAACAAGCAGAAGCGCTACTCGACAGCATGGGTGATGAAGTGAGTGAAAGCGCGGATTTTTTGAGTTTCGAACTGGCGCATGAATTGTATGGCGTTGAAATCAAAGATGTTGAAGAGATCCGTGTTTGGGAAAGACCAACGCCTATCCCCAGAGCGCCCAAGTTTGTTCTTGGTGTGATCAACCTACGTGGAATGATTGTTCCTGTTATCGATTTACGCTCTCGCTTCTCGGTTGGCAAATGTGAATATCTACCAACCACAGTCGTGATTGTACTTCGTTACAGTGACAGTGAAAGAGATCGTTTGATGGGGTTGGTTGTTGATGCCGTGAGCGATGTCGTCAGTCGCGGACACAATGAACTCTATCCGGCAGTCGGTGAGTCAATGGTCACGCCCTACCTACAAGGTTTAATCAATGTTGGCGAGCAGGTGATGTCACTGCTCAACACGGAAGAGTTACTCAATATTGAACGCATACTGAGGGCCGAATCATGATCGCGACGCAAGAGTTTCTTAGTTTTGTACTTGAAGGTGAGGAGTACGGCGTACCGATTTTGGATGTGCGAGAAGTTCGCGGTTGGAGCACCGTCAGAGAGGTGCCAAATTCTCCGGCGTACATGAAAGGTGTTCTTGAGATCCGAGGAGAGTACGTGCCGATTGTTGATTTACGAATGCGCTTTGGTTTAACGCCCGCAACAATAGGTGTGACAACCGTAGTGATTGTTCTGAATGATACCCACAAACACCCACTTGGCATTATTGTCGACGGTGTTTCAGAAGTGTACCCGTTGACTGAAGAACAGATAAAACCATCACCACACGTATCCTCGGATGTTGATCATAGCTATGTCCGTGGCATCGCCTCGGTGAGCAATGGTCATTTAGTCCTTATTAATTTAGACGCTTTGTTCGATGCGGCAGAGCTAGCAGTACCCAACCAAGCGGAAGAGAGTTGGGCTTAATGCCAATCTGAATGCGGTTTATTCGTTTTGGTAATACACGTCAGAAGAAGCAACCAGTGAGAGGTAACTCATGGCATTTTGGAATAAACAACCAGGGCCTGCTGCTCAATTCGTAGCACCAACGCAGGACACGCTAACCGACGAGTTCCAGCCTGAAGAAGAGCAAGGAATATCGAAGGAGCAACTACTCTCGGCACTCAACACAGCTCAAACCGCTCTGATGATGATTGACCGTGATTTCAATATCACATATCTCAATCAGAAGTCCGTTGATCTGCTCAAGATGCATGAGGCTCTGTTTCAATCGATTTGGCCAAACTTTAAAGCAACTGAAGAGTTCTTACTGGGTTATTGCATAGACTTGTTTCACACCAATCCGAGTCATCAACGGCAGATGCTATCCAATCCATCTAACTTACCTTACACCACAACCATCACGGTTAAAGACGTTAAGATTGAACTGAATGTAGGGGCGATCATAGATGCAAGCGGTACGTATGTAGGTAACACATTAGAATGGTCTGACGTAACGGAAGCGCTTAAGCAGAAGAATGATATTGCCCGCTTACAAGCCGCAGTTAATCAGGCACAAACCGCGATGGTCATGATCGACAGAGACCTGTTAATCACTTACGCCAACCAAGAAACCATTAATCTGTTTAGAAAGCATGAAGCAACCATGCGTTCAGTATGGGCTGGATTTACCGCCAGTGAAGAGTGGTTAATGGGGCGATGTATTGACGAATTCCATCGCAATCCTGCTCACCAAAGACAACTGCTGGCTGATCCGAATAACTTGCCGTACAGCACTGACATTAGCATCAAAGATCTAAAGATTGAGTTAAATGTTGCTGCGATTAATGACGCTCAGGGCAACTATATTGGGAATACGCTTGAGTGGCGTGATGTGACTGAAGAGCGAGCAAAAGAGGAAGAGATTGGTCGATTGGCCTCTGCGGTTGCTGGCATGACAACCAATATCATGATGGCCAACAAAGAGGGCATCATTACGTATCTCAATCCTGCATTACATAATTTACTGCGCAGTCGAGAAAGTGATCTTCAGAAAGTTCTACCGGGATTTGATGCCAGTAATCTGGTTGGAAAGAACATCGACATCTTCCACAAGAATCCAGGCCACCAGCGCAATATCATTACCAATCCTGATCGCCTCCCTTTCTCCTCCAATATTGCGGTCGGCGGATTGGAATTTAACCTCACCTGTATTGCGATGCGAGATGGGCAGGGCAACTACATAGGGCCAGCTTTGCAATGGGTTGATATTACCGAGCAGCAAGATGGTCAGCGTCAGGTCGAATCCTTGATTCAAAAAGCGATCGCTGGTGACTTGAGTGAACGTATTGATACCAGCGTTTATAACGGCTTTATGAAAGAGTTGGGTGATGGCATCAACAACTTACTCGATACCATGGTTGTTCCGTTAGGCCAGTGTATCGATGTCATGAGTCAGGTGGCCGAAGGTAATCTCAACACCACTATGCCCGAAGACAACACGGGTGAGTTTGCTCGTCTGTCCAATGCCGTGAACACCTCCATTCTTAACCTACGCAATATGGTTGACAAAATTACTCAGTCATCGGCTCGCGTTGCGACTGCCTCTACGGAGATTGCAGAAGGCAACAATGACTTGAGTCAGCGCGTCGAAGCTCAAGCCTCTAACTTAGAAGAGACTGCGGCGAGTATGGAGCAAATGACAGCAACAGTGCGCCAAAATGCGGATAACGCAAAAGGAGCCAACGAGCTATCGGATGATGCGGCTAAAAAAGCCAGTAAAGGTGGTGAAGTGGTTGGTCAGGCGGTGTCTGCAATGGCCGAGATCAATACCGCGAGTAAGAAAATTGCCGACATCATTGGCGTGATAGATGAGATTGCTTTCCAAACGAACTTATTGGCACTCAATGCCGCCGTGGAAGCCGCTCGTGCTGGTGAACAGGGTCGTGGTTTTGCTGTTGTTGCTGGTGAAGTCCGTAATCTCGCACAGCGCAGTGCGGCGGCGGCGAAAGAGATCAAAGGCCTAATCAAAGACAGTGTTGAAAAAGTCGACGAAGGTTCACGTCTGGTTGATGAGTCCGGAGAAACGCTCAATGAGATTGTAGAAGCCGTAGAGAAGGTGACAGAGCTGATTGCACAGATTGCCTCTTCAAGTCAGGAGCAGTCTACGGGCATTGATGAAATCAATCGAGCGATAGCAACAATGGATGAGATGACACAGCAGAATGCGTCATTGGTTGAAGAAACCTCCGCGGCGAGTCAATCACTCAAAGATGAAGGCAAGCAACTGCTACATCTGATGAACTTCTTTGCGACGGACAACAATGTGACCACCTTTGAATCTAAGTCGTTGGACAAAGTGAGAGACAACAATGTTCGCGAAATTAGAACACCAAAGGTTGCCAATTCTAGCTTCAAGCTTGAAGAGGATGGAGACGAATGGGAAGAGTTCTAGTTCAGGCTGAAAACTCGGTGGCTGATAAGAGTGAGTTTGAACTGACTGATAAAGACTTCAAGTTTATTCAGTGGTTCATGCATAAAAACGTCGGCATCTTCTTTTCAGATCGAAAAAGAACCATGGTTTATGGCCGAATTAGTCGCCAGCTACGGCGACTAGGCCTACGTCGTTTTCGCGACTACCGACCCATGATTGAGCAGGACCCGTCGGAGCAAGCCAACTTTATTAATTGCCTGACAACCAATAAAACTCAGTTCTTTCGCGAGTATCACCACTTTGAGTTTCTTGAAAAGGTACTCATTAAAGAGTGGCGAGAACAAGGACTGAGTAAACTCAGAATTTGGTCCGCTGGTTGTTCAACCGGAGAGGAACCGTACAGCTTTGTGGCTTCTCTCCATTGGGCACAGGCGTTCGACCAGTTTGAAGATATCAGACTGACTGCGACGGATTTGGATACCAAAGTATTGCAACATGCGCAGCGTGGAATCTATAGCGATGACGCGATTAAAACGATACCGAGTAAGTATCTTAAACCGAGTTTTGTCCGTGGTACTGGGGCACAGCAGGGCAACATTAAGTGTCGCATTGGATTGCAAAAATACATTCAGTTTCGTCAGTTGAACTTACTGGAGAATTGGGATTTTTCAGAGCCCTTTGATCTGATCTCATGTCGGAATGTGATGATCTATTTCGACAGACAGACCCAAGCAAAATTGATCAAACGTTTTTATCAACAACTCAAACCAAATGGCGTGCTCTTTATTGGTCATTCAGAGAGTGTCCCAGCGAACCTTGATCTGTTTCACCATATTGGGCACACCATTTACGTAAAAAAATAGGCAATAACAATGATCAGTTCGAGGCTAGTAACACCAAAATATGAAAACAGTCACTTCAACCGCTTTTACCATCCAACCCAAGAAAAGCACATAGTGAAGCTGTTACCAGGAGGGATATATAGCACAAAAGCGGAAGACGAGTTGATCGCGACAGGGCTAGGGTCGTGTGTCGCGGCTTGTATGTGGGATGCCAAGGAAGGCATTGGTGGAATGAATCACTTTTTGTTGCCATTTGACAGCAAGTCTCAGCTCAAATCATGGAATCCAGAGGAGGTCGTCTCTACTGCTTCTCGTTATGGGAGCTATGCGATGGAAATGTTGCTTAATGCCATGCTCGCTAGAGGCGCTAAGCGATCTTCGTTGCAAGTGAAGGTCTTCGGAGGGGCGCAAATGCTAGGGCGCAACTCGATGATCGGGGAAAAGAATGTCGCATTTATTCTTAATTACATTCAACAAGAAGGAATGAATGTGACAGCACAAGATCTAGGAGGTCTTGAACCTCGGAAAGTCATTTTTGACCCGATAAGCGGTAGGGCGTGGTTAAAGAGAATTCCGTTTACAGAAGTACACCTCCTACAGCACCAAGAAGAAAAATATGCCAGTCAGTTGGATAGGGAAAGTCATCGCCCACATGACGATGACGTGGAGCTGTTTTAATGAGAAAAATTAAAGTACTTATTGTTGATGATTCGCCAGTATTCAGGGCTTTGCTACAACAACTTATCAACTCAGATCCTGACTTAGAAGTGGTCGCCATGGCAGAAGATCCCTTTCAAGCCCGAGAGTTGATCAAGCAACATAATCCCGATGTGCTGACACTTGACATCGAAATGCCAAAAATGAACGGTGTCCAGTTCTTAAAAAACTTAATGCGTCTAAGGCCGATGCCTGTGGTGATGATTTCCACTCTCACTCAACATGGAGCAGGACCGACACTGGCGGCTTTAGAGCTTGGCGCGGTAGATTACTTCCCTAAACCAGCGGTAGAAAGTACGGCTGATATGGTGAACTATAAAGCGCTGGTTAACGAAAAAATCAAGATGGCGGCGGGAGCGAATGTTGCAACGTCGTCAGCACCCAATTCGGTCGTTAAGCTCGCGGCCCCTAAGCATAATCACAAAGTAGAAGTGATCGCTATCGGCGCATCAACCGGTGGAACTGAAGCGGTAAAACAAGTGTTATCTACTCTGCCGTCTGGGCTACCCCCCATCATCATTACCCAACATATTAGTGCTATGTTCTCCTCTTCTTTTGCTGAACGTCTCAATGAACATAGTGATATCGAGGTTAAGGAGCTCACCGCTAATCGAGCCCCATTGACCAATGGCTGCGCCTATCTTGCTCCGGGTGACAAACATATCGTTGTTGTTCGACGTGGCACTCACCTCTACTGTCAGCTCGATGATCGTCCCGCCGTCAACCGACATAAGCCTTCCGTTGATGTCATGTTTGATGCGGTGGCAGAAACGGTAGGCAAAAAAGCCATTGGTGTGATCCTAACAGGGATGGGACAAGATGGAGCCAGAGGCATGCTTCGGATGAAAGAGCAGGGAGCGAAAACCATCGCTCAGGACCAAGCCTCTTCCGTCGTTTGGGGAATGCCTCGCGTAGCGGTAGAAATGGATGCAGCAATGTCAGTGGTTGACCTCAACAGCGTTGCTGAGCAGATATGCCACTACTTATCTAGCGATTCATAGTTTGGGCTTACAACATCAAGGAAGAACGATGAAAACAAAAATAAGCAAAATTAAAACCCGCTACTTCATCGCTGTTGGCTTACAAGTATTGCTCTTGTCGATTGCTGTGAGTATGTCCTCCTCTATCGCCCATGTTGCTTTGATGGTGTTGGCTGCGGCAATCCCATGGCTGGTGATGCCAAAACAAATGAATAACAGTGAATCGAGCGCTCAAACGGTGGCAACGCCAAGCCAAGTGAATACCACGCCTAAGGAAGTCTATCCGTTACTTACGGTGCTTTCTCAGCAACTAAGAGAGCCTTTAGACCATCAGAGAAGTGTGGTGGATGAGTCAGTGGAGACGCTCAACGAAAGCTACTTTGAACTACAAAAACTAGCGGAGGGGCAAAATCAGATCACCGCTGAATTGGTCGACAATCTGCTTGGCAGCCGTGATAGCGATAGCGACATTAGTCAGGTACTGCCTAAAACAGAGGCCATCATTCGTCAGTTTGTCGATACTCTTGTGGATGTCTCCGAGAAAAGTATCTCTGCGGTACATAGCATTCATGATATGTCGGATAAATTGGACGCCGTGTTCCGCTTGCTGGAGCAAGTGAGAGGTCTGTCTGAGCAGACAAATTTATTGGCGTTAAACGCAGCAATAGAAGCAGCGCGGGCTGGTGACGCTGGACGCGGATTCGCTGTTGTGGCTCAGGAGGTACGTAACTTATCGGTGAAAGCTGAGGAATTAAATACCCAGATTGAAGCTGAGATCAGTGTGGCTCAACAAACGGTTAAAGAGGCGAACAAAACCGTTGGTGAAATGGCCTCTATTGATATGACCGAGGCCATTGAGTCGAAGGAAAAAGTCGATGACATGTTGCGAGGCGTACAGCAGGTAAATATCTCTGTAGAGCAGGAGGTACAGAAAATCCGTTCCAGTGGCGAGTTGTTGCACGCCCAAGTTGATAACGGAATTCGTGCTTTGCAGTTTGCCGATATCATTGTCCAGCAAGGTGATTACGCCAAACAAACCGTGGGCTATCTACAGCAGTTTGCCGAGCTCTGCCAACTATGGACAACAAATGGTATCGATCTCAATGATTTCACATTGGCGTTGGTAGAATTACAGGAGCAAGTTGACAATCGTGGTGCTCCAGCGGCTTCTCAAGAAAGCATTGACGAAGGAGAGGTTGAACTGTTCTGAACTCTTGAGTCGTCTAACTATTTCACAAGGAGATAAACATGTCAGTTGAAGCACAGGTAGACGCTGCGGCGAAACATATAACAATACTGATTGAGGGCGCTTTTGGGTTCAATTTGGTGCAGGACTTTAGGCGCTGTTATAACGACCGACAAGAGTTTCGTTTTACGATAGATCTAAGAAAAGTTGATTACATCGATAGTGCAGGATTAGGCATGTTGCTCAATATGCATAATTACTTAGGCCAAGACGATGGCATGATCAAAATAACCAACACGTTGCCACAAGTTAGAAAGATTTTGACTATTTCTCGATTCGACAAGAAGTTTGTCATTGAATGAAAAGCTGAGGAGGTCGTATGCATGTAATGATTGTCGATGATCATGCTACGAACAGAGAGCTATGCCGCTTTATGCTTAGCGATCTCTCTGACGTTGTGAGCACATTTGAAAATGGCGAAGGCGTGGTTCAGGCGATGTCGGAAATGGATGACTTGCCTGATGTCATCTTGCTTGATGTGATGATGCCTGTCAAAGATGGCATCACGACTGCACGCGAGATCAGGCAGGCTTTTCCTGATGTCCATATACCGATCATTTTCCTCACAGTATTAGACGATCATGCATCTTTTGAACGTTGCCTGAAATATGGCGATGATTTTATTCTCAAGCCAGTCGAACGGAGTGTTTTGCTGGCAAAAGTTCAAGCGCACTATCGCATTGTTAAGATGCATAATGAAGTAATGGAACAGCGCGATGAGCTCAGCCAGTTTCATGAACAGGTTCGATATGATTACGCCATCGCTGAGTCCATTTTCTCTAATCTTATGATAGAGATGAGCTCTCAGGTAAAAAGTATCTTTGGCATAAATTACCTCTCAACCCCATCTACTGTTTTTAACGGCGACTTAATCGTTGTGGCAAATCGTCCTCATGGTGGTGTTTATGTCATGATCGCTGATGCGACCGGTCATGGCTTGCCTGCCGCAATCTCCGCCATACCAGCTACGCGTGCGTTCTTTTCCATGGCATCGAAGGGGCTTTCTTTAGGAGAGATTGCTCGGGAGATAAATGAAGTTTTAGTCCGTTTCTTACCTATGGGCATGATGTTGGCGGCAAGTATCTTTGAGGTCCGTGCGAATGGGTTTGAAGTCTCTTGGTGGGGCGGAGGGCTTCCTGATGGTTACTTGATTGAGCGAGATGGCTCAATAGTTCGTCGATTGACTTCCACTCACATGCCATTGGGGGTTTTACAACCTCATGAGTTTGAATCGGACTTGGTTCATTTCAAATTGGAACCAGACCAACAGATCATCTGCTATACCGACGGTGTTATCGAGGCGATGAATGAGGAAGGTGAACAATTTGGTCAGCAGCGTTTAGAGAAGGCATTTTTGTCAAATCGAGCCATTATCCCAACCTTGTATGATTCCGTTCGTCAGTTTGCGAACAAGCCTGTTGGGGATGACTTATCCATTCTTGCCATGCGGTTTCCTATCTCTAACGGCAATGTTCAGGAACCGCCACCAAATAGCACGATGATCAATCTGATTCCCAGCCAATCTAAGCTACGCTTAGATGGAGAAGTATTGCGCAATGTATCCGTGATGATTGAAGTGCGTAAGTTCGTGGCTGGCATACTGCATGGTGGAGTGCATTTGGACTTGGTATGTTCTGTGCTCTCAGAGCTGTTTGCCAACGCGATTGAGCACGGGCTGTTAAGACTCGATTCTGCGATAAAAGAAGAGCCGGATGGTTTTTTCTTGTTCTATCAACTGCGAGAGGAAAAGCTAAAAGAGTTGGAAGACAGTGCTTGGACAGAACTCAGTATCAACTTTTTACCTAAAGAAGAAAAGTTGATCATGGAGCTCGAGCATAATGGAGAAGGGTTTGATTATCAGAAAAATTATGGTTCAAGTCAGGAAAAACAGCAGCTCACTCACGGACGCGGTATTGTTCTTGCTTCGGAATTGTGTGATTCACTAGAGTATTCAAAACAGGGGCGCAGTGTCACCGCAGTATATTCGTTAAAAGCGGCTCATCACTTTCCGAGCTCTAGCTAACGTTATTTACAGTGTAAAAGCATCATGTAGTGATATATGCCTGAAATTGTCACTATTTTGATACAGTGATGAGGATTAATTTTATACACTCGGCCTAGAAGGAACTTAAAGGCAGAATGGCATGTGGGATAAGTTTGTTGCTTTTTCTGATGATAACAAACAAGTTATCGCGAAGTTGTCACCCGATATCACGGTTGATAAGAATTTTGACAATCGCGGTTTGAGTGAAGCGTTGTCAGCAATTGGCGCTGGAGACTTGTTTGTACTTGAAGACGAAGTCACTCGTTTTATTCATTGTGCAAAAGAGATGAAAAGCGAAGCCTATGTTGGCATCACGGTTGCTGAGGTACGCAATGCTTCTGTCGAAGTCGTTCTTTCTGATCATGACATGCTTGCTAGTATGGTTGTCACGGGTGCATACCGTGGGCTACCACTAAGAGGCCCACAAATCGTTCACGCTTTGGCTCAAATGCATGTGACTAAAGGGATCAACAAGCTCGCCTTGAAAAAAGTACTGGTCGTGAGCCATCAGTTGAAACCTGGAGAGACGTTCACTCAAGCAGTCGCACAAGGCAAGCAACCTAAACAGGGTGTAGACGCCAAATTTGTTCCTTTAGTTAAAGATCCCACCAAACAAGTTCTCGCGCCTAAAGAGTCGTCCGCTGATGGTAAAGTCGACATGCTTAACTTAGGCGAGACAATCAATGTTTCACAAAATGACCCTTTAATGAAACGGGTTCCTGCTACTAAGGGTTTGCCTGGGATGACGGTACTTGGCAAAGTCATTCCACCCAAGCCGGGTAAAGATGCGGTGTTTAAGGTCGGCAAGGGCACTATGATCTCCCCCGATAATCCCAATCTGTTAATTGCCGCTGTCTCGGGTATGCCAATTCTCAAAGAGCGTGGTGTTGAGGTTGAAGATGCACTATGTCTCCCTACAATTGGTGTGGCGACGGGGCATGTTAAGTTTAAGGGCAATGTTGTCGTCCTCGGCAATATCGAGTCAGATATGGTCGTGAGGGCGACGGGGAATCTCACGGTTGGCGGCTTTATTGAATCAGCCGATATCCAAGTTCAAGGTGATATCGAAGTGGCTAAAGGGATCATTGGCCATAACGTTTCTGAAGGTGAGAAGAAAAGCTGTATCGTAAAATCGGGTGGTTCTATTACCGCTAACTATGCACAGTTCGCCGAACTACAGGCTGCAAATGATATTCACCTTAGCGTCCACTGTATGGGTAATGAAGTTCGTTGTGGACACAATCTCGTGGTTTGTGACGCCAACGAAAAGCAGGGCACTTTAAGTGGTGGCTCCGCTAAAGTGGGTGGCAAGGTGACGTGCGTAAATCTCGGTGTCGAAGGCGATACCGCTACCCACGTGCATGTGTTTGCTCGCTTTCAAATGTATAAAGAGCGTCAGGCTAAGCTCAAAGAACAATATACTCAAGCCCAAGAAGGCACTATGGGTATTATCCGCAAAGAGCTGGAATTCAAAAAAACACCCAAGTCAGAGCGTACTCCCGAGCAGGAACAGAAGCTAGAGGCAGACAAGCAGGGAGCCAATGCTTATCTCGAGAAGGTGAAACATGCTCGAGACACTAATGAACAAGAGTTAGAAGTTGCGTTGGCTGAGTGTATCTTAGAGGCTAAGAACAAAGTGTTTACTCACGTAACGGTTCAGTTTGGTGATGAAAAGGTGATCACTAAACGCGTACGAGGCGCGAGTATTTTTAGTTTCAATCAATATGAAATCAAACGTTCGTCGATGTTTGAGGAAGGAGACCTAGATCAAGACGATTAATTCTTCATTCTAGCGTTAGCCGCTGTTTAGCGGCGCTGGCAAGAGGTGCAACCGCGACAGGCAGAGCGGCTGTGCTTGTCGAGCAGATTACGTTGAACTTTACAGTAGGCGTTCTTCAACGCACGTCTACCGGCAAACCAATCCTCAGGCTTTTCCAAAATCAAGTATCCGTTAAATCGTTTAACGAGCTCAATGCGGTTCTGTTCGATAAATTTACTGTCGTAGCTAATCTCAAAATAATCAAGAGCTTGCTCTATGCAGGTAAAGCTTTCTAGTGTTTGCTGAAACGTCAATTGATTCATGAACCTTAGCCGCGTTGTTGCTCGAGCAGCTTGGCAATCGCACCTTTTTGGGTTTTGCTAATTCGCTGCATCAGGCTAAATGAAGGGTTTGAAATCCCGCGTTGTTGTATATCTTCAAGCATGAGTAACCACAATTTAGCAGTCATCTGTGAGTCGGCTAATGCTCGGTGAAACACGCCATCATTGTCTATCTGTTTGTAACGCACCAAATCTCCTAATTTATGGCTTGGTGCATCTTGATTGAGACGACGGGATACCAGCAGTGAGCAAGCGAAGTCTCCGGTATAGTCACGGCCAATTCGTTCAAATTCAGCATCCAGAAAGCGCTTATCAAATGAGGCGTTGTGTGCGACCAAATTATCATCTGCGATAAATGCATGGAACTCTGTCATCACTTCTGCGCAGCTTGGAGCGTCTGCTAACATCCTGTTGGTGATGCCCGTGTAACCCTCTATAAATGAGCTGACTTTAAAGCCCGGATTCATGAGTTGTTGGAAAGTCTCGACGACTTCGCCATCTACCAGTTTCACGGCACCGATTTCGATCGCTCTATCGCCCATATTGGGTGATAAACCTGTGGTTTCGAAGTCGAGAACAATAACAGTATTCGCGGTTGGCATGGGAAGTCCTAATTTGGTAAGTCGAGCTATTGGCGTGAATTAAACACCTGTTGGTTCAGATCATCAAGATTTACTGTCTATCGAGGGTGAAGTGGATAGATGCTTGTCGGTTCTGTGATGGTACCAATACCTGAAGCAGTGCCGTTGGTCTGATTCAGTATTTATTGCCTCTGATCTTGATAGACAACTTGGTTGCGGCCACTATTTTTTGCTCGATAGAGTTGCTCATCTGCTTGTGCCAGCGCTTTGGAAAAATTATCGTCCTGCCAAGTGCTCACCCCGATACTGACGGTAATTGCGGTTGGCGCGCCATATTGAAGAAGTACATCTCCAAGATTCAGTTCAACCGACAGCCTAATACGTTCGGCGATACGGAGCCCAGTCTCTAGACTGGTTTCAGGTAGAACCACGGTGAACTCCTCGCCACCCATACGCCCAAAAATATCGCTGTTACGGATTTCATTTTTGACCAAATCAGTGATTTTTCTAAGAACGTCATCGCCACAGGCGTGGCCATATTGGTCATTAATAGCTTTGAAGTTGTCTAGGTCGAGCATAAGAATTGTTGATGACTGGCTCTGGCGTGTTGCTACGATATCAACGGCTTCTAACAAAGCCCGTCGATTATAGATGTTGGTGAGCGGATCGTATTGCGCCAATTTAATCAACTGTCGCTCTTTGGCTCGCAGAGTAATGGTCATATCTTCAAAGGCATTCAGCAACTGGCCAATTTCATCGTTGCGTTTTGTTCGCTGTGAATCAGGATAAAAGCCAGCCCCGAGAGCCTTGACTTGTTTCTGCAAATTGACGATGGGTCTAGTGACTATTCGGGTCAGAAAAATCAGCAGTACAATATATAAAATAATCGTGATAGCGATGTAAGTCCCCACTTCTCTTATGATCCCTTGTATCCTTTGATCGATTTCTTTTGATTCGATAAATAGCGCCACACTGATCCCCGCTCTTTTGTGGTCAGCATTTGAGTGATAAAACTGAAAGGATGGGTCATGTTCAGCGCTGTACACCACGTTTTGGTTGGTAAGCATTCCACCCAAGTCGTCACGTAATGTGGGGTCTTCACTGTCATTCAGTTTGTACTTTTTGAGGCGGTCACTATCTAAGTAGAGTGAAGAGGAGATGATCTGCTGATCTCGGTTGCGGACGATGGCGATATCAACAGACTCGATCTCTTGTTCGAGAAAGCTTTGCTTCAGTTTTAGCAACTGTTGTTCGAGCAGGGTTCTGTCTAAGACCACGGTGTAAAACCCGGCTAAGTTTTGCTGGCAATCAACCAGTGGCCTTGAGAAAAAATAGGTTGAGTTGTGATAAATCAGCCCTAATTTAGCGATACTTGACTCATCCGCGAGCGTTGCAACGGTTTTGGGTAGATGTTTACTTCGGCGGATTCTGACTAGATTTTGAGTCAGTTCACGGCTCGAGTAGGAGTTCTCTTCCCCCCGATTGGTCAGTACCGCAAGGTTGTCCAGTAACTTTTGTTGTTGGATTTCACGTTCGGGTCCTTCGATTTGCCAGCGAGTGAATGATTGCCTCAACTGCTGTTGGGTTTGGTTGCTGAGAATGTTCTTTCCTTTGATATCCCTGCGTAGAACATAGCGATTACTTGGGTTGGCTGAAAGAACAAATTGAGAAGCTCGACCGTCAAGATCAGAGAGAAACAGGGCCGAGAACGCAGAAGAATAACTCAACGCGTTAGCGAGTCTTTTGCCCAGATCGCTGTCGCGATTTTGCACACACTGTTGCAGGTGACTACTGATTTCATCAAATTCCGTCAAGCTTCGCTCTGAAGAAAACCTTATATAATCAGCACTTTGTGCAGTCGCGATTTTGCTTGCCTGGGCAATGTGCTCAAGCATCAGGTTTTTTCTTGCCAGATAATAGCCGTACCCAAAGAGAAAGATGCAGATGATCAATGGCAGAAACAACAAGAAAACTCTGTAGCTTAACCGTTTCATTGCTCTCCTGATCTTTGGTCATGTGGACTAATCACCCCAAACTCTTTGACAACGGTGAGTGTTCCCTGAGTAAACTGACCTAAGTACATCGGCAGATCAAAATGATGATCTTCACGTAGATAAATACGTTCGTCACCTGAGTACATTGATAAGCCGTGCAGATTGTTCATGATCTGTTGAGGTGTGATTGGATTTGCCTTTTCTATCGCCGCCTTGAGTAAATAGATCAGATCGTAATGTGATTTCGATGAATAGGTGACGATCGCGTCCTCTCCGTGCAGTTGGCGATAGTCATTGAGGAACTGTTTTACAGATTCAGATTGGCGCTGACTGACAAAATGCAGAGCAGAGTAGATGCCTTCTAGCTGCTCTGGCTCCAGTGCGGCTAGATAGGTTTCATCGGCAGCAAACGCAACAATATCGATATGACGACTGAAGTTAAACTGGCGGAACTGACGAATAAACTGAAATCCATCTTGCCCTGGTAAGATTAACATCAGTACATCACTGCCAGATGCCTCAATACGCTCCAGTGTTTTGCGATAATCTTGGACACCAAAAGCAGTAAATTCGATCCCATTCATTGTTCCTTGGTTTTTTTCTACCGATTCCTGTATCCGTTTGGCCATTCTGTGCGGCCAAATGTAGTCGTAGCCGAAAACATAGAAGCTCTTTTTACCTGCATCAGCAAAGAAGGGAATAACCGGGTCCACATAGTGTTCAGGGATGGTGCTATAGCAGATCAAAAACTCGCTGTGATGACGTCCTTCGTAATCAATTCCGTACATCATCGGAATTCTAAACTGGGTTGCAATTTCACTCATTGCGTAGCGTGAAGAAGAGCTGACTGGCCCCATTAACGCCAGCACATGATTTCGTTCAATCAGTTCACGTGAATATAAAACCGTCTTAGCAGGGTCTGTATTGTTATCACGGACGATAAGCTCTATTTGGCGATTCTCAATACCACCTTGCTGGTTAATCTGTTCTACAGCTAGCTGTGCTCCCTTGAGAGCTTGCTCCCCGTAAACGCTAAATGTTCCGGTTAGAGGCAGTACAGCACCGATCCGAATGGGTTCTTTGTGCTCAGAACAACTGAGCAAAAACAGCGCAAATAACACGCTTAACCATTTTGGTTTAAACATGGTTGCCTTTCCTTAGGGTGATTGATTGCTAAAAGTTATGCGTCCCCCACTAATAAGAGTAATACAGTTAATAGTGGAGAAAAGGTAAAAGCAGAGAGAATCGCTAAACTGTGCGTTGTGCATTAAAGTTTTGATTGGAATGTCATTAATAAGTACAGAGACGGATGACGGTGATTCATTCTTTAGACTTAGACGCTATCAATCATAATCAATGGTGCTATCGCCCCTATGGTTTGCCGATATACTTTAGTTGGACTTAAATGGGATGACACATGTCTAATTCAATCAATCTGATTTTGGCTTTGATCGCTTTTGCTGCGAACTCGTTTTTTTGTCGTTTTGCTCTGGCTGAAGAGACGATAGATCCGGGGTCTTTTACCTTCATCCGATTGCTCTCTGGTGCGATTACTTTAGCGGTGATTCTGGTGATACGCCGCGAACTCAAGAGCCGGTTTTTGACCAGTAAGGCCAGTTGGGCGGGGGGAATTGCACTGTTCGGCTACGCGGTCAGTTTTTCATTTGCCTATACGCAGCTTAGTACCGGAACTGGGGCATTGATTCTGTTCGGTATGGTTCAGCTCGCGTTAGTGGTGTTTCATGTGCTTTCCGGATATCGCTTGAACCGAATCGAAATTTTAGGCATTGCCGTGGCGATTGGGGGCTTTGTTACTTTGATGCTGCCCTCTGCCCAAACGCCTAGTTTGTCGGCCGCGATCTTGATGATGTTGTCCGGTATTTGTTGGGCTGCTTTTACGTTATTGGGACGTACGGCGGCGGCACCTTCACTCTCAATTACGCATGGTTTTGTATTGGCGAGCGTCATTGCTTTAGTCCTGAGTCCATGGCTTGTTCATATCGAAAACCTCACGCTAAGCGGAGTGGGGTGGGCACTGCTGTCGGGAATTTTCGCGTCTGGATTTGGTTATATTCTTTGGTATCGAGTAGTGAAACAGATATCGATGTTGCAGGCCTCTGTCGCTCAACTTAGTGTGCCCGTTATTGCGTTTGCAGCGGGTAGTATTGGACTTGGCGAGACAATTACAACGAGTTCCGTAATGGCAGCGTTACTTGTGTTAAGTGGTATTGCGGTGATTTTTGTTGCAAAAGAGAAACTCTGACCCAGATTGAGATGATCTGGGTCAGCAGCCTTTGTTTAAACGCGATAATGTTCGATTTCATGGTGAAGCAGTTCGGTGAGCTCGGCTAACTCTAGTGTCGCCGCACTGCTTTGTTCCGCTCCCACCGCTGTTTGATTGGAAATTTCGCTGATACTCGATATGTTACTGTTTATCTCTTCAGTCACTAGACTTTGCTGTTCCGCGGCAGTCGCAATTTGGACATTCATCGCCGTGATCTGATCGACGCTCGACTTAATCAACTGGAGTGCATCGCCTGCTTCACGAGCTTTTTCAACCGTAGACAACGCATTTTGTGCGCCGATTTCTAAGCGTTGAGTCGATTCACGGCTGCCATTTTGCAAGCGCTGAATGGTCTGGAGTATCTCTTGCGTTGACTGTTGAGTTCGACTGGCTAGTGTTCGTACTTCGTCAGCCACCACCGCAAAACCTCGTCCCTGTTCACCTGCCCGCGCCGCTTCGATAGCGGCGTTGAGTGCCAGCAAGTTAGTCTGTTCTGAAATACCCTGAATCACATCGACCACACTGCCGATCTCTTCTGAGTGCTTCGCCAACTGGTGCATCGCGTTGACAGAGTCTTGCATTTCTCTCGATAGTTTTTCAATCAAATCGATACTTTCCGTCACCACTTTCTGACCGCTTTCAGCGGCTTGATCCGCCTGTTCAGAAGCCTGTGCCGCTAATGAGGCGCTTTGCGCGACTTCATGAACCGTAGCCGTAAACTCATTGATGGCTGTTGCGATTTGCTCGGTTTGCGCTTGCTGCGTCAGGATATTTTGTTTGGTCTGTACTGCGACGGCTGAGCTCTCTTCGGCAGAGCGTGCCAATTGACTGATGGAATCACGGTTGGTCTGCACAACATGCTGAAAACTGGTCACGATATTGTTGACGGAGTCAGCAATATGAGCAAATTCATCGTTTCCACTCAGAGATAAACGCTGGGTCAGATCCCCTTGGGCAATTCGTCCTGAAGAGGTCTCTAGCTGGGTCACGGCAGCGTTAATGCGTTTTACTACTACGGTGGAAAGGCCGATGATCACGACAAGAGAAATCAGTGTGATACCGCTTACCACAACGATAAAGTGACGGGTGTTTTCATTGGCCTGATTAAAACTGTTTTTACCTTCGTCTACCTGCATTGTGAAAAAGGTTTCTGCGAATTTGTAAGCCTCTTTAAATAACGGATTTATCTTACTCAGAAGGATGAGGTTGGAGCCGTTAAAATCACCAGAATTCAATTTGGCAATGGCTGGTTCAAAGCCTTGGTTGGTAATATCGTCAATGACTTTTGCCAGATTAGTGACAACGGTTTTTTCTTCTGCGCCAAGCTCTGACTTTAAAAGTTCGTTATCAATAATATGATGCAAGGTTTTCAGTGAGGTCTGAATCTGATCAATATGGAACTGCAAAGGATGGTCATGCATTGCTGCTGTGTTCGATGAAGGATCATGTTGAAATGAGAGCAGCAATGAGCTTCGGGCATTACTTAGTTCATCAATGACTCGACTGGTTCTTATAGTATGTTGCATCCCTTGGCTATACAGTTCTTCAATAAAACTGGCGGATGTCTGCATACCGGATATGCCTTTATAGCCTAAGACCAAGAAGGCAATGAAGGTCAGTAAGATCGCCAATTTTAGTTTGGTACTTACTTTAGCGAACAGCGTGGAGAAACCTTCGCGGTTGAGTTGTGTGTTCTCCGGACTCTGCTCTAGCGAAACTGATGTCATGACGTATCCTCAATTAGTATATTTATTTTTCCTAATATTAGATAAGTTGCATGAATTAATCCTCTCTTCAAATTGACCCAGATCATCAAATTAATTTGCTTATTATGAACTAGCCCTAAAGTGTTAGGTTGCGCATATTTTTAGAGTCCAAGATGAAACAGTCTCAGCGTGATGAGTGGAAACAAAAAGGCTTCCTTAAAGGAAGCCTTGTGATTTTGTGTGGCTCACTGGATGTGAGTCATGCGGTTTAGTGTGAAGCTCTCGACAGCACCTTCTACCGCCGCAGAGTAGTGCTTGATATGCTCACTGGCTAAATGGTTGTCCAATGCTTGCGCTGACTCCCAGTTCTCGTAGAACACAAAGTGAGCGGGATTATCGTTATCTTGATGAAGATCGTAGTTGATACAACCTTCTTCAATGCGTGTTTTGTCGATTAGCTTAACCAGCTCAGCCTTTACCTGTTCAATACACTGCGGTTTAGCAATGATATTGGCAACGATCGTGAGTTTCGCCATAGTATCCGCTCCGTTGCTTTAAAGTGTGGTGATAACGTCTTCAATAGGCAAACGAGCTTTTGGCAGACCGTGGTTATAGTCTTCACCTTCTTTGTGGTAGCCCATTGCAAGTGCAAAATCACATACGTATCCGTCTAGCTCTTCTTTGAATACGTCACCGATTAGCTCGGCATCAACCCCTTCCATTGGTGTCGAAGCAATGCCCAAGCGTGCCAGTGTGTGTAAGGTATTACCTAGGGCAATGTAAGTTTGAGCTTTCGTCCAATTTCCGTTGTAGCCAGCCTCATCGGTGTTCAGTTCAGCAAAACCGAACGCACCGTTTAGCATGTCGTTGTATCGCTCTGCTGGTAAATGACCTGATGTCACCTCTGCATCGACAACTTTTTTGTACTGCTCTTTGGTATAACGTGGGTTATGGGCAAACAAAATCGTATGTGATGCTTCTTTCGCGTGTGGTTGATTAAACGCAAACTTATTGGCAAACGTGTCGTGAAATCTTTGTTTTGCTTCATCACTCTCTAGCACGATAAATTTCCATGGTTGCGAGTTGATTGATGAAGCAGATAGGTGGATCGCTTGCTTGATGGTTTCAATATCCTGCGCTGAAATGCGCTTGGTCGCGTCATATTTTTTAGCGGTGTAGCGAGTTTCTAAATCTTTGATAATTGGATGAGTCATATGGGCTCCTAACTTTCTCTATAATTGGCGCCAATTGCCGTCAGCGTCTCTTGATGAGGGTAATTTACGTCATGATAAATAACGGAAAAATAGCGATATTTGCCAATCACTATGGAACTTTTTGTCCATAATGCAGCGTGGTCAGGCGTCGGTTAGAAGCGCATAAAAATGAAAAACGGGTCTCGCTATGAGACCCGTTATCAACGTTGAGCGGAGCAACAATGGGCTAGATAGGTACCACAAGGATATCAACGGGAGATGCATCGACTAAATGTTTGGAGTAAGAGACAATTTTGCTCCAAAAATCGTGGTGGTGACCACAGAGCAAGAGATCGACGTTATTATTTTCAATCGTATTCGCTAACTTATCGGCTAGGTCCCCTGTGCCAAGCAAGATGTGCTTAATAGGGAATGAGCTGTACGATTCAAATGAGCGGATTTGTTCAATGGTGTGCTCACCAAACGGCGGATGATTCGTCTCGGTTTGAAGGTCGACAACTTCTGGGTAAATCTCCCCGTGAGAGCCGTCAATATGGATAAATGAAACCTCGGCATTAGTAAGTTTTGCCAAGTAGACCGCTTTATCGACTAACACTTTACTTTCTTCAGTAAGCTCAAGAGCAACAAGAATATGTTTGTAGTTCATAAACATGACCTTCTAGTGAATATCCTAATCTAAGCATAAACCTTGAGGTTGGATAAAGGTGCCGTCAAGATCTCGAAAATGCCAAAAGCTTACATAAAAAGGCCAACAAAATAGGAAATATAAAGCAATTATCCCGACCTCATTTGTTTGGCTAGGCTAGGTCTACAATGGTGGGCAGATAAACGACTGACTAGGAACTGAACATGACCACATTCCCGACCAATTTTCTTTGGGGCGGCGCGATCGCTGCCAATCAGGTAGAAGGCGCTTTTGACTTGGATAACAAGGGGTTATCAACTTCTGATATGTTGCCAAATGGCATATTAAGCCCGCATCAAAGTCGTGAACAACGTGGTGAAGGAATCAAGGATGTTGCGATCGATTTCTACCATCGTTATCCGCAGGATATTGAGCTATTCGATGAGATGGGATTCAACTGCTTACGACTTTCTATTGCGTGGACACGAATCTATCCAAATGGCGATGAACTAGAGCCAAATGAGCAGGGGTTGGCTTACTACGACAAGATTTTTGATGAACTGGCTAAGCATAATATTCAGCCGTTTGTGACCCTATCTCATTATGAGATGCCCTATGCGTTAGTCGAAAATTATGGCGGTTGGGCTAGCCGCGAATTGATTACCTTTTTTGAGCGTTATGCGCACACGGTATTTGAACGTTACAAAGACAAAGTCAAACTTTGGTTGACGTTCAACGAGATTAACATGTCGCTTCACGCGCCATTTACTGGCGTTGGCTTGGCCGAAGAGGCCAGTGAACAGCAGATTTACCAAGCCATACACCACCAACTACTGGCTAACGCGAAAGCCGTTAATCTGTGCCACAAGGTGATTCCAGATGGCAAGATAGGCAATATGCTGCTTGGCGCGATTAACTACCCATACACCTGTCATCCTGATGATGTGATTGCAGCGATGCATGAGAACAACAAGTGGTTATTCTTTGGTGATGTCCAGACGCGGGGTAAGTACCCAGGTTATATGTTGAGATATTTCCGTGAACAAGGCATCGAGATTGAGATGCAACCTGGAGATCTTGAGTTGTTAGCCAGTGCGAGTGTCGATTTTATCTCATTTAGTTATTACGCCAGCGGCTGCGCGAGTGCGGATCCTAAGCAAAAAGAGGTGGGTAATATCGTTGACAGCGTTCCGAATCCTTACCTTGAGAAAAGTCA
Organism: Vibrio sp. TRT 1302; assembly: GCF_050113875.1. Taxonomy (NCBI): domain Bacteria; kingdom Pseudomonadati; phylum Pseudomonadota; class Gammaproteobacteria; order Vibrionales; family Vibrionaceae; genus Vibrio; species Vibrio sp. TRT 1302. The sequence continues at coordinate 384,485 of NZ_JBNJOF010000003.1, read as the reverse complement.
GTGGGGGTGGCTCATTGACCCTAAAGGGCTACGTATACTGCTTAACTTTTTGTACGACCGCTACCAAAAGCCATTATTTGTGGTGGAGAATGGTCTTGGAGCTCGTGATGAAATCGATGACAACGGCCAAATCAATGACGATTATCGAATCGCTTATCTCAATGATCATTTGGTTCAGGCTCATGAAGCGATGTTAGATGGCGTTGAGCTGATGGGATTCACCAGTTGGGGACCCATTGATTTGGTGGCCAACTCAACCGCCGAGATGAGCAAGCGATACGGATTTATCTATGTTGATAGGCATGATGATGGACGCGGTACTTTAGAACGAAAACGCAAAAAGAGTTTTTTCTGGTACCAACAGGTGATTGCCACTCATGGTGCTAGCCTTACGCAGAAATAGCCAAATATTATTCCGTACAAGTAAAAGGAGCCGTTATGAGGCTCCTTTTTATTCACACCTAAGTTAGACAAATGCACTGAGAAAATGATCGCCTTTAGTTTGTTTCATTCTCACATAGTAAGAAATGTAGCATTATTTTGTTTATAAATTCCTACCAAGTAAGAATACAATTTGATCACTATCAATCGAAAACGCTACAACAATAGCGTGAACTCTATGAAACAGAATAGCGGACAGGTTAACGAAAAAGTTCTTCAACTATTAATGCAGGTGGCGGTCAATGATGAGCCGATCACAGCCAAACAGTTGAGTGAACAATTAGGCACACCGATCAGTAGTCTTTACCGTCATTTGAAGTTGCTAAAAGAGTGGAACCTGATCGAGGAAAGTCCAAATGACAAAACCTTGATCATCGGTCCAGCAGCACTGCTATTGATGCGCAGTTATGAAACGAGTCAACACGACTTAGATGTCGTTGACGCAGTGTTGAACCGCTTACAGAAACAGACGGGTGAGATGGCGGCTTATATGGTGCCTGTTGGTTACAGAGCATTGTGTGTGAGTCGCAAAGAGAGCATGCAGGCGCTTCGTTGCAGCTACGTCCAGGGTCAAAGTCAACCCCTGTTACGAGGCGCCTCATCCAAAGTTATGTTGGCTTACATGCCAGCAACGCGATGTGAAAAAATCTTGCGTTATTTTGGGGAACAAGAACGCCACGAACAGTGGAAGTTGGAACTGGAGCAAATCCGCAATCAGGGTTATGCCGTCAGTACCTCAGAAATTGACTCTGGTGTTTCTGGTATCAGCGCGCCAGTAATGAAAGGCTCCAAACTGATCGGTGCGATTTCAGTAATGGCTCCTGCTCATCGAGTTCAATTAAATCAACAGAGGATCATTCTTCACGTACTTCAAGCAGCGAGGGCATTGCCCCCAGAAAGGTAATTCATATGTTTGGCCTATTTCGACGCAACAAAGATCAAAATCTCACAGGGATGTTGTCTCATCGCTTAGCTCTTCTCACCGTTAGTGAAAAGCTCAAGCCGATGAAGCTGGTGGATTTCGAAATGGCCGATCAAAGCTTGGAGGAGATTTATCAGTGGATTGAAGAGCTGGATGGTTTTAGCTGGTTAAATGGTGGGCACTACAACCTTACTGCTCAGCCAGTGACTAAATACCAGCATCAGTTGAGCCGTTACCTTGGTACTGAGACGTTGCCAGTTGTGTTTACGAATAACAGTGAAACCATACTCCACTCGCTGCCTCTATTGCATTCCTCCAGACAAGAGCTTGGCATTGTACATATTGGTCGAGACTTTGAACTCAAGGCGTCACTAGAGCCAGTTCAAGGTAGTGCATACCATTTTGCGCTTGCTCGCTACAATGAGTGTCGTCTGTTCTGCCTAGGGGTGGATATTAACCAGCATCCAGAGCGCTTGTTAGAATACGCTGAAGACTTAGGTTGTGATTGGATGACGGGTGAAGAATGCAGCTTCAGTCATCGTTTTCAGGTTAAGAATCAGTTGGCGAGCTTTTTAGCACACTGTCATGATGTGGTGGTTAACATCGACTTATCTTGCCTCTACCCAGTCTCGAGATTGGAGCAAGGAACGGCATTGGATGTGCAGATGGTCAATCGTATGATTCGTCAGTTACTGATTTCTGGAAAGGTGCGTCAGGTACAATTGGTGGGTTATAAAGATAAACATCTTTACTCAAAACAGACGCAAAGCATCATGCATGAGTTAGCTCAACTGTTTCCCTTAAGCCACAGAGCTGCCTAATTTTCACAGCGATAAAAACACAAAAGCTGGCGGTTAAGCCAGCTTAGTACGGTGGGTTAGCACATTAAGATGATTTGTTCGCGTCTTTGTTCGACTCTTTCCAGTATTGAATGCGTACGCGATGCAATTGTGCTTTTCTCATTTTCTTCATGATAATCCCTCACTTAAAAAACAAACATGCTCCTCAATGAGCTTATGTGAATGTAGTTCCTCATGAACAATCAACAATGTAGCCACCAAATCTGAAAAGATCTAGGTTTTTGATCACATTTTTTTGTACGTATTACACTATTTATCAGTCAAAAGTGAACCATAGCGCACTTTAATGAAGTTGAAATGTAAATTCACTCTTTCTGTCTATTTTTATTAATCAATACGAAACAATAGCTTAACTTGTTTGTCATGCTTGCTGTCTACCATCTGCGCCAAAGAGATAAAAACTACTCAAGCAAGGAGTCAGCAATGTGGGATCGTGACAGTCAGGATTCTCAATTCAGCCAAATGATCGAAGCGCGTTTATCACGTCGTCGTTTTTTAGCTGGTACCGCAGCCGTTAGTGCAAGTGCATTTCTTTCACTAAACCCAATTACTAAGGCTTTTGCCGCTAACAACGACAGTCCACTGCTCAACTTCGAAGCAGTTCCTGCTTCGACGGCCGATGCGTTTATTGTACCTAAAGGCTACAAAGCAACGCCGCTGCTGTCGTGGGGAGACCCGATTTTCCCAGATGCCCCTGAGTTTGACCCGAGTGGTAAGCAAGATTCTATGGCTCAATTGCGTCAGTTTGGGGATAACACGGATGGGATGAGCCTATTTCCTATCAGCGAAGACCGAGCGGTCATCGCGGTAAATAATGAATACACCAATTACGACCTACTGTTTGATCATGGCGGTAAAGCCATGACTGCCGACGATGTGTTAAAAGCTCAGGCTGCTCACGGTGTTACGGTATTTGAAATCATTCGAAAAGGCGGTGAGTGGAAGCTGGATAAAAATGGCATGCGAAACCGTAGAATTTCAGCCAACACTGAAATGAAGCTAACCGGGCCTGCGGCTGGTCATGATTTAATGAAAACTGAGCTGGATCCTTCGGGAATGAAGCCTCTGGGTACGTTTAACAACTGCGCGAACGGTCAAACGCCTTGGGGAACATACCTAACTTGTGAAGAGAACTTCAATGGCTACTTTGGTACTAGAGCGAGTGCCGATCTTACCGCTGACCATAAACGCTACGGCGTAAAAGCCGCACCAAGCAAGTATCAATGGCACGATAGTGATGAGCGTTTTGATGTTTCCAAGCACCCAAATGAACCTCACCGTTTTGGTTGGGTAGTAGAAATTGACCCGAATGACCCCACATCAACCCCACTTAAGCGCACGGCTTTAGGCCGATTTAAACATGAAAATGCCGCATTATTAGTGGATGACAGCGGTCATGTTGTGGTGTACCTAGGCGATGATGAGCGTGGTGAGCACCTGTACAAATTTGTCTCTAAGAACACATACCAGCCGGGTAATGACCAAGCGAATCGCAACCTACTTGAAGAAGGCACATTGTATGTGGCGAAATTCGAGATGGATGATAAAGAGCTGCGCGGTAAAGGTCAGTGGATCGAGCTTACGCATGGTAAAAATGGGCTAACAAAGCAGAATGGCTTTATGGATCAGGCTGAAGTGTTGATCTTTGCTCGTCGTGCGGCAACTCAAGTGGGCGCAACAACCATGGATCGTCCTGAGTGGGTCGCGGTTCACCCAGATAACAAGCATGTATTCTGCACCTTAACCAACAACAAAAACCGTGGTGTTAAAGAGGGACAGCCTGTAGGTGGTCCTAACCCGCGTAAAGAAAACCACTATGGTCAGATTGTGCGTTGGATGCCAAAGAACGGTTCTCACATCAGTGACAATTTTGAATGGGATCTCTACCTGATTGCGGGTAATCCACAAGTGCATCAGGGTAGCCTGTATGCAGGCAGTGACAACATTAATGCGGATAACATGTTCAACAGTCCTGATGGTATTGGTTTTGATAGCGCGGGTCGTTTGTGGATCCAAACTGACGGTAATTACTCGAACAAAGGAAACTTTGCTGGCCAAGGTAACAACCAAATGTTGTGTGGTGATCCTATGACGGGCGAAGTGCGTCGTTTCCTTACCGGCCCTGTCGCTTGTGAGATTACCGGCCTTACTTTTTCAGCAGACTATAAAACCATGTTTGTTGGTGTTCAGCACCCAGGTGAAGACGGAGCACCTTCGCACTTCCCTGGCGGGGGTAGCACTAAACCGCGTTCAACCATCATGGCGATTACCCGAGAAGATGGTGGCGTGATTGGCGCATAAACACTCATAAACTGGGTTTTGAAACGGGGCTTTGTGCCCCGTTTTTGTGTTGCTACAGGCGAGTTTGCGATAATTATGCGTGTGTAGGCATAAAATTTGTGATCTTCTATTCATTCACCACTAAATATAGTTGCTTCACGTGTACGGTATCACTATATTGAAAAGGTATCTCAGTAACTTAAAGGTGTAGAGAATCGAGTAAACTCCCAAAGTAAATACGAATAAACTGAACCCAAATCGACACACAGGGCTTAACGAACCCGTCGTTAAGAGTGAATCGACAAACGTAATAGAACTAAGTATTTCCGTAGGCCTTTTGCTTTATCTTTCTCAAAAAGTCACATCTTCAAGTTATCGATACTTTCTTGATAACCACGGAGGAGGTTTGGCTATGCTATCACTTGGTCTTGTCGCTTTAGGCGTATTCGTATTCTTCTGCAGTTGGATAGTTCAACATGGTGTCCCTGTGTTGGGAATGAAACTCGATGAAGACGATTTGTTGCTGATCTCCGAGATGTCTGGTGAAGATGTTCTCGAAGCATAAATGATGAAAAGTACAAAACACGTGAAAAAGGAGCCTGTGGCTCCTTTTTGCGTTTTATCTCTCCCAACTAATTCAACTGATTTTTCATGACTTGCCTAATGGTGTCAAAGCGTGCCGGAATTTGTCGGTGTCGTTTAGTCAGCAGATAGAGAGTTTCAATCACTTCACTTTTAGGCTGATAGACAGCGATTTGGTCTTTGAGTGGGAAAGCCTCTAGAGCGCTTTTAGGCAAGATAGTAAACCCATGCCCATGCGCGACAGGCAATAAAATCTGACTCAGCTGATTGATGTATCCCGTCGTTGGGATGTGATTGATATTGATCGCGGCAAGCTGACTTTCCCCGCAGCGTGAAAAATAGAGCGACAAGTAGTGTTCGGCATCAGGGTGTCTGATCAGTCCGAGCTCTTTAAGCGTTTTTTCATCGAGTTTTTTGGCGCTCTTTTTTTTAGGTAGCATCAGGCATAGCGGCTCAGAACCAAACTTGTGTGAATCAATACGTGGATCAGTCGGTTCGTTTGCCACAATCCCCATGTCGACCTCACCCTTGATGACGTCAGCAAGGATTTTGTGGTGAGGAGCCGCTTCCAGCAGGGGAATAAGCTCAGGGTGTTTACATTGTAAATTGAGCAGATGAGGGTAGAGCAGTAACGCCAGTGAACCCGAACAAGAGACAGACACCATACCACTGTACGGATCGTCTTGGCTGAGTGAGCTCAACATCTTTTTTTGTTCAGATTCTAGTTGGTTGGCGTAGTCATAGACCGTCCTTCCCGCTTCGGTGATGACGAATGTTTTGTTGTGTCTTTCGATTAACGCGTGTCCGCAGACGTGCTCTAGTTTTTTGATATGCTGACTGACACCGGGTTGCGTCATAAACAGCTTTTCTGCGGTTTTGGTGAAGTGTCCAGTATCAACCAAAGTGACAAATGTCTTTAGCCAAGAAGGGTTTAGCATTAATACGGCCCATAACAAAAAATTATCTAACCTAGTGTAGGTGATAACACATTGTTTTGGTAGGGGAAGGCGAGCCTAGGCTCGCTGTACGATTTACGCTGCGTTGAGCTCTATCGCTAACGCTTTTCCATTGCCGCGAAATTGATCTATGGTCGAGGCAAATGATGTGGAGATATTCAGCAAGCGCGAGTCGGGATGCTCGGCCAGATATCGGCTCTTTCCCTCATCACTTTCTAACTTGTCCCAATCGCGATGAATCGAACGGGCAAAGTGTAAGGTGGTGGCCATTTTAGGTGAAATTTCTGCGTCGCGTGGTTGGTCAAAATTGGCGATGGCGTCAATCATGACATCTGGGAAGTGCCAGCTCTTGGCTAACTTAGCTCCTAATGTTGGCGCAGTGATATCAAGAATTTCTTCCTGAACGGCGATGGCATTTTCTCCGGCTTCTGCCCGAGCAGTGATGATTTTGGCCTGTTCTGGAACCAGTGCATGGATCATCAACTCACCGATATTGTGTAAGATACCTGTGGTAAAAGCTTCGTCTCCATCCATATCGGTCACGCTGGCGATCTTGCTGGCAATAATGGATACCTCAAACGTCTCTTCCCAGTATTTACTGATATCTAAGGTTGGTAGCTTAGGAAATACCCCTGACAGCACTGAAACCACAACTAACGTCCTCACCGGTGCAGTACCAACGCGAACCAGAGCCTCGTTAACTGAGGAGATCGTTTTGTTACCGCCAAAATGTGCAGAGTTGGCTAATCTGAGTAAGCGCGCGCTCAAGACCTGATCGGTGGCAATTTTATTGGCAAGAAGTCTGAAGTCGACGTCGTCTTTGGTCACCATGTCTAGCAGTTCTTGAAGAACTTTTTGAATCCTTGGCAGCTCGTTCAAACGAGATAGTAGTGCCTCCTGGCTCATAATTCTCTCCTTATTCCCGTGAGCTAAATTACTATAGTTCACAATGGAAGCCCCCTCCATCTGACGGATAAATAATTGATGTAATCGGTGAAAGTTTATTGTTATGATTTGTGACCAATAGTCGGGGAGCCTGCCCAATAGGATTAAGGCTGAGATCGCGAAGCGAGACCCGTTGAACCTGATTCAGTTAGCACTGGCGTAGGGAACTATATGTATATCGACCGTTCGGTCGTCATACTGGCATTCGATGGAGAAATCGGCTCATAGAGCTCTCTCTGCTCATCGCCATAGGTTCTTGTACGTCTTGTTGTAGGAGCCAAAATGCCACACTCTCAAGACACACCACCTATTGTACTCACTATTGCCGGCTCAGATAGCGGTGGTGGTGCTGGTATCCAAGCCGACATTAAGGCGATATCCGCGACAGGCAGTTACGCCTGTTCAGTCATTACGGCAGTCACTTCGCAAAATACACTCGGTGTTAGTGCCATTCATCCTATCCCTGTCGAACATATTGAGAGTCAACTCGACGCTGTTTTCTCCGATCTTAATGTGGTTGCTGTCAAAGTCGGAATGCTTGCGGACGCTGATATTATCGCTATGGTCGCGAGTAAAATTCGTCAGTATCAACCCAAGTATTTAGTGGTGGATCCGGTCATGGTTGCAACCAGTGGTGACCCGTTATTAGCCCAATCGGCGGTCGAAACATTGAAACAGCAGCTTCTTCCTTTAGCGGACTTGATTACCCCGAATCTGCCTGAATGTGCCGCTTTGATTGGGAGGGATGTTCCTCACAATGAAAGCCAGATGACAGAGACGATCGATGCACTCAAAGCGCTAGGCGCTAAAGCGGTATTACTTAAAGGTGGTCACTTGGATAAAACGGATAAGAGTAGCGATCTGTTGATTGAGCAAAACAGCAGCGAATTGTTGAGCGCCAAGCGAATAGAAACCAAAAATACCCATGGCACGGGGTGTACTCTCTCATCGGCGATTGCCTCTTATTTGGCTCAGGGTCATCGCCTACATAAAGCGGTGTATCTCGGCAAACAATATATCTCTCAAGCCATCTCTCACGCAGATCAGCTCAAAGTGGGGCAAGGACATGGCCCTGTAAACCATTTCTTCTGTGGTCATGTCAATGTTCGGTAGCGGCATGAGTGATAAAGTCCCAAAGCGTGATCGGATTGGTGGAGGTGAGTTAACTTTCACCAATTTGACATTGAACTGATAATTTCTGCCAGTGAAGTAAACTACTATTCCTTCTCCTCTTGTGCTGCTGTGAATCTATATCGTGAAAAATCTGTTGAAAAATAAGCGTGATGGTCTGGTGCTGCTTGTGGCATTTTTGCTGGTTATCGCGCCGATGTCGTTAATTGTGAGTCATATTGATCTACTCAGTGAAGTGAATGACTTTACTGGGATAGTTTTCACTGTATTGACTGATTCTGCGGGTTCTTCAGGTTTTTTGTTTTCACTATCGCTTTTGGTGTTCATCACTTGGCGAATAATAGGCAACCATCCAGAATTCATTAATAAAATGGTGCAACTAGCGATTATTTTGGTGATTGGTTTTGCTGCTAAAACGGGCTTAAAGCATATGACCGAAAGCCCACGCCCATACACCGAGTTGCTCGCGCATCAGTTGCTGATCCCCAAACCAGAACACTTCTACAAACTAGACTCCTTGCAAAAATCTCAAGTGATAGATGAAATTTCGCAACAAGTCACCGAGTGGAGAACCCGTCACTGGCAGGGCGAAAAAGACTACTCATTTCCATCAGGACACACGATTTTTGCGTCGATTTGCTTAGCGTTTTTTGGTGGTATCTTTGTTAGCAATAAACGCTACACACTTGCGGCTTTACTAGGTTGTTGGGCTGTGGCTGTTGCCTATAGTCGATTGTGGTTAGGTATGCATAGGCCTATCGATTTAGTCGGCTCTATTGTATTCGTTGCGGCGGTTTACGCTGTTGTTCCCCGATTTGACTGGGCAGTCAATAAGCTGCTTTCTAGGCGGATGAGTACGACTCATTAGCCAAGTTGTAGAGAATTGAATATAAATTTTCGTTATTATTTTTATAATTAATGATAATTTCAAATAATTCTCTGCGCTCCATATACTCTCCTCATCGAAACAAACAAATGAAATGTATTTGGAGCAGATTATGAAAATGAATCACGTGGGCATCATGGTTGGCGATATGGATCAAGCGGTTGAGTTCTACACTCAAGCTCTAGGTCTTAACATTGTGATGAACAATACTAAAGTTGTTGAAGAACGCGAGACGGCGATTGGTCGCATGTGTATCGCAGTATTCGGTGAAGGCTTTAAAGGTTTTAACATCGCCCACTTAGTGACAACTGATGGCATCGGCGTGGAACTATTTGAAATGAAAGAGCGTCAGGAACGTCATGAGGTTGATTTCTCGCGCTTGGGTATCTTCCACTTCTGTCTACAAACAGATGACTTCGAAGGTGTGATGGAAAAAGTTGAGAAATTTGGTGGTAAGGTACGTATGGATGTGATGCGCTACCATCCAGAAGACGACAGCAAGCCAGCAAAAATGGTCTACCTAGAAGACCCGTTTGGTAACTTGTTCGAACTTTACTCACATACTTATGAAGAGACATACGCTTCAGATTACGAGTAATCGTCGACGAATTTAGAGAGGATTGGTGCTGCACCAATCCTTTTTTCTTGCCATAAGCTCTTGACCTTTACCTAGGGGTAAGGATTAACATCCAAAGTTCATAGATAAAGGTACGCCATGACTCATCCACTTAAATCATTAATGATTGTGATTTTCAGCATTGTTGCAATGTTGATGTCGAGTTATGCCGCCAGTTCTCCGTCGATGGTTTCGATGATGTCTGCTATGGACTCCAGTACGCAGATGTCGCATCAGCAACATGCCACTGACCAGCCTGAATCTTTACAGACAAACAATACGGATTGTCACTCTTTGGTTGAGGAACTTCGAAGTTCACACTCAATCGATAAGCAACCATCAACAAATACGGTAAGTTGTTCTAGCTCAGATGATGGCCCGCATCGCTGTTGTGTTTCTGCTTGTTCGACGACCTTCTACCCTATCCAGCATACTCAGTCTCTGAGTGATATTACCTATTCGCTAGCTTTGCATTATCCGCTTACCATTGGTGACAAGATCATGCGTCCACAAAGCTTCCTGCGTCCACCTTCCGCTTAGTTCTTAAATTACAACTCTTTTCTCTTGGTACTGACTGTATTTTCAGCCTGTTCAGGAGTTTCAATTGTGTCTTCAAACAATGAGTAATTATTGTGAATTTAGAACCAAGATTCGTCGCGCTGGTAGTCAGTGCGAGTTTGGCGACTTTGCCTGCGTTTGCTTTCGCTCATCAAAATGGAAATGAAGCGGGTCAAAGAGAGGTCGCAACTAAACAACTGACGTCTCTGATTGAGGCGGCGTTATCCCAAGATGGAAACCGCACCGAGTTTTCCGCCAAGGCACAAGCAATGCGTGCAAATGGCATAGCCAGTGCCACTTTGATGGATCCCAAGTTGAAAGTCGGCGTGGGTGGCTTACCCGTTGATAGCTTTCAGTTCGATAAAGATCCTATGACCAACATCTCTGTTGGTTTGATGCAGCAGTTTGAGCGCGGGTCAACGCTAGAGCTCAAGCAAAAGCAAGCCAACCAGCAAGCGGATGGTCTGACGGCGCAAATAGAAGTCAGAGAACGTGAAGTCGCCAATCAGATGACTCAGCTATGGCTAGAATTGGGCTATTTGCAACACGCACAGCGACTACTGGATGAAAATCGTCGTCTGATGGTCGAGATGGAGCAATATCTTCAGACCAATTATTCAATTGGCAAAAGTGAAGCTCAAGACTTGCTCAATGCGCAACTTCAAGTCAATAAGCTCGATGAGAAACTACAGGCCAACCGCCAGCAACAGAGTCGAATTGTGGCTCAGCTTTCGGAGTGGCTCGGGTCTCAGTGGCTCGATAGCGCCTCTTCCCTCAAGGCAAGTAATCAACTCAACTGGGCGATGTTAGATAGCAAACTCGATCAGGCTGGTCAGTCAAACCATCTGTATCCGCTGCTCAATCAGCATCCGATGATCAAGATGGCCGAACTGAATGTGTCAGTTAATCAGACTCAGGTAGAGATGGCAGAGCAGGCTTATACGCCACAGTTTGGCGTTGAAGTGATGTACGCCTATCGACAGGCCAACGGTATGAACGGACAGCCAGCTTCGGATCTTGTCAGTGCTTACCTGACGATGGATATTCCTCTGTTTACTGGCAACCGTCAGGACAACAACCTCGCCGCGGCTCAGTATCAGGTTGGGGCGGCGTTATCTCAGAAAGATACCCTGTTAGCGCAAATGAATGCACAAGCGAATGCCTTGCTCAATGACCGTTCTAACTTAAACGAACGGATCGAACGATACCAATCCAGCTTAATTCCTCAAGCTTCTTCTCGTACTGAGGCGGTTGAACGTGGCTATCAAAATAATACCGCACAGTTCAGTGATGTTATCTCTGCGACGACCGATGAGTTGGCATTGCAGCTTGAACTAGAACGGTTAATGACAGATTGGAATAGGGTGAGCAGCCAGTTGGCCGCCTTATTGGGAGGGTTTGAATATCAGATTACGCCTCCGGCTCAGCGCATTCAAAATTAAAGGAACAGAAGATGACGACATTTAAAGTAGCCAGCGTGGCTTTAGTAGTGGGTGGCGTATTGGGCTTTGCGGCCAGCATGTATTTGCCGAGTGCAAACCATGATATGAGTGTGGCGCAAGCTTCAGAATCTGTCTCGAACAGTGAGCCTCTGTACTGGGTTGCGCCGATGGACCCAAACTACAAGCGTGATAAACCGGGTAAGTCACCGATGGGGATGGATCTTATCCCTGTTTATGCAGAAGACCAGAATGGCGGAGCAAGCCAGCCTGGTACCGTTACTATCGATCCCTCGGTGGAGAACAATCTAGGCGTGAAAACCGCACAAGTAGAACTTGCAGAACTTGCGCCTCGTATTGAAACGGTTGGTTATATCGCCTTTGATGAAAGTAACCTATGGCAGACCAACGTACGCGTGTCTGGCTGGGTTGAAAAACTCTATATCAACGCGGTCGGTGAAAAAGTTGAAAAAGGCAGTGTGCTGTTTTCTCTTTACTCTCCTGAACTGATCAAAGCACAAGAAGAGTTACTCAGTGCCCATCAGACTCAACGTAAGGGCATGATTAAAGGGGCGACCGAGCGATTAGTCACCCTTGGGGTCGATAGGGCGCAAATCAGTGACATCGTGCGTCGTGGTCAGGCTCAGCAGACCATCGAAATTAAAGCGCCAGCGGATGGTGTCATTGCTAGCCTGAATATTCGTGAAGGTGGCTACCTATCTCCGGCTCAAGCAGTCATTAGTGCTGGACCGCTGAAAGAGGTTTGGGTCGATGCTGAAGTGTTTGAGAGACAGGCTCACTGGATAAAGCAGGGCAGCAGTGCGTCGATGACGCTTGATGCCATCCCTGGTGGTGAGTGGCAGGGTGAGGTCGACTATGTCTATCCGATCCTTGACCCTAATACGCGAACGCTGCGCGTGCGTCTGAAGTTCCCAAATCCTCACGGGGAACTGAAACCGAATATGTTTGCCAATGTTGCTCTTAAACCCGTAAGTAGCGAAAAAGTGCTGACCATTCCTCGCTCATCGGTAATCCGCTCTGGAGGCATGGCTCGTGTGGTGCTGGCTGAAGGTGAAGGAAAATATCGCTCTGCACGTATCGAAGTCGGTCGTGAAGCTGGCGATAAAGTCGAAGTGCTTAAAGGGCTTGAACAAGGGCAAGCGATCGTCACCTCGGCTCACTTCCTGCTTGATTCTGAATCAAGTCAAAGTGCGGATCTGTCAAGAATCAATGGTGTAGAAGCGCCCGCTGAAACGGTTTGGGCGCAAGGTGAAATAACGGATGTTATGGCACAGCACCGAATGTTAACGATCAGCCATCAACCTGTTCCTGAATGGAATTGGCCGGGCATGGTGATGAACTTTGATCTTGCGGAAGGCGTTGACATGGATGCGCTGGCGCAAGGGCAGGCGTTGGAGTTTGCAATGCAAAAGACGCCCGAAGGCAAATATCAGATCGTCGACTACAAGATTGGCGATGGCCTTGTTGCGGCTGAAGTTTGGATGAGTGGTGATATATCGATGCTGATGGCCGATTTTAATATGATCACTCTAAAACATCTTCCTGTCGCCGAGTGGAGCTGGCAAGCGGGTGAAATGAATTTTTCTGTTGGAGATGAAGTGGACCTTTCTGGTTTTGAGGAAGGTGAGAAAGTTCGATTTCTAGTGGCTAAACAAGGCACCGATTATCAATTGAAGCAACTGGTTCGTGCTAAGGAGGCATTATGATTGGTGCCATTATCCGTTGGTCGATCAGTAATCGTTTACTGGTATTACTGGCGACTGCCGCACTGATCTTTGCGGGTCTTTACAGTGTAAAAAATACGCCAGTGGATGCGATTCCAGATCTCTCTGATGTGCAGGTGATCATTAAGACCAGCTATCCGGGACAGGCTCCACAAGTGGTTGAAGATCAAGTTACCTATCCCTTAACGACAGCTATGCTGGCTGTGCCGGGCGCGGAAACGGTACGCGGTTACTCATTTTTCGGTGACTCGTATGTTTACATCATCTTTAACGATGATACCGACATGTACTGGGCACGTTCGCGAGTTTTAGAGTACTTGAGTCAAGTTGCTCCTAATTTGCCTGCCAGTGCCAAGCCGACGTTAGGTCCAGATGCGACAGGGGTTGGCTGGGTCTACAGCTACGTTTTACAGGATAAAACAGGCCAGCACGATTTAGCGCAACTTCGTAGTTTGCAGGACTGGTTCCTCAAATATGAGCTGCAAACCGTAGCGGGTGTATCTGAAGTCGCTACCGTTGGCGGTATGGTCAAGCAGTATCAGGTGCAAATTGACCCTGCCAAGCTGCGTGCCTACGACCTCACCCTGCAACAAGTCAATATGGCGATTCAAAATGGTAACCAAGAGACGGGCGCATCAGTGGTTGAAGTGGCCGAAGCTGAGCATATGGTTCGCACCACAGGTTATCTATCGAGCATAGAAGATATTCAGGCACTGCCACTAAAAGTGACCAAAAAAGGTACCCCGTTGCTGCTTGGTGATATTGCCGACATCAACATCGGGCCGCAAATGCGTCGTGGTATATCTGAACTGAACGGTGAAGGTGAAGCGGTTGGTGGCGTGATCGTGATGCGCTTTGGTGAGAACGCCAGTCAGGTGATTGCGAACGTCAAAGACAAGCTTAATGAACTACAGCGAAGCTTACCGGAAGGGGTTGAGATTGTTGCGACTTATGACCGTTCAACACTGATCGATTCGGCGGTCGAAAACTTGTGGAAGAAACTGGCGGAAGAGTTCATCGTCGTGGCGATAGTTTGCGCTCTGTTTTTATTCCATATTCGTTCGTCGCTCGTCATCGCCTTGAGCTTACCGGTTGGTATCTTATCTGCATTTATCATCATGCATTGGCAAGGCATCAACGCTAACATTATGTCACTGGGGGGGATTGCGATTGCCATCGGCGCCATGGTTGATGGGGCGATCGTCATGATCGAGAACGTGCACAAACATATAGAACGCACACCGCTAACGGACAAGAATCGTTGGCAGGTGATTGGTGATGCTGCTCAGGAAGTGGGTGCGCCATTGTTCTTCTCATTGTTGATTATCACATTGAGCTTTGTGCCTGTGTTTGCACTGGAAGGTCAGGAAGGCAAGATGTTTTCGCCACTCGCCTTCACCAAAACTTACGCCATGGCTGCGGCAGCAGGTCTGGCAATTACGTTAGTGCCAGTACTGATGGGCTATTTTATTCGAGGCAAAGTGCTGCCTGAAGATAAAAACCCAATCAATAGGGGACTCATCGCGCTCTACAAACCTATGCTTAACTTCAGCCTAAAGTACCCTAAAAGTGTTTTGCTGCTGGCAATGGCATTGATGGCATCGGCTTACTATCCGACAACTAAGCTAGGCAGTGAGTTTATCCCTCCTTTGGATGAGGGAGATTTGATGTACATGCCGACCACTTACCCAGGGATCTCGATAGGTAAAGCACGTGAGCTACTGCAACAAACCAACAAGCTGATCATGACCGTTCCTGAAGTGGAAACTGCATGGGGCAAGATTGGTCGAGCGGACACTGCGACTGACCCAGCACCTCTCACCATGATTGAAACCGTGATTCAGTTGAAACCGCGCGATCAATGGCGTGAAGGGGTCACAACGGAATCGCTACGTCGGGAGTTTGATCAACTGGTTCAATTCCCTGGTTTGACTAACGCATGGGTTATGCCGATCAAAACACGTATCGACATGCTGGCGACCGGGATTAAGACTCCGATTGGTATCAAGATCTCAGGTCCACAATTGAGTGAAATTGAGAAAATTGGTGCTCAGTTAGAGCCTATCTTAAATCAGGTGACGGGGACGGCCTCTGTCTATGCTGAGCGTGTTGCTGGTGGTCGCTATGTCACCATTGATATCAAGCGCAGAGCGGCTGCCCGTTATGGCCTAAGTATCAAAGATGTACAGCAGGTGGTTTCCACAGCAGTCGGTGGCATGAATGTAGGAGAAACCATTGAAGGGTTAGAGCGCTATCCAATCAACGTTCGTTATCCTCAAGACTACCGTGATTCAGTGGTCAAATTGCAGAACCTGCCTCTGGTGACGCCGAATGGCGCTCGTATCGCACTGGCGGATGTTGCTGATATTCGTTACGAAGACGGCCCTCCGATGATCAAGACCGAAAACGCACGTCCAAATGGTTGGGTATTTGTTGATATTGATGGCCGAGATCTGGGCTCTTATGTTGCCGATGCACAACAGGCGGTGGCTGAGCAGCTTGTGCTCCCTGCGGGTTACTCGCTGGTTTGGTCGGGACAGTACGAATACATGGAACGCGCTAAAGAACGTTTGGGCGTTGTGGTTCCAATCACCATCGCCATCATCATGCTGCTGCTCTACTTCAGCTTCCGTCGTATTGGCGAAGTGCTGATCATCATGATGACTTTGCCACTTGCGATGGTCGGTGGCTTATGGCTGATGCACTACCTTGGCTACAACTTCTCGATAGCAGTAGGGGTTGGATTTATTGCCTTGGCCGGTGTCGCGGTCGAGATTGGGGTCATCATGTTGGTTTACCTCAATCAGGCATGGCATTACACCAAACTAGCCGCCTCGGATAAGCAACAGCCACTGCAAATGGAAGATCTCACTAACGCCATTCGCCAAGGTGCGGGACTCCGCGTCCGTCCTGTAATGATGACCGTACTGACCGTCATTATTGGCTTGATACCGATTATGTACGGCCAAGGAACGGGGTCAGAAGTGATGCAACGTATTGCCGCACCGATGATCGGTGGTATGGCGTCAGCACTACTGCTTACTCTGTTGGTGTTACCAGCGATTTTTAAATTGTGGAAGCAGCGAGAAGTGGCTGCTCAACCCAATAAACAATAACCCTACGACGTGATCAGCCTCTGGATGTTCTGAGGCTGAACTAAACTAGAAATTAAGGAAAGAACAATGAAAAAGACACTACTATCAATCATGTTAAGCGTTACTGCGATGGGCGCACAGGCAAATGTTGATCACGCTCATATGAATCATGGTGAGATGGGCGCTTCGAAAATGGACCACTCTATGATGATGAATATGGAAGGAATGTCGGATGTCGGCATGCCAGCAGAAGGCGCAAAACCTGACAAAGTGGTTCACGTGCTTTTAAGTGATGATATGAAAATTCGCTTTAAACAAGACGTGAAAATTGAGCCAAACGACGTGGTACAGTTTGTTGTGCTAAACACCGGCAAAATTAATCATGAGTTCACTATTGGCTCGGAACAGGAGCAACTGAAGCACCGTGAAATGATGAAAACCATGAGTGCAGGTCATATGCACGACTCAGGAAACTCAGTGACCGTTGAGCCGGGTAAAGCCAAGCAACTGCTATGGCATTTCCATGGCGATAGCAATGTAGAGCTAGCCTGTAATATCGCCGGTCACGCTGAAGCGGGCATGGTTAAAAAGATGGCGCTTTAGTTTCCATCGTTATCCTCAAAAAGGCAGCCAAGGCTGCCTTTTTTGCAAGTGATAGCTAGCCAAAGATGAAGCTATACAAGAAGCCTGCGCCAATTGCCATACCCAGAATCACAGTCAGGAAAGCGGCAATCATTTGATTTTTGAAGATAGATTTTAGCAAGATAACTTCTGTCAAACTCGCCCCAGCACTACCGATAATTAACGCCATCCCCTTTTGAACCAACGCTGCACTTAGAGGGATCACAGCCTCTGCACGAATATAGAGTGGAATGCCAATGATGGCAGCAACAGGGATCGCATACCATTGACCTGCGCCAGCGTAGTGCGCGATCAGCTCAGTAGGGATGAATCCATAGATCAATGAACCAATCGCGACCTTGGTTATACAAATGAGGGGCAATGAACGATCAATGATTGCTATTCATCAATAGTTCGATTATTTTGGAAATGTCTGTTTTTTTATTGGAGTCTTCCATGGATCTTGAAATGGCTGCGAAGGCGCTTAAAGAACTCGGTCATCCGGTGCGTCTATCCATCTATAAATGTGTTGTAAAAGCTGGCTACCAAGGCATTGCCGTGGGTGCATTGCAAGAGAAATTGGCGATACCAGGGTCGACTCTGTCTCACCATATTTCGAGTTTGGCGTCAGTAGGATTAATTAGTCAACGCCGTGAAGGACGAACACTTTACTGTGTGACAGACTACAAATGTCTCGAAGATGTCATTGGATTCCTCCAAGATGAATGCTGTGCAGACGAGCAATGCGCAACTCAATTTCAAGCTCAAGGAGAGAACTTATGATTACAGCGTTGTACGCAGCGATTCTCGCATCATTGATGATTTGGCTATCGATTCAGGTCATCAAGCAACGGCGCAAAGCACAGGTAAAGTACTCTGATGGTGGTGTTGATGCGCTCACCATTGCGCGCAGTGCCCATAGCAATGCCGTCGATTATATCCCCATTACGCTGATCATGATGGCGACGCTAGAATACAATGGTGCAAGTGTATGGCTGATTCACTTATGTGGCGTGGTATTTGTAGTAGGTCGAGTGATGCATGCCAAAGGGATATTAGCGGATAGGCTAAAAGGACGTATTGGCGGAATGAAATTGACGTTTCTGGCGATGGCAGCACTGATTGTGTTCAATATCATTCACTTACCTTTCGACAAAATGTGGTAGTGCTTTAGCCGCCGGTGCAGCAAACGAAAAGCGATGGTCATCACCATCGCTTTTTTGTTGGGGAGTTATCTGAATAAAAAACGGTAGAGAGGTGTTCTCTCCAACCCTTTTACCAATAAGAATGTCAGGACTGTTGCGCCAAATAGCAACAGCATATCTTTTGCAAACCCTGTTAATGACAGCATACCCGCGATATTCATCATCACGATGATCATCGGCAGGTGCGCAACATAGAGTGGTAACACGGAGTTTGACTGAGCAGTTAGCCAGCGTCCCGCCCCAAAGTTTGGCTTCGCTAATAGCCACATAAAGCAGCCTGTTCCCCAAACGAAGGTACCGAACAGGTAGTCATTCGCGTTAAAGGGCTGGTCAACACGAGTGAGCTGCCAAGCCTCGAAAAAATGTAACGCCATACCGGTAAATGCAAGCAGCAAAGCCTGCTTGGCTGTCATCGACAGACCGCGCTGACGTATCTCAAAGCCGATCGCAAACAACAAGGTGCTAAAAAACGGCCCATTACGAGTGAAAAAGGGAGTCGGTAGTTCAGTCACCGTTTGGTAACTGCCCGCCAGCACTCCGTAAAGGTATAAAGCGGCACCGATAGGGATAAACAGTGCCAGCTTGTTGAACTTAGCCAGTAATGCCGCAATGGCCGCAGCACAGATTAATGCTGGAATAAACCACAGGTGAACGAGGCCGCCTTCAAGCAGGGAGTTAAGAGGTGATTGTGCCAGATAGCCCCAGTACCCTTGACGCTCGGCCAGATACCCAGATTCTGCCACTGTACCTAGATTAAAAGGCATCACTAAAGTGATAACACTCCAGACAATGAATACACGCAAAAGCGGGGAGGCATAACGTTGTAATGTTTCTAGCGGTGTTGCCACTAGCTTGGGTTGGATCAAGTAACCAGATATAAGGAAAAACAGTGGCACAGCGAAACGAGTAGACTGATTAAACACATATCCTACCCAAGGGGTTTCATCGAACTGCCAATAGGTTAAAAACATCTGACAATGCATGGCGGCAATCGCCAAAATAGCGATCACCCGACCGAGTTCAATACTTTGAATTTTCTTACTTACCATAACGACAAAAAATTAGCTGAAAGTAGCGAACGTATACCAGCAAACCAGTGTTAATGACGCAACCTAAATCAAGTTGTTGTACTGTAACGGCGATATTCAGCGATGATTTGCGAGGTGGCTCAATAAGTGAAACACGGGTTCTCAATGAAAGTGAGACTTCGTGACCACCGTAAAGTAATGAGGTGGGCTAATCTTACGGTTTGATATCCTCAGCGTTTTTAGCAAAGGAGTTCTTTCATGAGCAATGGTCCAGTGATCGTATCCCCCGAAAGCAGCGTTCAGAGGCTTCAAAGAGTCGAGTTGCAGGCAACGGGTATTTATGATGAGAAGTGGTTACAGCAACTTATTTTTGCTAACGCTGACCTATTACCCTTTTATGAGATTGATGCTGACTATACCGGTGCGGTACCAGTTTGCATGGAGCTTGCCACTAAATCAGGTCGAGTCGACTGTATCTATGTAACGCCATCAGGCCGATTGGTCATCGCGGAAACCAAACTCTACCGAAATCCTCAATCTCGTAGAGAAGTGATTGGGCAGATACTCGATTATGCTAAAGACTTGATGAGTTGGAGCTACGACGAACTTGATACTAAGGTTTGTGCAGTTAATGGTGGTCTGTCGCTTTTTGAATTAGTGAAGGCGGGTGGCAATGAAGTACTAGAAGCCTCATTCATTGATACGGTTCAGAGAAACCTCTCAAAAGGCCGTTTCTTGTTATTGGTAGTGGGTGATGGTATTCGAGAGGGGGCTTTTGAGATAAAGGACTTTCTTAATACCTATGCATCAATGGAGTTTTCCTTTGCAATGGTTGAGGTGCAGATCTTCCACATGCCGGGTGAACAACTACTCGTGAATCCTCAAGTGATGCACAAAACTGAAATTACTGAGCGCCGAGTGATTTCGATTAATCAAGTCAGTAGTGAAATTACTGAGAAACTGGAATTGACCAACGAACAAAATGAGTCAGCCATCAATAGGGGCTCGGGTCAATCCTATGAGTATTGGTGTGCATTGCTTGATTATCTTGAGCTTGAAGATACGAGTGTTAGGTTACCAACTCCCTCGACTCAGGGGCACTTATGGTTCGAGTTACCACCAAGGGTACACAATAGTTGGATAACAGCTTACCGCTCTAAACCCAATGAGGTGGGTGTCTTTGTGAGATTCAGAAATGACGCACTTGGGCAATACTTGTTTGAGTACCTGTTGGATAGGCGGGAATCACTAATGCCACTCTTGCCTGAGGGCGCTGAATTTGTTCCAGATAAGTTCAAAATCTCACTACCTACAATCACTCTTAATTGGCAGAACGAAGAGTCTTGGAAAGAAGCGTTTGATTTCTACCAGTTGCGTTTAAATCAAATCTACCCAGTCGTTAAACCTTTGCTGTTGAAAGCGCTCAATGCGTATGAAAATTGACGACGTTTACAACCTTAGAAGGCTTACTTCCGTATGCAGTGGGACAAAAGTCACTCACTACGTTTATACATGCCAGTATTGAGCCTTAGTTTGCGTGCTCAACGCTAGCACGTTTACGCCCCGAAACGTGTTGTGAACCAAAAATACTTTTAGTTAACTTTGACATGCAAAAAATAGTGAGCGGCAAACGGCAGGATCTGGGCCCAGCCATTTGATTGCTTTGAGAAAAATAAACTATTTATAGCTTTTATATAACTAGATGTTACAGCTTTAAGTATGCCTACCATCCTACAATAGTATTGGAGTCTCGTTCTAGGGAATCTTACTTGCCTCTGGTGAAATCTCTCCGTTTATAACAACCTAAATCACACAAATAGATATTATTTAAAATAACCTATTTATGTATTTTTTATAGGCACTTTATTTTCTTGTGAGAACTTGAAGTAATTTGTTTATTATGTAAAAGTCTATATAAAACAACACGTTACAATGGTGTGAATTATGACAAACAAAGAGCAGTTAAAGAATAAAACCAATGCAGTTGAAAAGAAGATAGGTGGTATTGACAAAAATGTTTCAAAAATCAATAAATTAGCTCTTAAACAAGCGCTTAACCAAACGCTGAATACCTATGGATTAGAGCGTATGTTGTTTCCTCTAATGTTGCAGGATTGCAGACATCCCTTCACACAGGAGGTGATGTTACTTGCAGATGAACACGGGTTTAAACAGTCTCAGATAGCTGAACTATGTGGGGTTTCCCAACCAACTGTCTCGGGTTGGGAAAACGGGGAAGGAAGAGCATCTCATGCTCAAATTGAGAAGCTAACTCGAAAACTCTCTGCCAGAGCACCTGGTAATGAGTTTTATATTTTCGACATTGCGACTTCCGCTGAGCACGTTCTTAGTGAAGATTGGGAGGTTAAGATGCTGGCTAAACATTTGAGGGTAGACACCAGTCAATTAAAGCAACACCTATGGGAAAACATTCAACAAAAGGTTAGAGAAGAGTTTGAGCAAAGAGAGCAAGAGATAAAAGGGCAGCTCGAACGGATCAATGACTTTATATCAGAGCTAGAGACTCTAATCCCACAGGCAGAGCAAGAAGCAGAAGAAAACCAGCGCGAAGAAGAGCGATATGCGTCTGATGTTGAAACACTACTCACCAGTAAGCCTGGGTACGCTGCGCTAGATGAAGATAGTAGGCAGATTCTATTTGAACGCCAACTGGAGTCGGTGCAGCTGACGAATAGATACAACAAGCAGCTCGAGCGGTTGAGTGAACAGGTTTCATCTTTCTTTGGTCAAGAGGAAATCGAGATACCAATAGCCGACTTGAGGCTGAAAAGGGACGAAAAAACTAAAGAGCTAGAGTTATTTCAACAAGAAGCCGAACAAAAAGAAGCCGATACCCTTAAGGAAAAAAGCCCGCTAAATAAGTACCAGCATGTTGAAGATGCCCTGCTTATATCTAAAGGCGTTCTCGATTTAACTGTTGGCTCAGACGAAGTGGAAAGGCTATGTTCACTATTATTCGAACAAGAGCAGCGTTATCAGTTCTCAATACCTGTTAAAAGCTCTAATTACTGGGGCAGCGAACCTGAGACAAGAAGTGTCGATGCCAGTTTTACTGAGCTGTTTTGCCAATACGCGAAAGACCTCAAATTTAGCTACGTTGAAGAAAAGGTCCAGCTTTGCGGGAAGTTCTTATTAAATCATCAGCAAGCCCCTGATGATGAAGATTTCTACGATCTTTCTCAGGGAAAGCATCAGCCGATTTGTGCCTCTGGTGAGTATAAAGATTTTGGTTCAACGTTTGATCTCTTTCGTTTGCACTCAAACAAACTTGCTTTGGTTGAAGGGAGATTCGACCAACATAATGGAAGATGTTTCTATCAGCTAACTCAGTTTACTCACCTAGATGATCTTATTACGCATTTAGAGCCAAAAATTAACAAATCGACAGTGGATGAGTGGACCGAAGAGTTAATGAACATGGGCTACACCTTAAACACTGTGCGCATGATTTACTAAAGGATTTAGAGCATGGACAAAAATCTGAATTTCGCGATTCTCGTTGACGGAGAAAACGCACACCCTAAAAAGTACTATGAGGTGCTCAATGAAGTGAGCAGTAAAGGTAGCATTGCAATCAAATGGGTTTATGCCGATTGGACATTGCCGAATCATAAAGGCTGGAAAGAAATCATGTTGGAAACGGGTTCTGCTCCGAAGCAGCAGTTTCACATTGCCAAAGATGCGGCTGATCATGCACTGATTATGGATGCTATAGAGCTTATTTGCACCAACGACCGGATTAACGCCCTCTGTATAGTGAGTAGCGATGGGGGGTTCGGTGGGCTTGCTCAGCGAATTCGCGAGAAAGGTTTGCATGTTATGGCTATCGGTCGCTCAAATACCCCTGTTCACTTCAGAAATGCCTGCCATGATTTTATTTATGTGGAAAACCTCGCTCAGGATAACAGTGAGGAGAGTTTCAACGACGAATGTGAAGACTCGGCATTAGATGAACTGCTGCTCAAAGCTTTTTGGCAATTGTGCGGAGATGAAAGCAGTGTTTACCTTGGTGACTTGGGTACAAAGCTAAAGCAACTGGATAGCGCATTTGACACCCGAAGCTATGGCTATAGTTCGCTGAAGAAGCTCATACAAAACAAGTCTAATCATCTGGTGACACACAATGAGCAGGAAGATCGTTGTTATATTCGGCTTGTAGATTTCACAGGGGTGATCAAGCAAACACCGAAGAAAGGGAGTAATTTCGCCTTTCTGATTCAAAAAGGGCAAGAATTTTACTTCACTAAAAGTGACCTCACCAACGCAAATTGGTGGGACAAAATTACAGAAGGGACTGAAGTAACTTTTAACAGAGCCTCGCGCCAGCAAGGGAAGTCGCCGACTGTTACGAATGTTAAGGTACAATAGACATAGAGCTAGGATCGCCATTAAATTAAGAGGCTCTAAAAGCCATTAGCTCAAGCTTTAAGGCCTCATGTTGTGACCGAATCTCATCAGAGTTTCAACTTGGTGGACATAGTTCTAATGAAACTTTTCCCTACAACATTAATTTTCACTCAATCCTTTTCGATCCTTGCAAAAAAGTACGAGTGTGCTAAAAATAGTGCTAACAGCAATGAGAGAGCGGTATGAGTAAAGGCAGAATTACCCGAGAGAATATCTTAAGTAAGGCATTTGAACTGGCGAGTGAGAATGGTCTTGAGAGTCTCACTATCGGGGAGCTAGCAAAGCAATGCGGGATGTCGAAAAGTGGCTTGTTTGCCCATTTTAACTCCAAAGATAATCTGCAAATAGCGGTGTTGGAGCATGCCAATTTGATTTTTACTCAGCGTGTTATTGCACCTGCTCGGGAGAGGACGTCAATCAGCATCGAGGATAAACTGACTCAGTTACTCGATAACTGGCTAGGCTGGAATCACTCTTTTCAGGGTAGCTGTATGTTTCTTGATGCATGGAAAGAAACGGGCAGCGAAGCGTCACCCACTCAACAGGTGCTAAAAAAGACCATTGCAACTTGGATTGAATACTTAACGATTCAGGTAGCAAAAGGGGTAGAAAATGGTGAGTTTCGTCACGATTTAGACCCAAAGCAAGCAATCTATGAGCTGTATGGTTTGTATTTAAGTGCGCATCTTTTTTACTCCATACGCGGTGAGCAGGCAAGTCAACAACACTTCTGGCTGGGCGTTAAGCGTCTGATGGCGGACTGGAAGTAAAACTAAGCTAAGTGGATAACTGCTTAGCTTATTATTTAATTTAAAATAGCACGGT
Organism: Vibrio sp. TRT 1302; assembly: GCF_050113875.1. Lineage (NCBI taxonomy): Bacteria > Pseudomonadati > Pseudomonadota > Gammaproteobacteria > Vibrionales > Vibrionaceae > Vibrio > Vibrio sp. TRT 1302. Next base: position 359,922 of record NZ_JBNJOF010000003.1, on the reverse strand, counting down.
CGTTCGCTTTTGGAATGTAAGAGACTGGCATAACAAGGACTACAAGATGAGTGAGAAGATTTACTTTAATACTGCTAAAAAGTTTAGTGTTAAGAAAAGCTTAGTGAACTTAACCACACGCCTTCATCATACTCTGGCACCTACACACGCAAAGAGAACTGCGCGTAACCTTTTACTCACCCCTGCGCGAGCTAAGCCTAAAAATGAGTTACCAAGTGGATTGGTTACTGGGGAAGTTGCATCGAAGGAAGGGTTACTGAAAACTTACCAACTGGGTAGTGGCCCAGTTTGGGTGATGACGCACGGTTGGTCAGGTAGTGCCAATCAGTTTTTCCCGCTGATGGAGCACATCGCAAGTCAGGGATACACCGCTTTGGCTTATGATCATCCAGGGCATGGCCGCAGTGAAGGTGCTTATGGTCATATCCCAGCCTTTGTTCTTGGCTTAGAGTCGATTCTGGATAGCGTTGATGATGTCGCAGGGCTAGTGGCGCATAGTATGGGGACGGTTTCTGCTCTTGAATGCCATCATCAAAAGTTAGTGGATAAACCACTGCTGCTTATCGCTCCTTTGCTCGATTATCTGGACAATTTGTTTGGCAGTATTGCACGTTCTGGCTACTCGATGCGCCTGTTTGATGCGGTGGTCAACGAGGTGGAAGAGCAATATCGCTATCCTCTCAAGTCGATTGATCCATACAGTAAACTTAAATCTCGCTCAGCACAGACTATTATTGTTCATGATGAACAGGACAAGTTTGCCAAGTATTCTGAGTCGGCTAAAGCCGCGCAAGAAATGGCGAATGTCAGCTTGGTCACAACACAAGATCAAGGACATGGACGAGTGATGAAGTGCCAACAAGTGATGGATAGTTTCGATAAATTGGTGTCAAAATAGACGTTTTTCTGATGGGAAAATGTCCAATCTATTCATATTGTTAACAAATATTTCCATGTTGTTGATATGGTTAACAGATTTGCAATGAAAAATATTTCCGAAGCAGGTTGTGTGGGATCATTTGCTATGCCACATGGCCCTCATAAGGAAATATAATAATGAATAGAAATGATAGTGTCCCTTTGCCCACCAATACCAGAGAATGGTTGTTTAACCGCAACAGTATGATTGTCTTAGCCGATATCGCACTGTTTGCGGCTCTATACTTTACCCTACCATTTGATCCCAAAGTGGTATTGGGTATCTGTATGTTAATTTTTGTCGCCATTCTTTGGCTGACAGAAGCCCTACATGTCACTGTAACGGCCATACTCGTCCCGATCATGGCCGTGTTATTTGGTGTTTTTGATACCCAAACTGCTCTTAATAACTTTGCTAACTCCATCATTTTTCTGTTTCTTGGTGGCTTTGCTCTTGCTGCCGCTATGCACCGACAGGGGTTAGATAAGGTTATCGCTGATAAGGTTCTTGTTTTAGCCAAAGGCAAAATGAGCGTTGCAGTGTTTATGCTATTTGGTGTGACGGCGGCGCTTTCAATGTGGATCAGTAACACAGCAACGACTGCGATGATGCTGCCTCTTGTTCTTGGTGTTTTGAGCAAGGTGAACTCAGAAAGCGGCCATAAGACTTACGTATTTGTGTTGCTTGGCATCGCGTACAGCGCAAGTATTGGCGGTATCGCGACCATCGTTGGTAGCCCACCGAATGCGATTGCTGCGGCTGAAGTCGGTCTAACATTCACAGATTGGATGCGCTTTGGTATTCCAACGAGCTTGATCTTACTGCCTATCTCTATCGCGGTACTGTTTGCGGTTCTAAAACCAAATTTGAGTGGTCAGTTTGAACTGAACAATGAGCCAGTTAACTGGGATAAAGGCAAAATCGTTACTCTAAGCATCTTTGCCGCGACCGTCTGCTTGTGGATTTTCAGTAAGCCTATCAATGCAATGCTGGGCGGTTACGCGAAGTTTGATACTGTCGTTGCACTCGCTGCGATTGTTGCCGTTAACTTTGCACGTGTGGTGCACTGGAAAGACATTGAAAAAACCGCGGACTGGGGCGTATTACTGCTGTTTGGTGGTGGTATCTGTCTAAGTAATGTTCTTAAAGCGACGGGGACGAGTGTTTTCCTTGCTAATGGTTTGAGTGAGCTGATTGCTCATCTAGGCGTGTTCTTTATTATTGCTGTGATTGCCGTGTTTGTGGTGTTCTTGACGGAGTTCGCGAGTAACACAGCCAGCGCAGCATTGCTGATCCCTGTCTTTGCCAGCGTGGCGGAAGCGTTCGGTATGTCACCAGTGGTTCTGTCGGTATTGATTGCCGTAGCGGCTTCTTGTGCCTTTATGTTGCCTGTGGCAACGCCACCTAACGCGATCGTGTTTGGTTCAGGTCATATCAAGCAGAGCGAGATGATGCGTGTTGGACTCATCCTCAACTTCGCCTGTATCGCTGCGTTAACCTTTATCGCGATGACTTTCTGGGCTTAACCAGTCCTTAAGAGAAAAAAACCTGCTGTACGGCAGGTTTTTTTATATCCCAATCCTACGGAATCGTGAGCAACAGTCGGTAGGGGCGGTAGGCAGTTACTTTTTAAGTGCTACGCATTTAAGCGGTTGGTCGTTTTTGTTGGGCGATTTACGAGGCTTATTGAGGTACATATCTTTATCTGCTCGAGCCAAAGTATCCTGACAGGAGAGGTAATTTTTTGGACCAGACTGTGCCACACCAACGCTAAGCGATATATCTTCCCGCAGAGAGGCAAGGCTTTCCATCATGCGTGGAATATAGTTTTCGACGGCGGACTCTTTAGTGCAACTCGGCATCACAACAACGAATTCATCGCCTCCGACTCTAAAGCAGAGGTCAACATTGCGAGAAGCGCCTCTGAGGCAATCAGAGACAATAATCAACACGCTGTCGCCTTCTTCATGACCAAACTGGTCGTTGAAGTGTTTAAAGTTGTCGACATCGATGTAGACGATGGCGACGGGATCGTTTTGTTGTTGTGCTTCTGAAAACAACTTACTGGTAAACTCTTCAAAAGCGCGCTTGTTATAGAGATTGGTCAGTGGATCTAAACGCGCCATCTTTTCAAGGCTTCGCGTTCTTTCTTGAACAATAGACTCGAGTTCATTGACGTACTGAAAGGACTTGTTCTTCTCAATCTCGATTTCGTTCATCATGCTTTTTATATAAGTATCAAATACATAAGAAACATCAAAATCAATCAATCGATCGAGAATGTCACTCAGCATCTGAGCATAATTAGGATCATCCAAATGGTTATGAATCGTAGAGATCAGCTTCGCTTTGAGGTAGTTCACCGAAGATAGGTACATTTTGGGGTCTACACCGATGCGTTTGTGGACTAGACCGATACGAAGTCGATGTTCAACATAATCCAAATTGATATCTTTACTGAACAGATCGGTAATGTATTGCCTGAGTGCAGACATTAAGCGCTGTAATGTACCGGCATCACCAATTAACGTTTCGACATCGGGGCTGCGAGTTTGATGGGTATAGAAGTCATCAACAATGACATCTAAATGACGAGAGATGACCCCTTTCATCGTCCTTAATTCGTTGATGTCACTCGTCGTAAGCCTAAAAAGATGCAGTCTTTGTGTTAACTCGGTTTCTGATATTTTTTGTTGTTCAACGAGGGATTTGTCTGTGATTCTCATCTTAACTACCCGTAATACACCTAGCCATGAACTTATATTATAAAACAGCATGCATATTTTGCCTGAATTTGTTTGTTGCGAGATGTTATGGGGTATTTATGATGCGCTTAACGTAAAAAGCCCCGCTATCGTTAGCGGGGCTGATGGCATCGGTAAAACGAGCGGTTAGCCGATGAATAGGAAGAACAGGAATGTCGCGACAATACCAATCAGTGCATACGGGAACTGCGTGGTAGCATGTTGCATCGAAGTACAGCCAGAACCTTGAGCAGAGAGTACGGTTGAATCACTGAAGAAACACGAGTGGCTGCCTGCCGCTGATGCAGAAAGTAGTGCTGCAACAGTTAGGTGTAGAGGCACGCCAAGTTGTTCACCTAGTGGAAGAACAATCGGCATTGCTACCGCAAACGTACCCCAAGATGATGCAGTCGCAAACACAAGGCCACCAGTGATCATAAAGATGATGGCAGGGAAGTAGGACGCAGATAAGTAAGGGCTAACCGTCTCGATAACATACTGAGTCACACCCAGTGAATCGTTGACGTTTTTGAGCATGAAGCCACCAATAACGGTTGCTAGAGGCAACAGCATGACCTTGATACCGTCGTAAATCGCCTCAAACATGTCGTTCATCGAGATCAGTCGCTGTACCCCATAGAAACAAACCGTAAAGATGATTGCGACAAAGACGCCTGCTAATAGATCGATACCGTAGTACCAGCTTGCCGCGACAAGCACGACCATTGGAAGTAGGAAGTTGATGAGACCCATTGTTGGACTGGTGTGTGCTGAAATGTCTGAACCAAAATCGATGTCAGCAGCGCCGTCTGGGCGAACTTGTCCGTTTTTAGCACGTTGCTCGGCTTTTTTCATCGCACCAAGATCTGGGATCTTTTCGAGTGCAACCAGCAGAACAATCGCTAGCGTCACCCAACCGTATGCCATGTATGGGATGGCTTCAATGTAGGTCTTGATGCCTTCGCCAGTTTCGGCCACATTGTTTGCTTCCAGAAGTGAGCTAAAGAATATTGCCCACGTAGAAATCGGTACCAAAATACAAATTGGTGCTGCGGTTGAGTCAACCAGATAAGAGAGCTTTTCACGTGAAATCTGGTAGCCATCCGTCACCTTCTTCATTGAGGATGAGATAGCAATCGCGTTCAAGTAGTCGTCAATGAAGATCACGATACCCAGTACGAATGTCATCAGCATCGACTGGCGACGGCTCTTCACTTTGGTCACCAGCATATCTGAGAAACTGAGTATGCTGCCGCCTTTTTCAAGGATAGCGATCAGACCACCCATCAAGCCGCAGACCAGAATGATCCAAGCGATGGTTTCATCCATCATAACCGTCATTGAGATATCAACTATCTGCTCAACTGCTTCTGCCGGATTTAGAAGTAAAACCCCAGCAATCGCACCGCTAAATAGCGCTTCTACTGTACGGTGAGTCGTTAGGGCAAAGACGAGCACTAACGCAGTTGGGAGCAGGCTCATCCAGCCATAAGCTTGACCTTCTTCATGGTTGAGGCCAATAGAAGTAAAAAAGATAAAGGTCGCTATCACCAATAAGGTGACCACAATATGTTGGGTATTGATCTTAAATGGTGCATCCAGCACCTTTGCTTGAGTTGTCATAGCTTGTCAGTCCTTTGTTAAGCAGAGTGCAACATCCAATCGATTTCTAGGGGAGTAACGGCTCGCTCAAATTCCGCGAGTTCACTCCGTTTGCAGGCTAGGAATAAATCGATGAATTCTCTCGAGATGTATTGAGCCAACTCGCTGTGTTCCAATTGATCCAGAGCTTCAGACATTCGCACAGGTAAGTCAACAGCATTATCACTAAGAGAAGGAGGGCATTGTTCTTTGGTATAGTTTTCGCTCGCCAGCACCGCGGAGAGCACGACAGCTGCGAGAATGTAGGGATTTACATCTGCGCCAGCAATACGGTGCTCAATACGACGGTTCTTGCTGTCGCTAATTGGTACACGTAGTGCGACACCACGGTGATTTACTCCCCAGTCAGCTTGGGTAGGTACATAAGCACCAGGTACAAAGCGACGGAAAGAGTTGATATTAGGGCAAATTAACGCCATTGAATCGGAAGTTTGCGCTAGCATTGCAGCGATAGTCTGATAAAACAGCGGGCTCTCACTTCCATCAGCTAGGCTAAAGTGGTTGTTACTTTCTTCATCGACAAGGCTGATGTGGATATGCATGCCATTACCAGCTTGCTCTGCAAAAGGTTTGGCCATAAAAGTGGCATCAAAACCATGTTGGTTGGCAACCTGACGGATGACGCGTTTTGCGATGATGATTTCATCACACACTCGCAACACATCTTTTGAATGGTTGAAGTTGATTTCAAACTGCCCTGGTGCAGATTCAGATAAGGCACCCGATGTGTTCAACCCTTGCTCTTGAGCCACTTTACTTAGATCGGACAGGAAGTCTGCATAATCATCAAGACCACCAAGGTCATAAACTTCAGTATCTTTTTCACGGACGTGTTTGGTCGGGTTAATGGCGGTTTGCAATTCTCCATTCTCACCGCGTTTCTTATCAATTAGGTAGAACTCAAGTTCTAGAGCAATGCAGGGATAAAGGTTTTTTCGGTGCAGTTTTTCGACCATGCCGCCAAGAATATTGCGAATAAATAGAGAGTTTGGGTTTACTCCCGTTTCATCCATCATGCTCAACAGCAGTTGACCCACTTGAGGTTTTGCCGTTGGCATGAGTGTATCGGCGATAGGGAAGCACATATTGTCTGGTTCGCCCAAATCTTCGCCAAGCCCAGCAGACTCCACTACATTTCCTTTGGTATCCAAGGTAATGGTAGATAAAGGGAGAGCGACCCCTTTATGCAGTTTGTCGAGTCCACTCACTGGGATGCGTTTACCACGTGGAGTGGCGTTTATGTCAGTGAAGATCAGGTCGACAAACTCTATTTCTGGCCATTGCTGTCTAAAATTTTTAACTTCCTGTAAATACGATTCCATTTTTAGTTCTCCAAGTAGCCTGACGAGCGGCGAGCTAAAAATAATTGATTTAACAATTAAGTTACATCATTTAGACCAAAGTCTAAGTAATGACAATTATTTTCTTTATATACAATGATTTAACTTCGTTTGCATGAAAGCGGAGAGTTCATTGTGGGTTTGTTTTGTTAACTATTTTGTAACAGGTGATGGTCTTTTGCTCAATATATTGAGCAAAAAATGGTTTTTTTTTGACCAAAAAGGAGGGGTTGGTCACGATTTGGTCAGAATATCGAACATTGCTGTTGATAATTTTGTACATGGTTTGTAGTGTGAATGTTAAATAAATTGAACACGGAAGCATCATGGCTAAAACAAGCAAACCCGTCATTGGTGTCGTCAGCTGCGCGAAAGAGCTAGGTGGCTACAAGATTCAGTCAGTTAATGACTTTTATCTTCGTGCAGTAAAGGATTTTGGCGGTCTACCTCTGATTCTGGCTCCGGACTTACCAGAAGAAGACATGCAAACCCTTCTCGAATTGTGTGATGGATTTTTGTTTCCGGGAAGTCATTCGAACGTTGCTCCACATCGCTATAACGCAACGCATGAAGAAGCAAAGAAAGATGAGAAGCGCGATGAGCTGGCATTCTCTCTAATTCGACACGCAGTTGATAAAGACATTCCTTGTTTGGGGATCTGCCGAGGATTCCAAGAGATGAATGTGGCGCTAGGTGGTTCGTTGAATCCAGCCGTTCACGATTCTGGTTTTAGTGACCACAGAGAGAAACCGGTTGAAGATTTTGAGCAGAAATATGCACCAGCCCATGCTGTGCTCGTTCAGAAAGAGAGTTTGTTTGAGCAGTGGTTAACAGAAAACCAATGGCAGAACACCAGCTTGTTCGAAGTAAACACCCTACATAATCAAGGGGTCGACCAACTCGCACCACAGTTGCAAATAGAGGCTAAGGCCCCTGATGGTCTGATAGAAGCCTTTAGCCTGCCAGGACAAAAATTTTTCGTTGGCGTGCAGTGGCACCCAGAATGGCAAGCAAAAACCAATCATTTCTCTCAAATTTTATTCAAAGAATTTATGATGGCTGCCTCTGTATAAATCAGGAGCAGAATGAATGGACAATCAAGAGATTGGTAAAAATATTGTTCAGTTAAGAAAACAAAATGGATTGTCACAACGCGAACTCGCTGAGCGAGCGGGCATTACACACAGTGCGATTTCTTCAATTGAGAATGGCAAAGTCAGCCCGTCAGTGAGTTCGTTACAGAAAATAGTTAATGTTTTTTCTTTATCACTTTCTGAGTTTTTCATTGTTGAAAATGATCAAAGTGATGAAACGAAGGTTGTCGTGACACAGGATGAGCTGGTTGAAATGGGCAGCGAATCGGTTTCGATGAAACTTGTCACCAACGGCAGCAAAGATCAGGTAATCGGATTCCTGATTGAAGAATATGCTCCGCACGGTACCACGGGTGCGCGAGAAATCAGACACGAAGGTGAAGAGATAGGTACGGTCCTTGAGGGGGAAATTACTCTTGAGTACCGAGGAAAGTCTTATCTTATCAAGCAGGGCGAATCGTACGTTATTGATACGATGAAACCGCATAAGTTTACTAATCACACAGACAAGGCTTGTCGAATGATAAGCGCGCATACGCCGACCACATTCTAAGTGGGCCTTGCCTTGTTGTGATAAACAAGGAGGGCGTATGAAAACCCAAGAGCAATGGATTGAACTCAAAAACAATCTCGTCATTGAGAGCCGAGCTTACCTGAATGGCGAGTATTGTGAAGCACAAAGTGGTCAAACGTTAGGCGTATTCAATCCAGCAACGGATGAAAAACTGACTGATATCGCTCGTTGTCAAAGTGAAGATGTCGATCTTGCGGTTAAGTATGCCCGAGATGCTTTTAAAGCTGGCGATTGGAGCAACAGTGCTCCTGCCAAGCGTAAGGCAGTTCTGTATAAATTTGCCGATCTCATCGAGCAGCATTGTGAGCAATTAGCCCTGCTTGAAACCTTAGACACCGGCAAACCTATTTCTCATAGTGTATCAACGGACGTACCTGGTGCAGCCAATTCATTGCGCTGGTATGCAGAAGCAATTGATAAAGTTTATGGGGAAGTCGCACCAACAGAAAAAAATGTTCATGCCTTTATTTCTCATCAACCTATAGGCGTTGTTGCCGCAGTCGTTCCTTGGAACTTCCCTTTATGGATTGCTTGCTGGAAACTTGGACCCGCGCTTGCAGCAGGTAACAGTGTCATCCTTAAACCCTCTGAAAAATCATCTCTAACCGCTATCTACTTAGGTCAACTTGCCGAGCAGGCAGGTCTACCAAAAGGTGTTTTCCAAGTCGTCACCGGTTTTGGACATGAAGCTGGTGACGCTTTGGCTAAACATCATGATGTTGATTGCATTGCGTTTACTGGTTCAACCCGAATTGCGGGTCAGCTAATGATCAGTTCAGGTGAAACGAACCTGAAGCGAGTATTTGCTGAAGCTGGTGGTAAGAACGCCAACATCGTCTTTGAAGATTGTGACGACTTAGACCGCGCAGCAGCGGAAACTGCGGCGGGATGTTTCTATAACCAAGGTGAAGTATGTGTCGCTGCGACGCGTCTGTTGGTGCATGAAAGCATTAAGGATCGCTTTGTCGATAAAGTGATTTCAGCGGCACAGGCATTTATGCCTAAAGATCCTCTAGACACCTCCTCATCAATGGGGGCACTGATTGACAAGGAGCACAAAGCCAAGGTGCTTGAGTACATCCTTCTTGGTCAGTCTGAAGGCGCAACGCTTCGCTGTGGTGGCGACGTTCAGGGTCAAGGCGCTTTCGTCGAACCAACCATTCTTGACAACGTCGACAACAAAATGAAAGTGGCTCAGGAAGAGATCTTTGGTCCGGTATTGTGCGTGATTCCATTTAAGGATGAAGCGCAAGCTATCGAGATTGCCAATGACTCACAATATGGCCTTGGTGCAGCACTTTGGAGTAGCAACATCAACCGTGTTCACCGTGTAGCGAAACAGCTACAGGCGGGCTCGGTCTGGGTCAATAACTACAACGAAGGGGACATGACTGTCCCGTTTGGTGGATTCAAGATGAGTGGTAATGGCCGCGACAAATCGCTGCATGCCATCGAGAAATTCACTGAAACTAAGACGACTTGGATTCGTCTACACCCTTAAGCCTGCTGAAGATTAATAAAGGAATATCTCTATGAACAAGCATACGGATTCGTTCTACGCCCATTCTGTACCCAATATGCCTGACTACCCGCAACTGCAAGACCACATTGAGTGTGATGTTTGTGTCGTAGGTGCAGGATTCTCAGGACTCTCTTCTGCCCTGCACTTGGCCGAAAAAGGTTTCAAAGTGGTGGTGCTGGAGAGCGCAAAAGTCGGTTTTGGAGCAACGGGTCGTAACGGTGGACAAATCGTCAATAGCTACAGCCGAGATGTTGATGTACTAGAAAGCCGTTACGACCACACTCAGGCAAAAGCGCTTTGTGAAATGATTTTTGAAGGTGGCGATATCATTCGTGGCCTGATTGATAAATACAATATTGATTGTGACCATAAACAGGGTGGCCTGTTTACCTCGCTAAATAAAAAGCAGCTTAAAGGGCTGGAAGAGCATAAGAAAAACTGGGAACGCTACGGCAATGATCAGCTTACTTTGCTTGATGCTAACGAAATTGAGCAAGCGGTCGGTACCAAAGTCTACTCTGGTGGTCTGCTTGATATGCGTGGCGGACATATTCATCCACTTAAACTTGCGTTGGGTGAAGCGGCAGCATTCGTTTCTCTTGGTGGGCAAATCTTTGAACAGTCGGCAGTAACAGCGATTGAAAAAGGCGCTAATCCAGTTGCTAAAACAGCGCATGGTAGCGTGAAAGCCAAATACTTAGTGCTCGCTGGCAATGCTTACTTAGGTGGTCTAGCGCCGAACATCAGTAATAAAGCGATTCCATGTGGTACTCAGGTTGTGGCAACAGAGCCATTGTCTGAAGAGTTACTTAAACAGATCTTGCCAACCGATTATTGCGTGGAAGATTGTAACTACCTACTGGACTACTTCCGTCTCAGTGCGGATAAACGCCTGCTGTTTGGTGGTGGTGTGGTATACGGTGCGCGCGATCCAGAAAATATCGAAGCCATCATTAGACCTAAGATGGAAACCGTCTTTCCTCAGCTTAAGGGCATCAAAATTGACTACAGATGGACAGGGAACTTCTTGTTGACCTATTCACGTATGCCTCAGTTTGGCGCGTTTGCTGACAACATCTACTACCTGCAAGGCTACAGCGGCCATGGGGTTACTTGTACCCATTTGGCTGGCAAGTTACTAGCAGAAGCATTAACAGGACATGCAGAGCGTTTTGACGCATTTGCTGCCCTTAGACACTACGCTTTCCCAGGTGGTCGTCACTTCCAGATCCCGTTTACGGCTATGGGGGCGGCGTACTACAACCTGAGAGATAAATTGGCGATTTAGGAACAAAAAGATAAGGAATATCCAATGAGTAAAGTCGTGAAGTTTGCCGCTCTACAGCTAACCATCAGCTGGGATCTGGAAGATAACCTCAACAAAGCTAAAGCCGCGATCCGTGAAGCTGCGGCGAATGGCGCAAATGTGATTTTGCCTCAAGAGCTTTTTGCAGCGCCTTATTTCTGCAAAAAGCAGGAAGCAAAGTACTTTGAGTTGGCACAAGAGACCGCTCACTGTCATCTGATTAAAGAGATGAGCGAATTGGCCAAAGAACTTGGTGTGGTGATTCCAGTTAGCTACTTTGAGAAAGCAGGCAACACTTTCTTTAACTCGCTGGTAATGATCGATGCAGATGGAACCGTACTGGACAATTACCGTAAGTCTCATATTCCTGATGGCCCAGGTTACAGCGAGAAGTACTACTTCAGCCCTGGCGATACCGGATTTAAGGTTTGGCAGACTAAGTTTGGTAAGTTTGGTGCGGGTATTTGCTGGGATCAATGGTTTCCAGAGCTTGCGCGCAGTTTGGCTCTTCATGGCGCGGAAGCTATTTTTTATCCAACGGCGATTGGCTCTGAGCCTCAGGATCCGACACTGGATTCACGAGATCATTGGCAACGCACAATGCAGGGACATTCTGCCGCGAATCTCGTCCCAGTGATTGCTTCCAACCGAGTAGGAACGGAAGTCGATGATGGCATTGAGACGACCTTCTACGGCTCTTCGTTCATAACTGACCACACTGGAGGCAAGATTGCGGAAGCACCGCGTGAAGGTGAGACAATCATTTACGCTGAGATCGATTTGGAGCAGACCGCTAAAGCGCGTCACTCTTGGGGCTTGTTCCGTGACCGTCGCCCAGATCTCTACGGCAGTGTAGGCAAACTGGCGATTTAGTGGAGGCTTCGAATGCAGTTATTTTCAACACCTGCGCAAGATGGCTTCTATTTTCCAGCTGAGTTTCAGCCGGTTAGCCAAGTTTGGCTAGCATGGCCGGAAAGACGTGACAACTGGCGTGATGACGCCTTACCCGCTCAGCTAACTTTTGCTCGTATCGCCAATGCGATTTCTGAAGTGACGAAAGTTTGTGTTGCGGTAAGTAGCAAACAGTTTGATCACGCTCGTGACTTACTTCAGCCTGAGATTCGGTTAGTTGAAATCCCGTTCAACGATGCTTGGATGCGTGATATTGGTCCGACAGTCTTGGTAAACGAAAGTGGTGAGCGTCGTGGCATTAGCTGGCAGTTTAATGCTTGGGGCGGTGAGTACAACGGTTTGTATGACAACTGGCAACAAGATGATCTCGTCGCCAGCTCGGTGTGTGACATTATTGGCATCGATCACTACCGCGCGCCATTTGTCCTTGAAGGCGGTTCGATTCATACCGACGGTGAGGGCACCTTGTATACCACTGAGGAGTGTCTACTGAGTCCTGGTCGCAACCCTTTGCTGACCAAGCAGCAGATCGAGCAGCAACTCAAGGAGTACCTCAGCATAGAGAAAGTGATTTGGCTTCCTAACGGCTTATTTAATGATGAGACGGATGGTCATGTCGATAATCTTATGCACGTTATTGCTCCCGCTAAAGTGGTACTGAGTTGGACGGATGAGCCAAGTGATCCTCAATATCACCTATCGCGCGAAGCGGAACGGGTGCTCAAATCACAGACTGATGCGAAAGGTCGTGAGATTGAAATTGTGCGTTTACCTTTGCCTGGCCCACTGCATTACAGTGAGAATGAAGCGCAAGGTATTGAGGTAAGCGAAGGAATGAGCCGAGAAGCAGGGGAGCGCTTAAGTGCGTCTTATGCAAACTTTCTTATCGTAAATGGCTATGTATTTTTGCCTCTACTTGATGATAGAACCGATGCTGAGGCGATCTCTGTGCTACAGAGCGCAATGCCGGATCATCAAATTATTGGGATACCGACAAGAGAAGTGCTGTTAGGAGGTGGGAACATCCACTGTATAACGCAGCAGATCCCAGCATAAATAAATCGTAAGCCACGTTAGAACTGATTGCGTGGCGAACACTAGCTTTCAAAAGGAATCACCATGCAACAAATAATTAATCAAAGTCTTCTTTCGTTTATGGTGCCGAGTGAAGAGCAAGGCATTGCCGTGACCAACCCTGCAACTGGAGAAGTACTTGGTTTTGCGCCTGTTTCGTCCCAGCAATCCATTTTAGATGGCATCGAACGTTCAAGTGTTGCGCAGAAAGAGTGGGCGGCGATGCCTGCGAAAGCACGTGGTGCTTTGTTACTGCGTTGGCATCAATTGCTCTTGGAAAATAAACAAGATCTCGGCCGTTTAATGACGTTAGAGCAAGGCAAACCACTTGCCGAGGCAGAAGGTGAAGTGGCTTATGGCGCGAGCTTTATTGAGTGGTTTGCTGAGGAAGCAAAACGCACATACGGTGAAACGATTCCTGCGCCAAGTGGCGACAAGCGTTTACTGACCATCAAACAACCGATTGGTGTGGCTTGTGCGATTACCCCGTGGAACTTCCCGATTGCGATGATTACACGTAAAGCTGGCCCAGCATTGGCTGCGGGCTGTAGCTTTGTGGTTAAGCCATCTGAGTCTACGCCGCTATCGGCGTTTGCGGTGGTAGAGCTAGCGTATCAGGCAGGTATCCCACGTGACGTACTTCAGGTAGTACTCGGTGAAGACTCACGTCAGGTTGGCGCTATTTTTACCTCTCATCCTCTGATTCGTAAGCTGTCGTTCACGGGCTCTACTAAAGTGGGCAGCATTCTAATGCAGCAGAGTGCACACGATATTAAACGCACGTCGATGGAACTGGGTGGCAACGCGCCGTTTATTGTTTTTGATGACGCGGATATCGATGCGGCGGTCGCAGGCGCAATGGCGTCTAAGTTCCGTAACGCAGGCCAGACTTGTGTTTGTGCTAACCGCTTCTATGTTCACAGCAAGGTTTATGACGAGTTTGTTGCCAAGTTTGACGCTGCTGTTCAAAACCTCAAAGTCGGTAATGGTCTTGAACAGGGCGTCACCATTGGTCCCGTGATTAGCGAATCTGCTAAGCAGGGAATTCAAAGCTTGATTGATGGCGCGATTGAACAAGGTGCGCAGCCTGTCAGTGAGTTGAAGCAACTTGATGGACTCTTTATTCAGCCAGTGATTTTGAAAAATGTTACTCATGACATGAAGATCGTTTCGGAAGAAATCTTTGGCCCAGTCGCTCCCGTGATCGCTTTTGACAATGATGAGCAACTGATTGAGATGGCAAACGACACCATCTATGGATTGGCTTCTTATTTTTACAGCCAGAATATTCACCGCGTGTGGAAAATTGCTGAAGCGTTGCAGTACGGCATGGTTGGAATTAACGAAGGTATTATCTCTACGGAAGTGGCACCGTTTGGCGGTGTCAAACAGTCAGGCATTGGCCGTGAAGGGGCTAAGCAGGGCATCGATGAATACATGGACGTGAAATATCTCTGCTTTGGCGGCAACTAATTTAAGGATAAATTTATGAACAACCAACAACTACATCAAAGAAGAAGTCAGGTCATTGCTCAGGGCATGGGCGCTATGTACCCACTCTATGTTGAGAAAGCCGATAATGCCCACGTGTGGGATATTGAAGGCAACAAATACATCGACTTCGCGGCGGGAATCGCTGTAACCAACACCGGTCACGCTAACAAGCGTATCAGTGAAGCGGTAAAAGCTCAGATTGATAAGTTCTCCCATACTTGTGCCATGGTCACCCCGTATGCCTCGTTTGTTGAATTGGCAGAGAAGCTGACCGAACTTGCTCCGGGTCCATCGGCTAAAAAAGCGATTTTCCTCACCACGGGTGCGGAAGCGGTCGAGAACGCAGTAAAAATCGCTCGAGCTCATACCGGCCGTAGTGGTGTGATTGCATTTAAAGGTGGTTTCCACGGTCGTACTAACATGACCATGGGGCTGACGGGTAAAGTGGCGCCATACAAGGCGGGCTTTGGTCCGTTCCCAAATGAGATTTTCCATGCGCCATATCCGAATGCTTTCCACGGTATTAGCGTCCAGCAGAGTCTACAAGCGATAGAAGATCTGTTTGCTTGTGATATCGAACCATCACGCGTTGCTGCGATCATTTTCGAACCAGTGCAAGGTGAAGGTGGCTTCTATAAGGCACCGAAAGAGTTCGCTCAAGGGCTGCGTCAAGTGTGTGATAAGCATGGCATCATGTTGATTGCCGATGAAATTCAAACGGGCTTTGCGCGTACCGGCAAGATGTTTGCTACTGAGTATCTCGACATTGAGCCTGACATGATGACGATGGCGAAAGGCATCGCGGGTGGTTACCCAATCTCAGCCGTTGTCGGTAAGGGTGATGTTATGGACTCGGCACTGCCGGGTGGTTTAGGTGGCACCTACGCGGGTTCGCCTCTTGGCTGTGCCGCTGGTCTGGAAGTGCTCAAAATTATCGAAGAGCTCGATCTGTGCGCTAAAGCCCAAGGTATTGGTGAAGTGGTTAATGCTCGTATGACAAAACTGCAACAGTCTGTCCCAGCGATTGGCGAAGTGCGTACCTACGGTGCGATGATGGCCATCGAATTTACTGATCCTCAAACAGGTCAGCCTCTTCAGGACATGACCAAAGCGGTGATCAGCAAGGCTCAGGAAAATGGCTTAATTCTGTTGTCATGTGGCGTCAAAGCCAACGTTATTCGTTTGCTTCCACCACTGACAATTGAGCCAGAAGTCCTTGAAGAAGGCTTGGATAAACTCGAGAAGATCATTCTCGAAATCGCTTAAAAATAGAAGACCCGCAATCGCGGGTCTTTTTTTAATCATCAGGTGGAGAGAGCACTAGCTTTACGCGCTGTCTTAATGATAGTCCCCGCTGACTGACCTCTTTCAACATCTCTTGCCACGATTTAAAGGTGACAACTAACGGGTTAAAGCTCTCGACTGGCTTTGTTACTCCGTAGCGTACAGTCTCGACTTCTGGTTCAAAGGTGGCAAACAGTTTGTCCCAGATAATCAAGACGCCAGCATAGTTTTTATCTATGTATTGTGGATTACGGCCGTGGTGAACACGATGATGAGAAGGGGTATTGAAAACCCATTCCAACCATCCCAAGGAGCGGATCCACTGGGTATGAACAAAAAACTGTAAGCCGAGGTTGAGCAACACCGCAAACACCACCCATTTAGGCTCAAACCCGATGATGACTAGGGGAACCCAAAACAGCCACATACCCGCGATGGGATACATTAGGCTTTGGCGAAATGCAGTGCTGAAGTTCATATTCTCTGAACTATGGTGGGCAACATGTGCTGCCCACATCCATCGTACTCGATGACTTGCGCGATGAAACCAGTAGTAGAAAAAGTCCTGCAAGATCAGCAGGAGGATGAAGGTGGTGGCCGTCATCTCGATATCGAATAAACGCCATCCGAACAGCCATAAATAGAGTTTGACGATGATAAGCCCCGTGATCAGATCTGCCAGCTGATGCATGCCAGCTAAGGTAAAGTTACACAACACTTCGGGCAGGTGATAGTGGGCGTTTTCGGGAAGCTTGCCCCGTTTTTGACCAAGTAGATATTCCGCAGCCATTAAGCCAAGAAATATGGGGGCAAGTACGATTAGTAACCACTCTGGGTGATCAATGATTAACTGCAAATCCATAGCTGAGTGACCTGTTCCTTATTGCTACCACTTGGCGTAGTGGTCTTCGGTTAAGCCAAGCACGTTGTTGAGCGTGTGCTGTCGTCCCTCGTTGTCCGTAATCACACCCGAGAAGTGGCCAATGAACTGACGAAAGTTACTCTTGAGTAGCCAAAAATTGAGTTTCTCACTGCGTTTGTTGAGTGGTGTGAAGGTCAGTTCAATCTGACCATTCTCTGAGTAAATATGCCATGGTTGCTCAATATGCTGGCGACTAAATTGAAAATGAACCGGAACCAGTAATTGGCGTTGCCCATTGACCCACAAGGCATTCTCACAACTGCCCGTTTCGTTCACGCCTGCCGCGAGATTCAGCCCTAACGTGGTGTCTTGTATCTCGGTATTGATGCTCGCCCAACGCCAACTGGTTTCGCGACGCATATAGCCTGCGGAAAAGTCGTAGCCCGCCAACGCATGGGTCAAGTTCTGCTCTTCGCCGTCGATTATCAAACGCCCCGTTACCGGTAATGCATTGTGTTTTTGGGTATAAGTCCATCCCGAATAGCCTGTAGGAGTGGTGACGGATAAAGGCAGACTATCAGCTGGTGGATGCAAAAGAACATCAAGCGCTAGGTGACGGCTAGTGGCCTTAATATGCCAGCGACCATGCTCAATAATGAATTGGATCTTGTCTTTGGCGATTGCCGTTTTGCCGTGATAACAAGAGGGCGTCATCTGTTTGTCGAGCGCGAGGGGACGCAGCCAAGTTTGCTCAACCAGAGCGTTGTTGTCGCGGTCATAGAGGTAGCAAAAGGCAGAACTCATATAGCGAATATCCGCTACGGCGATACCAATGATATAGCGAGGCGTGAACAGGCTAACAAACTGAAACTGTTTGTAGTGGAAGTATTTACCTAGTGCACCGATACGGCGATCCATGACATTGCGGTAGTCAAAATACTCAACACCTAACTGTTTGGGTATGCCATCAAAGTGACCATACACTGGCTGTCCGTCTGGTTTGATTAATGTCTCTGGTGCAGGTCTACTCGGATACATTGTCTGTGTACATTTAATTAACATTTGAGCCAGTTTGGTTGATATTTGAGAGGATTGTCAGGTCATTTCCGGTCATTTGCTTTGTGTGGATCACGAATTTTCTCGTCATCATCGGATAAGCTGAGGCAAAGGAGAGTTTTAGTACGTGCAAGTCATCGCCCAATATCAACCTACAGACCATAGGCACCAACTCGGCGTCATGGACATCGCTTTGCTGCTCAATGTGGTGGAAAGCTTCGGTATTAGACCTGAGTCACTCGTCAGAGAGGTGGGTTTAGCCGAGATAGATTGGCACAGTGAACAGAGCCAGATCACCTATGCCGACAAGCTCAAGCTGTTTGCTCATGTTCATCGGCAGTGGCCAAGCCTAGGGTTGGGATTACGGGTGGGAGAGCATGCAACATTAAGTCATTTTGGCATTCTTGGTTATGCGATCCTCAGCAGCAGAACGGTGCAGGATGCGATCAACACGGGCTTTAAATACCTAGACCTTAATGGGCCGGTATTTTCGGTGACGGTTGAAGTGGAAAAAGCGACCGCCGCCATTCGGCTTGAAAATGTCCTTGATGTCGGAGACATGCTGCCATTTTGTAGTGAGTACTTCCTTAGCTCAATAGCCTCTCTATTCTTGGAGCTAACGGGATGCGAGCTTAACGTGACAGCGATTCACCTCCCTTACGCTGCTCCTGAATATCACAGCCAGTATCAGCAGCGCTTTGCTTGTCAGGTGAAGTTCAATCAGGATGAGCTAGTACTGCGGTTTGATGCCGAGCAGTTAGCGCTTCCTTTGACGACTCACAACGCGGATACGTTGAGTCACTATCTCCAATCCTGCGATTCATTGGTATCGGCTCTCCAGTCACCCTACCTACTCACCAATCAAATTAAAGCCACTCTGTACCAAAGTGCGGGGGTGTTTCCGACCATTGAGCGGCTTGCGATTCAGTTCGGATGTTCTGAGAGAACGCTGAGGCGGCAATTGGAACAGTGCCACACGAGTTATCAGCAGCTTTTGAATGAAGTGCGTGCCGATCTGGCTAAGGAGTATCTGGTTGGGACGCGTTTAACGGTAGAAGAGATTGCGTTTCGCCTTGGCTACAGTGATAGCGCTAATTTCCGTCGAGCATTTAAGCGTTGGACAGGAACAACTCCCCAACACTTCAGAACATAAATTTAGCGGCACAGATAGAAAAAATGCCAGCAAAAATGCTGGCATTGGGTCGATAAGTGGATGAGCTTTAAGATTATTCGCTTTCGCGATTAGAAGCCCATACGTACATCAGTTCAAGAGCAATGGTGGCTCCTGCAAGCGCTGTAAGGTCACTTTGGTCATAAGGTGGAGAGACTTCCACTACGTCCATACCAACAACGTTGATGCCAGCTAAACCACGTAGAATCTTCAACACTTTATCTGAGTTCAGACCGCCACAAACGGGTGTTCCTGTACCCGGAGCGAAGGCTGGATCGAGACAGTCGATATCAAACGTCACATACACTGGCTTATCACCAATGATGTCGCGAACACGTGCTACGATGTCTTCTGCGCTCAGATCGTTCGCTTCCATCGCGTTGATAACGTTGAAGCCATGACCATCTTGTTTGTATTCAGTACGGATACCGATCTGAACCGAATGCTTCGGTGAAATCAGCCCTTCGTTTGGCGCATGATAGAACATGGTGCCATGATCATAGCTGCTGCCGTTAGCATAAGTATCGGTATGTGCGTCAAAGTGGATCAGAGCCATCTCACCGTGATGTTTCGCGTAAGCGCGTAAAATCGGCAAAGTGATGAAGTGATCGCCACCCAAAGCTAACATGGTCTTGCCACTTTTTAGGATTTCACTGGTTGCCGCTTCTAAACGGTATGTGAAATCTTCAGCATCACCACAATCAAACACTAAGTCGCCCGCATCGATAACTTTCGCACGATCGAAGACGTTGAAGTTCCATGGGAATTTTTTGCCTTCCCAAGCCAGATTAACTGACGCGCGACGAATCGCATCCGGCCCCATACGTGCACCTGGTCTACCTGATGTCGCCATATCTAGCGGCACACCGAATACCACCAAATCGGCGTCGGCTGAAACAGGGTTGCGCAGGTACGGCTTGCGCATAAAACTCATCGAGTTTGAGTAGAGTGAATAATCAGTCTTAGTGAACAAATCATTCATTTAAAAATCCTCTAAATAGGTGTAACCCGCTAGGCCACCTTCTAATTCTTCTAGAACGGTTTTCTGCTCGCTCGCTTCTACGCGCTCGGCAACCAGTTCACGATAGTGGTGACGAATCTTATCGACGTCGATATGAACGTAACGCATCATGTCCTCAACGGTATCACCCACGTCTATACGTTCAATGACCGTGTTGCCCGTGTCGTCAACAGTGACAACCGCGCTGTGAGTATCACCAAACAGGTTGTGCATATCACCAAGGATCTCTTGGTACGCGCCAACGAGGAAAAAGCCCATTAAGTATGGTTTATCTTTGTTCCAAGCAGGCACTGGCAACGTAGTTTCGATGCCTTGACCTTCAACGTACTGTTCAATTGCACCATCTGAGTCACAGGTGATGTCTAACATGACCGCGCGACGGTCTTCCACATTTTCCAAACCTGATAGAGGCAGAATAGGGAAAACTTGATCGATACCCCAAGCATCCGGTAGAGACTGGAACAGCGAGAAGTTAACAAAGAACTTATCCGCTAGTCGCTCGTTCAGCTCGTCCAGAATTGGGCGATGGAAGCGGTTTTTATTGCTCATTTGGCGGCTTAGTTCGAAGTAAATTCGAAGCGAAAGCTGCTCTGCCCATGCACGTTGCTGAAGATTCAGTACGCCAGTCGCAAACTGAGAATGCACTTCTGCTAAGTCACTTTGAGTATCGTTATAGATCTCGATCAGAGCGCGTGCATCGCTGCCATCTTGGAGGTTTTCCCAGCTACGCCACATATTTTGTAGCAAAGTTGGGTCCTCTGCATCGGGTGCAACCACATGCTCTGGATGATACGCTTCCGTACCAATAACGTTCGTGATCAATACCGCATGATGAGCAGTTAAAGAACGACCTGACTCTGAAATAATAACAGGAACTGGCTGTTCATACTGCTGACATACGTCGCCTACAGTGCTCACGATGTTGCGAGCATACTCGATCAGACCGTAGTTCATCGAGTTTGATGATTGGCTACGAGTACCATCGTAATCAATCGCTAGACCACCACCAATGTCGAAGTATTTGATGCCTGCACCCATCGCACGCAGTTCGCAGTAAAAGCGAGCAGACTCATTAACGCCATTGCGGATATCGCGAATGTTGGCCATTTGTGAGCCAAGGTGGAAGTGCACCAGTTGCATCGCATCTAGCTGATCTTCCTGTTTTAGACGTTCGATAACGGTCAATACTTGTGAAGCGGCTAAGCCGAACTTCGATTTTTCGCCACCGCTTGATTGCCATTTGCCCGCTCCTTGTGAAGCGAGCCGGATGCGGAGACCTAGACGCGGTTTAACGCCTAAACTTTCAGCTTCTTTTAGTACCAAATCAAGCTCAGAAAGCTTCTCTAGTACGATAAAGACTTTGTGGCCCAGTTTCTCGCCGATCAGCGCAAGGCGGATGTACTCTCTGTCTTTATAACCGTTACATACGATCACTGAGCTGGCTTTTTGCGCCAGTGCGAGTACAGCGAGCAATTCAGGCTTACTGCCAGCTTCAAGACCAAGTTGTTTTGTTTCCAACTGAGCTTGGCTTTCCAGAATTTCGTCAACAACTTCTTTTTGCTGGTTAACCTTAATTGGATAAACCAACAAATAGTTATTTTGGTATTGGTTTTCTTCAATCGCTTGGTTAAACGCTTGGCAAATACCATGCACGCGTTGGTGCAAAATCTGTGGGAATCGAACTAGTACTGGCAGGTTGAGTTGCTTTTGCTCTAGCTGCGAAACGATGTTACTCAATGGAATTTGGTGCGCGTTATCGCTGCGAGGTGATACATACACCTCACCCTGGTTGTCGATACCATAGAAGCCTTGGCTCCAGTAGTGAACATTGTAATCAGCGCGAACACGGTCAAGTTTGGAAATGTTTTCCACATCAAATCTCACAAAGACAGAGATAAAAAAACATGATTCAGAATGGCCTGAAATCATACCTGATACGGGGCTGGGTAGGGTTAAAAGCCGTCGTGTCGAGCGCATTAACGGATAAATATTAGCTTGAGTCTAACAAAACAATTTTGTCGCCACGATTGGATATGAACTCTGTGAGTTATATTAGAGACTTTATCTGGACTTAGTGAAATTCAATCGCAAGACTAACCTTTATTTGGCTAGGTTGAACCGCTAAAATGGGCACAAATTGAATAGTGTTGGATGAAACATGGCAAAATTAACACTCCAAGAGCAAATGCTAAAAGCGGGCTTGGTGAACGAGAAAAAGCTTAAAAAAGCGAAGAAAGGTTCTAAAAAATCGCGTGTTCAAGCACGTGAAGTCAAAGCGGCGGTTGAAGAGAATAAACGTCAGCAACAAGAACGTGATAAAGCGCTGAGCAATGAACAGAAAGAACAACGCTTGAGCAAAGAAATTCAGGCGCAAATTAAACAGCTGATCGAGATGAATAAAATCGATCTCAAAGACGGTGACATCAAGTACAACTTTACTGATGGCACGTTAGTAAAATCTCTTTATGTTGAGTCTCTAGTTCGTGATCAACTGGCAAAAGGGATCTTGTCTATTGCGCGTAGTGAAGAGTCTTACGTTGTGATTCCTAGCAGTGTCGCCAAGAAAATTGCGTTGCGTGATGAGAGTGTGATCATTGAGCAGAATGCGCCAGCTGAAGACCTTCCAGCAGAAGATGATCCATACGCTGATTTTGTCGTGCCAGATGATTTGATGTGGTAGAAAAAATACCGACAAATAAAAAACCAGCCACTAGGGCTGGTTTTTTAAAATCTTAAATAGATGACGCTAAGGTCAATCTAAAATTAAGCAGCTACAACGTTAGCAGCTTGTGGGCCTTTTTGACCTTGTTCAACTTCGAAAGATACGTGTTGACCTTCTTTCAGAGTTTTGAAACCTTCAGAAGCGATTGCACGGAAGTGTACGAATACGTCAGCGCCGCCGTTTTCAGGAGTGATGAAACCGAAGCCTTTCTCTTCGTTGAACCATTTAACGATACCAGTAGTTTTGTTAGACATAATCTGTCCCTTATATAAATTGAATTAATCTTCGTTTATGCGCTGAAAATTTGAACTATTTAATGTAACAATGAAGCTAAGGGAAACACAGAGATAACGCCGGTAACGCAGGAATTCTAAGGATTTACTTTTGACTTGCAGTTTCACTAATAACTCTGAATTGCAGAGCGAGGGAAATCTTACCTCATTCCACGCGGTTGTAAAGAGATATTTTGCTAAAATTGATTATTTTTTGTTCAAATTAATATTAAAGCCCTCATTGAGGGCTTTAATTGAGTAAAACGATAACCTAAGAGAAAATCTTTTTATTCCGGAGGCTTAACTTAGATTTTCTTAAAGATGATCGAAGTGTTGATGCCACCAAAGGCGAAGTTGTTACTCATCAGATATTCGACCTCTAACTCTCGACCATTGCCGGTGATGTAATCGAGGTTGCCACACTGCTCATCAAGGGAGTCTAAGTTCAATGTCGGACTGAACCAACCAGTGTGCATCATCTCTAGGCTTAACCACGCCTCAATCGCACCACAGGCCCCAAGAGTATGACCAAAATAACTCTTTAGAGAACTGATTGGCACCTTGCCTAGTGCGTTGGCTGTTGCGTTACTCTCTGCGATATCACCACGATCAGTAGCGGTTCCGTGTGCCGACACATAGTCGATCTGCTCCGCTTTGATGCCTGCATTTTCTAACGCCATCTCCATACAGATTTGCATGGTTTCCATCTGCGGTTGGGTGACATGGGCTGCGTCACAGTTGCTGGCAAAGCCAATGATTTCAGCATAGATCTTAGCGCCGCGAGCCTTAGCATGTTC
Organism: Vibrio sp. TRT 1302; assembly: GCF_050113875.1. Taxonomy (NCBI): domain Bacteria; kingdom Pseudomonadati; phylum Pseudomonadota; class Gammaproteobacteria; order Vibrionales; family Vibrionaceae; genus Vibrio; species Vibrio sp. TRT 1302. Next base: position 336,096 of record NZ_JBNJOF010000003.1, on the reverse strand, counting down.
ATACTCTTCGAGAATCAAAGTACCAGCCCCTTCACCAATCACTAAGCCATCGCGATGAGTGTCATAAGGTCTAGGTGTGCTTTTAGGCGCGTCGTTTTTCAAACTGGTAGCAAAAAGAGTATCAAACACCGCGGATTCAGTTGGGCACAGTTCTTCGCCTCCACCCGCAACCATGATGGTTTGATAACCATGCTTGATTGCTTCATAGGCGTAACCAATGGCTTGACTGCCTGAAGTACACGCACTGCTGGTTGGGATCACTCGTCCTTTCAGACCGAAGAACAATCCGACGTTGACCGCGGTTGTATGAGGCATCATTTGTACATAGGTAGTCGCGGTAATTGCTTTGGTCGTTTTGTCATTGAGCATCACGCCAAAGGCACCGATCGCATCGGTACTGCCCGTTGATGAACCGTAGGCAATACCAGTTTGTCCATTCGTCAGAACTTCTGCTCCGATTAGCCCCGCTTGTTGCAGCGCGTTTTCAGTCGCAACGGTCGCCAGTTTAGAGACACGACCCATTCCGCGAACTTGTTTGCGTTTGTAGTGTGTTGGCAATTCAAAATCGTCTACAGGCGCGGCAAGCTTAGTATTAAGGCCTTCGTACTGCTCATAGCTTGGCATGTACTGAGTGGCGTTTTGACACGCTCTGAGTTTTGGTTCTACGGATTGCCAATCGTTACCAAAAGCAGTAACACCAGACATGCCCGTTACGACAACACGACGACTCATACCAGACCTCCGTTAACTGAAATTACTTGGCGAGTAACGTAACCTGCAATATCAGACATTAGATAACTCACCAGACCGGCAACCTCTTCAGGCTCACCCATACGACGAAGTGGAATTTGCGGCATAGCGTGCTCTTTTACATGCTCATCAACCATACCAGTATCAATTAGACCCGGAGCCACACAGTTGACGGTGATTTTTCGCTTCGCCAGTTCAAGTGCTAGGGATTTCGTCGCGCCGATAACGCCCGCTTTTGCTGCACTGTAGTTAGTTTGGCCGCGATTTCCCATCAATCCAGAGACAGAAGCAAGCGTAACAATGCGGCCCCCTTTGCGTTTTTGAACCATTGGCATTACGCATGGGTGAAGCACGTTGTAAAAACTGTCGAGGTTGGTATGGATGACACCGTCCCACTCTTCTTCTGTCATCGCTGGGAATGCTGTGTCGCGCGTAATGCCTGCGTTGTTCACCACACCATAGTAAGCGCCATGCTCTGCGATATCGCTTTCTAGTTTATTTCGGCACTCTTCGCGATTACTGATATCAAACTGGATCAGACGACCATTGCCACCATTTTCGATAATAGTGTCTAAGGTGTGCTGAGCACCTTGTTGGTCACCCATGTAATGAACGGCGATGGTGAACCCATCTTTTGCCAACTGAATTGCGATTGCTTGGCCTATGCCTTTACTTGCGCCTGTAACTAAAACTTGACGGGTCATTGGTGACTCCTGATTTTCATTTCTTGTAATTTTTGTTCTGAAGGTACGTATACATTTAACTGGCAACTCGCGACGGTCTGTTGTTCAAACTCGATACGCGCAGAGAAGACCGCCATACCATTATCTTCCATCATTTTCTCGGCATAGATGTCGAGCAGTTGACCGTTTTGGAACGCATCACAATGGGAAATGTATCGACGGCTCCCAAGCAAGAAGCCGATAGGGGGTTCTGCACCTTGTTGAATGGCGTGATAGCCTGACCAAGCCGCGACGGATTGAGCCATAAACTCAATTCCTACATATGCAGGAAGAGTGCTGGTGTCAGCATTATAAAATGGATTCTTTGCACCAATCTCCACCTGACAGTGGATGGTGTCTTGTTGAATGTCTAGCGCACGATCGATAAGGATCATCGGCTCATCATGCGGCAGTAGCTGTGCGATAGGAGGATAGTTAGTCATGGATGTAACCAAAGATGAGACTGATATTATTGCCACCAAATGCAAACGAGTTGCTTAAAATGGCTTTACCCTGCAATTTGGTCGCCGTTTCAACCAGTGAAACTTCGATATCCGCGGCTTTGTCACGGCAATGCTGAATGGGTAGATCTAAGTCGTAATTCAAAATATGCCATGCAATGGCGGCTTCGGTAGCGCTTGCTGCGCCGAGGGTGTGACCGGTTAGAGGTTTGGTCGAGCTGACCACTACTCGATCGCCAAATAAGCGATGAATCGCTTTGCTTTCCATGCTGTCATTAAGTGGTGTTGCCGTTCCATGGGCATTGATATATCCAATGTCACCTACCGCTAGTCCTGCGTCATTGAGGGCTTTTTGCATCGCTTGCTCTGCACCATTTCCTTCAGGGTGAGGTGCCGAAATGTGGTGGGCATCAGAACTGTCGCCCGCGCCCAACAGAGCGACCTTAGATGGTTGATAACTCAACAACATCAAGGCGGCTGATTCTCCAATATTGATACCGTCTCTTGCTTGGCTAAATGGCTGGCAAAGTGTATTTGAAAGTGCTTCCAGACCATTAAAACCGTTGAGAGTTAAGCGGCAAAGCGTATCTACGCCGCCGACGATGACTGCATCGACGAGTCCGCTACGCAGTAATCGTTGCGCTGTGATAAATACGCGACCACTGGACGAACATGCGGTAGAGATTGCGTAACATGGCCCTGTGATCCCGAAGTAGGCAGCAACAAAGTCACTGGTGTTGCCTAGCTCCTGCTTACGATAGTGGTAGTGTTCAGGGAAGACTCCACTCTCAAGTTTCTGTCGATATGCGATCTCGCCATCGGCAATCCCAGAGGTGCTGGTTCCTATGACAACGGCAACTCTTGACGGGCCAAACTCATCGATCGCTAAGCGAACCTTATGCTCAATTTGCTTTATTGCTGAGAGAGCCAATCGATTGTTGCGTGTATCAAACTCCGCGAGCTGAGAAGGGAGCTCTGGAAGTGGGTCATCAATACGACCGACTACGGTGGAAGTACCCGTATTGAGGATATGGTCATCGACCACCATATTTGAGGCTCGTTGGCCGGACAGGCACAGATGTATCTGGGATACGTCTGATCCCATCGCGGAATGAAAGCCACAGTCTTGAATAAAAATCGGTTTAGAAACGTGTGTCAGCATGATGGCTATCTAGTTGGGGCTGTACTAAATTGCAGCGTTTTTATTTTTACAGTGTAGTTGTCGATTAAGTGATTAAAGGTAATTTCACCCACTAGCCTGTCCTTGTTGCTGTAATGGATGTCAATGACCTTTTCACCGACGCTATCGAATATCGCTCTGGAATTGCTTCCATCAATCATTTGCCACCTTACCTTATTTAGAGGGGCTTCCCAAGCAGAACTCGGCCAGAGCGTGATCATCAGATTAAATAGCACTTGTTCTGGTTGTGGCAAGACGCCTCCAAGACCGCTCATCACATCCGTTGAAATGCTATCGTTTTGATAGGTAAGGGACAAAATCCGTGTTCCCCAAGAAGAAAAACCAGCTAGAACCAGTTTATCTTGCGAGACTTGCAATTGTACGGGCAATTGCTCGCTACGAGTTTGCTCTCCGTTTTGCCACTGCGCTTCAATTAATTGGCTAGCCGTCAGTGAATAGCCTAGCGACGCAGGGATCGGTAGGTTTACTTGGGTCTGCTTGGCGACCACTACGGTTGGAGTTGTACTTTGCGGAGTGGAACTGCAAGCGCTCAGTACGACCCCAAGCATTATTGAGCACAGTGTTTTCGCCAAAGTGGTGCGCTTCATTGTTTCTCCTCATTAATTGCGAGTGGAGACAGCAGCCAAGCGACAAAAATTCCGCTAAGAACTGTAATTCCAAAGCTATGAATGGCGTGTGTCTGGCTCAGTGACAGTAACCCGAAAGAGAGTAACGTTGTCAGAGCGGATAAAGTGATCGCCAGTAATGTACTTGGACTACGCGCTTTTTCAGCAAAAAATAGTGTGTAGTCGATGCCAATCCCAATTATGAGAATAAGTGCGAGTAAATTGAACAAATTTAGGGTTGAACCGAGCATTGCAGCTGTCGCTATTCCCACAAGACAAGCAATCAGGGAAGGGATGAGTATTAGCACTGCGTGTTTGAGACCGTAACGTTTGACCAGTAAACCACTAATCACCGCGAGGGCGATGACCAATAGCTCAATGACTTTGACGCGGTACTCGCCAAACAGAGTAGAGATCTCTTCTGCCTTATTGAGGTAGCTTATTTCGGGATGAGCGAGTGCAAATTGTTTCACGATTTCGACATTGTTGAGTTTAGAGAGTACAACGATCGCGGCCACTTGTTGCTCAATCTTCCCTACATATAAGAAGCGCACAGGCTCAGAGACAATCTGCTGCAAATACTCTTGCAGAGTGACCGGCTTAAACGGTTCTGCTAGTAAGGGCACAGATGTGAGCTTAAGTGTATCGCTCAGTTTGTCCCCCTGTGACGCGTACAGATTTTCGATTAACTGGTAATCACTCTGTTGACGCGCGATAGAACCAAGATATTGAGTCAGACTTTGATAACCTTCAATCGAGCCCTCTTGTTTCCATTGGTCTAGGGTCGAATGGAGTGATTCAAGGCGCTGCATTAATGACTCATCATCATTGGCGGTCACGACGAACATCTGTTGGGAAGATTGCAGCCCACTGATTTCGTTGATCTGCTGCTCCTGCAATTTGAGGCTATCTGGCATGGCCTGAAGTTGACGGATATCGTCATCGTAGTGCAGCGCAGTCAGAGGAAATAATGTGGCAACTAAACAGATTGCTGGCATGGTTAGTTTAAAGCTCGGTTTTTCCCATTGCGCCAGCCAGCGTTGCCATAGCCAGTTGCCCGGTAAAGGTCGAGACGCGGTGGGGCGTTTGGCTAGAATCGGATACCAAGCGACAACCGTAGCGTAGGCTGCAATTAAACCAATCGACGAGAATAGGGCAAGTTGCTGTAGACCTGGGAAAGGTGCGATCAGCATACCCAGATATCCTATCAAACTGGTGACCAGTCCCATCGAAATGGCCGCAAGGATATGTTTCAGCCCTTTACGGCTATCCCAACTGTGTCCAGCAGCAAGGCGTTCCGTAAGGTAATGGAATGCGTAGTCTATCGAGACACCAATCAGACTGGCACCAAACACCAGACTAAACAGATGTACTCGCCCAAACAGCTCGGTGGTGACAGCAAGGGCCGCGACTAAACCGATGCTGATCGATAGCAGCGCTAGCATCAGTGGCGCGCCACTTCTGAATACGCCGATCACCAAAACGATGACACCCAATAGCGAAAAAAGACCAATGGTGCTGATTTCTGATTTCGCACTCTTAGTTCCAAACTCGGCGTAGAAGAGCACACCCGTGTGGAGCGTCTGAGCCTGATACTTCGTGGACAGTTGCTGCTCTATATCAACAATTTGGGATACACCCTCTTGGGCATTGAGGCTGTAAGGAGAATCTTTGAGTGTTGCCGTGATCAGCACATACTTCTGATTTTGATGCTGAGTTGTCAGGTATCCGTTGTCGATGCTAAAGGCGGAACTTTGTTGAGTTAACTGGCCAAGATAGTCACGAAACAACAAAAATGGATCGCTGGCGAGTTCATTGCCAGTGACGCCAGAAAATGGGTTATAGATCGATTGGACGACGTACTGAACCTGAGCCTCCGGTGTTGCCATGAGACGTTGGCGTTGCTCGGATGTGAGCTGTTGGAAACGGTGCTGAAAATAGTAGCTCGCCCACTGCTTCTGTTGCTCGGCTGACACTTTTCCAGTGACTTCCGTAAACAGTCCAGTATCGGACAGAGCCTCCTCAAGAGCATTAGCCGCAGCAAAAAGCTGGTCGTCTTTCTGAGTGCGAAGAACAAAGACGACTTTATCGCTGAAGTTATTCGAAACGGTTTCAAACGCTTGCTCAGCAATGGGGTTTTGCTGGTTTTCTGGCAGCAACTTTAAGATGTTGGTCTCAATGGGAGATTGAGCTGACCAAATCCACTGTTTAGCCAGCAGGGCAAGAAAAAGCAACACTAGGCCAAGCCAAGCTATTGCTATGTTCTTGCCACCTAAGCTTTGGCGGATTGCATCGTCAGAAACTGAATTGCGCTTGTTCCGCATCACTTAGGCTCTCTGGCTGATGAGTCTGGTTGGTAAAGAGAATTTCGGTCTTGTCACCACGAATTTCCTGCAATATCAGGCCATCAATATCCTGCTCTCCTGTCAGGGTTATAGACTCGAATACTGAGTTTAGAGGGGCTTGTTTTGGTGTTAGCCTAAGCGTCCATTGTCCTTCGTTGATGGCAAAATTCAGATCAAACTGCTCTTGTAGTGCTTCCGTATCACCATGGAAAACCGCTAGGAATACATGGCTAAAATAGAACGCCATTGGGTTCTCTTTTGCCGTGATAATCTGAGGCGCTTGTCCGGCAAATGTTTGGCGTAGCTTATCTTGTGTCAGAACTAACTGAACAGGGAAGGGTGTAGTTTGTTGCCACAATAACCCTTGTGCTTTGTTTAGCGTGAACTTTCCTTGCGAACTTAACGGTTGTTCAAACATCTCAAGATGACGAAGTTGAGTAAAGTCACCGCGAACAGTTGCGCTTTTGGCTAACTCGGTTTGCAGCGAGGAAAGATCCGTCACTTGCGCCCAGCTAAAGGGGGAGAGTGCTAATAAAGCGATCATTAACCACTTTTTCATTGAGCGATTCTCCCGTGTTGATGCCAATGCTCAATTTTATCGATAAAGATCTTCGGTGAAGCAAAGCACATTTCCTGTTCTTTGATACTGACTGCAACTTGTGTGGTGTGCGCTTTACACATTCTCGCACCAGTTTCAGCATCGAAGATTAGGTAATCGACACGCAGTCGATTCTCCCACTCAGTCAGTTTGGCGGTTACGCGAATCTGATGATTGAAAGGAATCGCTTTCACGTACTTAACGCGCGTATCTATGATTGGCCACATGTAGCCAGATTCATTCATCGCGAGATAACCGTAGTCGATCTTCTCCATCATGACGCGGCGCGCTTCTTCAAAAAAGCGAAAGTAGTTGCCGTGGTAAATCACACCCATAGGGTCAGCGTCTTGAAACGAGGTGACCAAAGTCACCTCAGATTCGAGTGGAAATTGGATTGCTTGCTCCATTAAGCCTCCGGATAGAGTGACCAGTGGCGTTGCTGAATTCGAGCAATAAAGTGGCGAAGGTCGTGCTCAAGTGGACGATCTTCTACGACAAATTCAAATTCATTTAATACCGCATCACGAATCATCTTGAGGTTGTCACTCATATGGTGCTCATCAAGTTCATTGTGACGGCGACGAATCTCTACGGCCTGAATACTTGCAAGCAACGACGCCGCAGCGACTTGTTCGGTCAATTCGAGGACACGCAAACAGTCACGAGCGGCAATCGTACCCATACTGACCTTGTCTTGGTTGTGACATTCAGTTGAGCGAGAGAAAACGCTGGCTGGCATGGTGTGCTTCAACGCTTCTGCTGTCCAAGCTGAAATACCTATCTGCACTGCTTTGAAGCCGTGATTGATCGGTTTACGTTCACCCTCTGCTCCCGTTAGGTTAAATGGCAAGCCATTGTTGAACTTATAGTCCATGAGTTGTGCCATTTGACGATCGAGCAGATCCGCAAGGTTAGCGATGCCCGTCTTGAGGGTATCCATCGCCATAGCAATATGACCGCCATAGAAGTGGCCGCCATGCAGCACGCGTTCGTTTTCACCGTCAATGATTGGGTTATCGTTAGCGCTGTTCAGTTCGTTTTCGATCATTGAGCGTAGCCACGGCAGTGAGTCCTGAACGACACCAATCACATGCGGTGCACAACGGAGTGAATAACGGTCTTGTAGACGGTCACTGTTGCGCGGAGGACGTTCGGCGTTGAGATCGGCACGGAGCCATGCAGCAACTTGCTGTTGACCAGGGTGAGGTTTCACCGCAAATAGTGCTTCATCAAAGTGAAAGTCATTGCCATGCATTCCGACGGAAACCATCGCGGTGATCTTGGTACACAGTTGAGCAAGATATTCTGCGCGTTTGTATGCCAAACAAGCGAGAGCGGTCATGACTGACGTGCCATTCATCAGGGCGAGGCCCTCTTTAGGTTTAAGATGAATAGGGTCAATGCCTAACTCGGCGTAGACTTCAGCGGTAGGGCGGACTTCACCTTTATAGATGACCTCTCTTTCCCCAATCAGAGCGGCAGCAAGATATGAGAGTGGTGTTAAATCACCGCTTGCACCTACTGAGCCTTCTTGTGGGATACGAGGAGAAATGTCTTGGTTGATAAGAGTAACGATCTGGTTGAGCAAATCGTGTGTTACCCCAGAAACCCCTTGGGCTAATGAACATAATCGTGTGGCGAGCACGGCTCGCGCCTGTTCGTGCGATAGTACTTCGCCTAGACCACAGCCATGGAAACGGGTGAGGTGAAGCGGAAGTTCATCGACTAGGTTCGGTGGAATCGCAACCGTGCAAGAGTCACCATAACCTGTGGTTACGCCGTAAATGACGCCTTCCTCTTTCAACAATCGTTCAAGAAACTGAACACCTTTGTCAATTTTAGTGGTGAATTCTGGTGAGTTATTGAGGCTAGCATTGGCACCTTGGGCAATGGCAACTACATCTTCTATGCTCAGCGCCTGTGCGCCAAACGTAATGGTGTTATCGTTTTGCATCGTCATCTTGCTGATTACTTAATGTCCAAAAATTGAAAAAATTATACCACTGCAGTGGCGCTTGCAGGGTGTAGTGTTGCAGACGTTGGGCATAGTCTTGCACAACCTGTTGTAATGCTGCTTGTCGCTCTTTGCGTGGCAGCACGATTTGTTCTCTAAACGGCTCAAAGTAGACGTTAAAATGCGGTTTATCGCTACTGTCATCGCGAAGTCCAAACAGTAGATAAACGGGGGCTTTCAAAATAGCCGCCAGCATAAAAGGCCCTTGCGGGAAAGGCGCTGGTTTACCGAGAAAATCTGCCCACACCGAACGGCTCTCTTTGCTGGTCGATGTGCGATCACCAACGATCACAATCCATTCACCTTGCTCAATTTTTTGCTGTAAGAGAATCGCCGTATCGGGCCCCATAGAGCTGACCTGAATCAGATTGAGCTCAGAACTAGGGTTAACCGCTTTCATCACGCTGTTAAAGCGTTCCGCATGCTCAGTAAACACCAAGGCATTGATCTTGATATGAGAATGGCGACGCCCAAGCGCACGACACAATTCGATATTACCCAGATGAGAGCCGAGAATAACAACCCCTTGTTTGTTATCGACCATACGTTGAAAGTTTTCCTGACCATGAATGGTTAGGTTCTCGACACTGAAGTCACCCTTCCAAGCCGCTAATTTATCAAGCATGGTATGACCAAACGACAGCAGGTGATGATAGCTGTCGAGTTTTTCTGGTAACGCGAAAGAGTGCTGCTGTGCGTACGACTTGAGTTGCGAGAGGTAAATTTCTGATGCTTGCTTTGCATCCTTACCGACGAGATGATAATAGCCAATGACCACTTTCAGGATCAGATTAAAGACTTTGCGACCCAGCAAACTATAGATCGCCAGCAACAGCTTAATACCGAAGATCGTGCCTTGCTCTTGTCGTTTCGACCAGTGCGGCTGATCATCACTGTTGTTTTTTCGGCGCTTACGGGCGATTAGCTGGGGGATTCTCGGCAGCATGCCGAAAAACAGTCGCGTATGCATCCAACTGATTTTGACGTTATCCCAAAGCGCATCAAAATGGGATATTCCCCCCTCAGGGTAGATGACGCGAGTTTCAACAAACTCAATATCAACGCCTTCCCAATACATTCGTACAAGGATTTCGATGTCGAAGTCCATCCGTGTACCAATGTCATATTTGTCTAGCACAGCGATGGTCTTGTTGACGGGATAGGCACGAAAGCCGCACATGCTGTCTTTGATGGTCAGAGATAGTGTTTCGATCCAGACCCAAACATGAGTGGCATAGCGACCGTATAAACGAGCCTTTGGAACGCTATCATCATAAATAGGTTGGCCAGAAACCAAACAATCAGGATTGTGTTGTGAGCATGAAATCAGTGCGGGTAAGGCGTCAATGTCATGCTGCCCGTCAGCGTCAATCTGAATCACATGGCTGTAATTCAGTTGATGCGCGTGGCGGATCCCTGCCATCACAGCGCCGCCTTTGCCTTGGTTTTGCGCCAGTGTTACTAAGGTAACATTGTCTTGCTCAGCGACGTCGATAAGAGCCTGTTTGGTGTTCGCATTGCTACCGTCATCAACAATAATAAAAGGTAAATCAAAAGGTTTCAGTGATGACACCACAGCAGCAATAGTGCTCCCATGGTTATAGCAAGGGATAAGAAAACAGGGCTGGTAATTGTCCACCTTAGCCCCCTAGTTTCATTTTTCCGGATGAGTGGATAACCAGTTGCTCGTTGTGAATCGAGCTGTATTTAAAGGTCAGCTTTTGTTTTTCATCGTCCCAGATTAGCTCTAAGGTAATCTGTGCATCAGGAAGGATGGGTTCTTGAAATTTAATCACTTCCATGCCTTTAAATGTCGGTGGAGTATTGAGGTACTCAATCGCATAAAAGAGTGCCCAGTCAATTTGACTGACTCCCGGTAAAAGCGGGAAATGGCTAAAGTGACCACGAAAATCCAAGATATCCGCATCAACCTTAGCGCTAAGGGTGGCTTGGTTACCTTGAATGACAACATTTGTGATCGTTGGTTTTCTTTTATCCATGGTGCTACTTAATGTTTATGATTGGAACAATTTTTCAATGTCAGCGACTTGGCGCTTCCCCTGACTATTTAGTGGCACTTCATCGACAACACGGTACTTACGTGGAATCGCGATTGGCTCTAGCCAGTTGCGTAACGCTTGACGAAGAGCAATCCAGAATTTGCCTTTTCCGAGTCGTGTTATCTCCTGTTCACCAGCCGGAGTTAAGACGATAACCGCGCACAGTGCGATACGGTTACCTTCGCTTTGCGGTATAACCGCACTTTCCTCGATCCAGTCGAGCTGTTCAAGACGTTTCTCGACTTCGACCAGAGAAATCCTTTTTTCTTCTACTTTGACAATACGATCGGTACGTCCTTTCAGCTCAAAACAGACTGTATCATGGAAGTGGCATTCGTCGGCAGTTTGGTACCAGTTATCGCCGTCAATGTGGGGCGCTCTTAATCGCAGACAACGCTCACTGTTAAGCTGCGCTTCGACACTTGGAAACAGTCTCCATGGTGTGGTTGGCACAGCTTGTTTGCGGTGAGCGATTCCCCCAGTCTCTGTGCTGCCAAACACTTCGATTGGCAGTGAACCGAATAGTTCTTGGCTATGCAGGGCAGCACTGTGTGTCAGCGGTCCTCCAGAAGAGAAGATGGCGCGCAGTGGAGCGCTATCATGTTCTTCACTCAGGCGCTTTAATAACGCAGGACTGCTGATAAGCACGGTGTCATCACTCGCGTGGTGAACGAGCTGTTCAGGAAACTCAAGGTTGTGTACCGCGAATGGACGCCCTGAACATAATGGCCATAACAGGCGAAATAGTAGGCCATAAATATGTTGATGCGACACCGTACTCTCAATTCGAGAGCCAGTTAGCTGACTGCCCCATAGTGACTCGAGAATGGCGATTTCGCTATCTAGCTGGCGCAGGGTTTTAACTATCGCCTTTGCTTTGCCACTTGAACCTGAGGTAAATAAGGTCAGGGTCACTGAGTCGACATCAAGGGGTGACCATAAATATGGCGTTGGCTTTGACAACGGTTCTACTGAGCAGTTGAGTAACAACGAAGGAACAGACTCGACAACGGGAACCCTGTCATCGTGGAGCAGTAGATCGAAGTGAGAGTGTAATTCACGTACCGCTTCAGGTTGATAATTGCCAGGTAACACCAGACGTTTGTTGGCGTAGCAGACGGCAAAAAAACCAACCGCAAACAGATAGCTGTTTGCGCAGCACAACGCGATTTTCTCAGCGTTGTGTTGGTTCAAAAGAGTTTGAAAGCGCTCAATATCTGCTTGGAACTGCATCCAGCTAAAGGTGTTTTGTTCTGCAAATGCGACAGGATAAAGGCTTGGGCGCTGGGCACAAAGCAGATCATTGAGCGAGCAAAAGTCAGCTTGGTCAAGGTACATGATGTCTATCGGTCCTTTCGGATAAACTGGCGAACAACCCACTCAACAGCAAACAATGAACCCGCGAGTAAGTAACTGATCAGACCGTTATATAAGGTCCAAAGTTCCATGGAGTGAAAGCAGGTGTAAAGTGCGAATAGTCCATTTAAGGTAAAGAAACCGCACCAAACCGCCGTCACTTTACGTGTGTATTGTACGCCACTCGGAGGTAACTCAGGCTCTTGCAGCCGCGCCAATCGTTCGATGATGGTTTGTGGCTGCTTAAAACTGCTGGCGAACACCACCAACATACACAGGTTGACCACCACAGGATAAAACGTCAGCCAACCATGCTGCTTAAACAACATGCCAATGGCGACCAAGGAGATTCCGGTTACCGCACTGATTTGAGCAACGTACTTGAGTTCTTTCAATTGGCTGCGTTGGACACTGAGCAGTCGAACTCCCAAGGCGGCGATAAGCAGTATCCCCACCAAGGAAAAGCCATATTTTTCAATGCCGAAGTAGACAGCGAATGGGTAGGCGAGCAGGACAACTGCAGACAGAATTGTCAGCAATTGACGCATTAGGCTTCCTTCAGAAGCTCTGTGACCGCATTGACCACGTCATCAACTGTACGCACGGTACTGAATTCCGCAGGTTTGATTTTCTTGCCAGTTACGTTTTGCAGATGAACCACGAGATCGACAGCATCGATGCTATCAAGGTCGAGATCTTGATACAGATGGGCTTCAGGAACGATATCTGATGCATCGATTTCAAAAAGCTCTTCAAGTGCGTCTTTAACTTGCTCAAATACTTGCTGTTTATTTACGTCTGTCATGAAAGTACCTACTCATTACTCACTGATTTGCGAAGAGATATAGTTTGCCAGATTGCTTACAGATGCAAAATGTTCACGAGTATTGGAATCATCTGCGTCAATGACAATGTTGTACTTCTTCTTAATCGCTAGACCGAGTTCGAGGGCATCGATTGAGTCTAAGCCTAGACCATCGCCGAATAGTGGAGCGTCCGTTTCAATCTCTTCGACAGTTAGGTCTTCTAGATTAAGCGCATCAATTATAAGTTGTTTGATTTCGTTATGTAGTTTTTCCACGTGGACCTACTTGTGACTTGGGTTTTCTGGAAAGAGTGTCTCTGATAAATGCTGCTGCAAGCGTCTGGCAGCAAGTGTCGGAGACGTAGTTTGCTCTATAAAGGGCTTAACCTCAACTTTATCCTTAACCTCTACTAGGAAAAAAGGCTTAGTTGGGGGGACTTGATACCACTTTTTCTCTTTTGTGAGAAAGCTCGGAGAAACGGTGATGTGAATGATGCGCAAATCTCGACCAGTGCGGACGGCAATTTGCGCAGCACCACGTTGAAGTTTGGATTCAACGCCAGGTGTTGTTCGCGTACCTTCAGGAAAAACTAATAAAACATTTCCTTGTTCAAAGCGTTGTTCACATATTGCCAATAAATCGTCTGGCGTTTCATTTGGAATATAACCCGCCGCTTTGACAATATGCTTCATAAACGGGTTGGCCCATATCGCTGATTTTACGAGGCAATCGCAGCGCTCTAGCTGAGAGGCTATTAAAACGTAATCTATGAGACTTGGATGATTAGCAACAATTAAGCAATTTCTATCATTTTGCAAAATGTCAGCACCTAGGATTTTATAATCAATGGCGCCGGTAAACTTCATCAGCTTGCAGAAAAAGTTAAATGATCGCTGTATCGTATTCTGAACTTTATATTCTCTGGTCGTTTTATCACGGTACAATATGCGAATAGTAGGAATAACAATAAAGCTTAGCGCTAATCCACCTAAGCCAAATACTGAAAAACAGAATCCAGTTGCGAACACGCGCCAATATTGGCCTAACTTAATCATTTTCGTTGCCAATTCCAGATTTGATTGTTGGCACAAATAGCCCACTCATTTCGCTCTGAAACGAACTGACGAATAAACTCTAACCCTTGAGGTAGAGAATGGGGCTGGCTGCTATCGTTACTTTGTTTCGAGATTTGGTAGTGCTTTCCAGCCGACAACACCAAGCCCAGTCCATAGCCTTGATACTGCTGATGTTCATATTGCTGATAGGCTTCTGGGACTGGTTCATCAAAATCGACAACCAGTACTTTATGATCTGGATGATCATTGAGATAAAGCCATGCCTCAAGCAAGGCACTTTGAAACGTATTTTCAGCTGCTGCAATTGAGGTTAGAGGAATGGTTTTTTTGGTTGCGATGGTAGCAAGTCCGGCTGCGGTATTATGCACGGACTGGGAAAAAGCCATTGGAGAAGCTTCTTCGCCACGTAAGATATCACCCACTAAAGCAATACTGCGGTGCAGTTCTCCGTGGCGGCTGGCAAAAACCAGATAATCAATCTCGTGTTCATTTAGCAGTTCAATGCTCGTTTGAACCGCGAGTTTGCTTAAATGACTCATTCTGCGGCGCATCATCGGCGGTATGGCAGAGCAAATCAGTGTACCTTCTTGCGGCCATTCCAAGTTATTTGCCCAGCTTTCCCAATTTTGAGACGTGGAAAGTCCGTTAGAATGCGCGAGCCATGCATCGATGTTAAATGAGATATTGATTTCTGAATTTGGCATAAAAATTTGAATTGTTGTTTTTACAGCGAAATACTATTGCAGACTTACACTTAATTAAGGAAATAATAATATGTCATCATTTAAGTTACTCGGCTCACTTTTGTTAGCGTTATTACTTGTTGGTTGTGGGCGAGTTCAGCCTGTAATGAATGTTGAGGATACTCCAGTTGGATATAATCTTCAAAGCAAACAAGTTAAGATGGCGATAATGCAAGCTGCGACGAATCGTGGTTGGATTGTCGAAGAAGTGAGTCCAACAGAATTGAACGCAAAAATTCATGTTCGTGACCACTACGCTGAGATCAAAATCCCATTTAGCGACAAATTTTACTCAATAATTTATCTCAACTCAGAAAACCTAAAAGAGAACGGTGGCAAAATTCACCGTAACTACAACCGTTGGATAAACAATCTAAACGTAGATATTAAACGTCAGTTAGCGTTAACAGCTTCTGGTCAGTAATTAATTAGCAACTAATAGTTAGGTTTTTCGTGGTAAACAAAATTAAAGATCCATTCAACGCACTAGAGGCGAAGACAGAAGCTCAAAAGCTTTCATTTGCACCGATTGTGTTTCAAACTGCGCGTACATTGCGTGACTTAGGTATTTTAACTGCACTTGATGATGCAGGCAGTGAAGGCATAGATGCTGCCGCGATTGCACAAAAAACCGACGTTTCAGAGTATGGCGTAAAAGTGCTACTCGATATGGCCATCAGTGCGGACATTGTTTTATGGCAAAAACCTAACTATTCATTAGCCAATCTAGGCTTTTTTATTCTCCACGATGGCATGACTAACGCCAACATGGATTTCACCGCAGACGTTTGTTATGCGGCGATGATGCACTTAACTGAATCGATAGTAGAAGGTAAGCCCGCTGGGCTGAAAGAGTTGGGTGAATGGGAGACGATTTATCAAGGCCTCTCACAATTGCCAGAAAGAGCTAAGCAAAGCTGGTTTAAATTTGATCACTTCTACTCCGATCGCTCTTTCCCTGTTTTACTTCAAGAAGTCTTTAAATCACAGCCAAAGCAGATCGTTGATATCGGTGGTAACACGGGTAAATGGGCGATGCAGTGCTGTGGATATGACAATGATGTTCAGGTCACCATTGTCGACCTACCTCAGCAATTGGAAATGGCTATGGCCAATGCAGTGCAGCACGGTTTTGAACAGCGTGTTACGCCTTTCCCTGCCAATATGCTCGACAAACAGCAAACGCTGCCTGCTCAAGCAGATATCTGGTGGATGAGCCAGTTCCTAGACTGTTTCTCTCCGATGGAAATCTTGAGTATCTTGAAACGTGTGAAGCAACAACTTCGTCCTGGCGATGCCGTCTATATTCTAGAGTTGTTTTGGGATGCACAGAAATATGATGCCGCATCGTATAGTCTAAACGCGACCTCGCTATACTTCACCTGTTTAGCCAATGGCAATAGCCGCTTTTATCGTAGCGATGATTTTCTGGAGATTGTCGAAGAGGCGGGCTTAGCAGTGATTGAGAGAACGGATAATATCGGACTCGGTCACACCTTATTAAAGCTGACGTCAAAATAGTCGCTTTATCTGAACATGAGCAATATAAAAAATAATGATGAATAAAGAATTTACTCAAGTTGTTGTTGTCGGTGCCGGGCCCTCTGGTTCTACCGTTTCTGCGCTGCTCAATGCGCAAAATATCAAAGTCATTGTGATTGAAAAGGCCGAGTTCCCTCGCTTTTCGATTGGAGAAAGTTTGCTGCCAGCGTGTATGGAAGTGGTCGAGCAGGCTGGAATGCTAGAGGCCGTAAACGCATACGGCTTCCAATATAAAGATGGCGCCGCATTTAGACGCAATGGTGTCTATACCCAATTCAACTTTACTGAAAAGTTCAGCAGTGGCCCGGGAACCACATACCAAGTTCAGCGTGGTAACTTTGACAAAGTACTTGCCGATAGTGCTGCACAACAAGGTGTCGAAATTCGTTACAAACATGAACTGACGGCACTCGAATTCATTGACCAGCGCTCGCTGCTTACGGTCACGGATCATCAAGGTAATCCCTATCAGATAGAAGCTGATTATGTGCTCGATGCCAGTGGCTTTGGACGCGTTCTACCAAGAATGCTCGATCTTGAAGAGCCATCGTGTCTTCCACCACGTAAAGCGATTTTCACGCATATCGTTGACAATATCGACGTTGAAGACATGGAGTATGACCGCAATAAGATTCTGATCTCTGTCCATCCTGACAATCATGATGTTTGGTACTGGCTAATTCCTTTTTCTAATGGCGTGTGCTCATTTGGTATTGTTGGTGAGCCTGAGTTCTTCGACAAGTACCCTCAAGACAAGATAGAGGCAATTAAACAACTGGCTAGTGAAGAGCCGGGTTTGGCTCGCTTGTTGGCGAATTCTGAGTATCCTAACCCTGCCGGCGAACTCGGTGGTTATTCTGCCAACGTTAAACATCTTGCGACATCGCACTACGCGTTGCTTGGTAACGCGGGCGAATTTCTTGATCCCGTGTTCTCTTCTGGCGTGACCATTGCCATGAAATCGGCACACTTTGCGGCAGAGTGTATTGTTCGTCAGCTCAGTGGACAGGCCGTGGATTGGCAAAAAGAGTATGCGGAGCCTTTGATGGTTGGCGTTAACACCTTCAGAACCTACGTCGAGGGTTGGTATAACGGCACACTACAAGATGTGATCTTCTATCAGCGCCCAAACCCGCGTATTAAAGAGATGATTAGCTCAATCTTGGCTGGATATGCTTGGGATACTGAGAACCCATATGTCAAAAATAGCCAGCAACGATTGGCGACATTGGCGGAATTGGTTAGAGAAGACAAAAACGTCTAGATATTGATACGGCTCAAGGTTCGGATTGGCTAAATAGGCCATTTCTGCTCATACTTTCAGTGTGAAACAAAGGAGGTTGGGTATGAAAAACGAACTTGATCCGAGCAAAATTCTTATGGCATATGAAACAGTTATGGCGAATGGAACGCCAACTGAGCACGGTAAAATATATGAAGGGGTGGAGGCATTCTCCGACTATGATGGCTATAACGTCTATATGCGGGGGAATGGCGTCGAGTTAAAAGTTGGTTTTCACAACACCTACCACCTCGACTATGACCAAGAACATCTGCGTGACAGCTTTCTTAAGAAGGTGGCGATGCTCGCTAAATAGACAAAGCCCTGAACGTATTGCGCTCAGGGCTTTTAATTTTGTGCTTAATCTTCTTCTACTAAGCTTGCGTCTTCTGAGTAATCATCAGCGCCTGCATCAGGTTTATTGCGACCATTTAGAGTATGGAAACGCTTGCGGCCACGAGCTAACTGAACATATTTAAGCCATACACGCTCAAGTTTTGATTTCGCTTTGCCTGGATGGACTAATACTTTGACAAAATGTTTCTCTTCGGCGTTTTCAGGCGTTAAATCACCAGACTCTAAGCCAAGCATAGTGTCGCCATAAAGCGTTAGAATTTCTTCCTCAGCAAGCGTAAAATCGCCAGACTTAGCGAATCCTCGTGGGAACTTAGTATTGTCGTAAAAACGTTTTTTGCCATGACGAAATTCGGTGTCAGACATTTTGTTAGCCTCTAATTGATCCTAAATGGGTGACCTAGAGCGAAAGTTAGGCGTAAAATTAACAAAAGAAAAACAAAACCTTTTTATCATTACTATTGAATAGTTTTATTAAATTTAGATAACACTTTAGTGACCTGAAGATTATAAGAAATCATCGAACTTGCTAACATTGCAAGATTGTCGGTAGAGGAAAACCAATGGACGTAAAAGTCTTTAGAACGTTTTTAGAACTGGCTCAAGTCAGACATTTTGGCAAAGCGGCAGAGAATCTGTACATCACCCAAGCGGCTGTTAGCGCCCGCATTAAACAACTTGAAAGCTACTTTGATACCCAGCTGTTTATTCGAGACCGAAACAACATCAAGTTGACTTCTTCTGGTGAACGACTCATCGGTTATGCCGAAGTTATGGTGAGTACCTTACAACAAGCTAAACTGGAACTTTCGTTGGAAAGTGGCAAAGCATTGCAATTAACTTTAGGCGGTACTGCCAATGTGTGGGATGCCTATCTTCAGAACTGTCTCAGCCTAGTGACCGATGAATTTGAAGGTTATGGCTTTATGGCTGAGATCTTGGGTCGCGAAGCATTAACTCGTCAATTGCAAGAACGCACCCTCGATATGGCCTTCGCCTTTGATCAAATTAAAGCAGATGAACTTCACTGTAAAAAAGTCGCCGATGTCGTGCTTGTGCTGGTCTCGACTAAGCAAGATGCGTTAGATACGGTATTTGAAGATAAGTATGTCTATGTTGACTGGGGGACGAAGTTTGCCTCTGAGCACGCGGAGCGTCACGCTAGAATCGCAGCGCCTTACTTACGTACATCTACAGCCAGAATTGCTTTGGAATTCATACTTGAAAAAGGAGGAAGTGCTTACTTACCAATCTCCCTCGTCGAGCCCTTCCTAGCGAGTGGACAGCTGTTCAAAGTTCAGGGAGTTGAGGATTGGTACCGTCCTATCTACCTCAGCTATCGTAAAGCGAGCAGTTCGGTAGACGCGATTAAGCAAGTGGAAGAGTTGGTGAAAACGATTGACCCAGTCACTGCATATAGCTTGCAGCAGATGGCTGATTTTTCCGTCGCTGAATAACTCGCTTCAAATCAAAGCCTCGCTAATGCGAGGCTTTATTGTATCCATGTTAGACAAGATAGCCGCTAACGCTATCTTACGACCACTACTCTTAAAGGCTCATTAAGCTCTCAATTGACTCCTCAATCGTTAATTCATGATAGCGACGTATCGACTGACCATCGAAGGCATCAATTAAAATTTTGTCGATATTGGTGGGCCCGTGTTGGTCAATAATGCCTAAGGTTTGTTCAACATTATCGCATGTCATAGTGAGATCGCTTTTAAGCACAACAGTGCAAGAGTGTAGATGCATAGCCAACTTCCTTATTATTTTTTAAGGTTTCATCTATAACTTTAGATGAGGAAAATGGCTTCGCAATCTCATTGAGTTCCGAAAATGGCTAGTATTTATTGTTATCCGATTTAGAATTTAAATAACAGTTTGAAGCGTATCGGAAAAATGATGGCTCAGGGAATGAAATTTTTGACAAAAAAAGATTGCCATAACGCGAGAATGGCAAGAGACAGCCGTTTTGATGGGTGCTTTTACGTGGCAGTGAAAACCACAGGGATCTTTTGTCGACCGATTTGCCCAGCAAATCTACCTAAGGAAGAAAACGTCGAGTACTTTTTTGATAAGGCCCTCGCATTGCAGGCAGGTTATCGACCTTGTTTACGCTGCCGCCCAGATAGCGCGCCGAGTTCTTGGGCATGGAAAGGCGTAGAGGTGACATTTCAGCGTGCGGTTAAGTTAATTGAACAAGGCGCTTTGCAACACGCTTCTCTAGTCGAGCTCTCTGAGCGACTCGGGATCTCAGACCGCTATCTACGTAAGTTGTTCAGCCAGTATATTGGTATGTCCCCTAAGCAATACGCGCTGTGTTATCAATTGATGTTCGCGAAGCAGTTGCTGCATACCAGCCGTCTCTCCGTGACTGAGGTTGCTTTGGCGAGTGGATTCAATAGTCTTCGCCGTTTTAATGATGCGTTCAAGCAGCAACTGAAATTGACACCGTCCCAGATAAAGAAGGATTTGGTGGCTTGTGCAGAGACGAATCATATCGATCTTGCTTACCGAGGCCCCTTTGATTGGCAGCACACGCTCGATTTCTATCGTTTGAGAGCGATCGACGGATTGGAACGGGTGGGGGCAGACGACTATCAACGTTGCTTCGAGTTGGATGGGCAAGCCGGTTGGTTTTCTGTATCAAACCCCAAAACGGGCATTGTGAGATTGCAGTTTAAACTCGATGATATTTCGTGTCTGAGGTCGTTGGTTAATCAGGTTCGTCGTATGTTCGATCTCGACAGTGACTTGTTACTGATCGAGAAACATCTACATGACATCGAGCCAAAGCTAATCAAGCAATCGGGTATTCGTATCCCTGGGGTTTGGAGTCCTTGGGAAGCGGGGGTCAGGGCGATTCTTGGTCAACAGGTCTCCATCAAAGCCGCCATTGGACAGTTGAACTTGCTGGCAACCACTTTGCAGCCAGATGGCGTCACACATTTCCCCACTCCGAGTGAAGTGAACGGTGCAGATTTATCATTCTTGCGGATGCCTCAAAGTCGCAAGGATACGCTGGCAAGATTTGCTGCCTACATGACTTCTCACCCTGATGCGCCACCGGAGTCCTGGCTTGAATTAAAGGGAATCGGGCCATGGACGATTAACTATGCGCGTTTACGAGGCGCTTCAGAACCTAACTGTTTTTTGGAGAGCGACCTAGTGGTGAAAAAAGCACTCAAGGCTTTCCCCAATCTCACTACGAGTACAGTTTCTCCTTGGGGAAGCTACGCAACCTTTCATTGTTGGAGTCACGCATGACAAACTACTACACCACATTTCAATCACCATTAGGTGTCATGACATTGCAAGCGAACCAAGAAGGTCTACTCGGTGCTTGGTTTGAAACTCAAACGACTCAACCAGACAGTTTGGGGATCTACACGGAAGACAACCCCATTCTTTGCCAAGCGGTTGTCCAATTGACCGAGTATTTCTCTGGCTCTCGCACCGACTTTGATCTTCCTGTTGCAGCCAAAGGCACCGTTTTTCAAACCCAAGTTTGGAAGGCGCTAGCTACTATTCCATATGGAGAAACCTGGAGCTATCAGGATCTTGCCAATGCGATAGGTAATCCTAAGGCCGTTAGAGCCGTAGGGTTAGCGAATGGCAAAAATCCTGTTTCTGTGATTGTACCGTGTCACAGGGTGATTGGAAAAAGTGGTAAGCTAACAGGGTACGCAGGAGGCGTAGAACGCAAAGCGAAGCTGTTGCAGTTAGAGCAATCGGAGTGATGGAATGGTAACACGGGTAAATAGCACTGTGTTGTTGGTGTGTGGTTTGTTGCCTGTCGCCCTAATGGGGTGTTCAGAAGAGAAGACGGAACGCATTCTCAACAAGCAAACGTATTCGTTTGAAGGGGTCTTCGAAAACCAGTACAACGGTGATCTGCTGGAATTTAAGGACGCGCAGGTGACTTTTATCAAGGAGAACCATCTGGATGTGACAAAAACGTTTGAAGTGAAAGATAACTATCTGACCATCCAGATGCGCAATAGCTCGAAAGAGAAGCGTGAAGACATCGTAATGCGAATTCACGGCAATAACGAGTTACTGACGTGCAACGTGTGTGCGAAATACCAGTTGGCCAGTACGTGGCAAAAGAGAGATTTCTCTCCTTTGCCCGCTGAAGTGATTAAGTAAAGAGAGAACCATTTAGAAATAAATGGGCCGCAATACTAGCCACGTAGCCCATCGCGATGACTGGCAGCCATTTCAAGTGACCAAAGAAGGTGTATTTGCCGTGCGCCGCTCCCATCAATGCCACACCTGCCGCTGAGCCTATCGATAATAAGCTGCCTCCCACACCAGCAGTAAGAGTGACCAATAACCAGTTGCCAATACTCATGGTTGGGTCCATGGTCAATACCGCAAACATCACTGGGATATTATCCACAATGGCAGAAAGTATTCCGACCATCACGTTCGCTAGCACCGGATCCCATTGGGTATACATGACTTCAGAGATCGTACCTAAATAGCCTAGAAGGCTCAGGCCGCCAACGCACATAACGACGCCATAGAAAAATAACAAGGTGTCCCATTCCGCATGAGAGACGCGTCGGAACACGTCAAAAGGCACCACTGAGCCTAAACGTTTTAACGCGTGATCATCTCGATTTTCTATTGCTCGCGCTGCTTTTTTATGTAGAGAAGCTTTAAGGGTTTTGCGCAAGAAGAATCCGAAAAATTGCAGATAGGCAAGCCCCATCATCATACCGACCACTGGCGGAAAGTGCAGGACAGCATGAAAAGCAACCGCTGTTGCTATGGTAAGAACAAACAAAAAGACGATGCGCCTAGCTCCTCGTTTTAGCTCGACATGTTGGTGGACGACATCTGGGCGAGTCTTAGGAATGAAGAACGACATAATCAACGCTGGAACAAGGTAGTTGATGACGGAGGGGACAAACAAAGGCATGAACTCTCCAAACGAGACGTGCCCTGCCTGCCAAACCATTAGAGTGGTGATATCACCAAATGGACTGAAGGCACCTCCGGCATTGGCCGCGATAACGATGTTGATACAGGCTAGATTAATGAATTTGGTGTTATCGCCTGCAACTTTCATCACGACTGCGCACATTAGCAGTGCGGTGGTCAGGTTATCGGCGATCGGTGAAATAAAGAAGGCGAGAATACCGGTTAGCCAAAAGAGTGATTTAAAGTTAAATCCTTTACCAACCATCCAGGCCTGAAGTGCATCGAACAGTCGCCTCTCTTCCATTGCGCTGATGTAGGTCATCGCGACTAACAAAAACAGCAATAACTCCGCATACTCAAGCAGGTTATGTTCCAACGCAGCCTTAGCAACTTCAACCTGATCGTATTGGGAATAGACGTAACCAATCATTGCCCAGATTAAGCCTGCGGCAAGTAAGACAGGTTTTGATTTCCTTAGCTGTAGATACTCCTCTAGCATCACCAAGGTATAGGCGATAGCGAAGATGATGAGCGATGCATAACCAATGGTGGATTGGGTTAATGGTAAAACTTGTGTGTTCGAGGAAGCAGCAAATGTTGAAAAAGGTAGCAAAAAGAGGGTGACAAAAAGGGACCACTGCAATTTCATACTTTCACTCCTTGGAAAGCTAATTGTTGTTATCGTAAAACTATTCTAGAGAGGATTTAATTGTGGTTATGTGAGATAAGTTGGATCCGATTGTATTCATTAAACATTTGTGATCTAAATGTTTGTTTTTTGGGTTGCGATAACAAGTAGAGTCTTTTCTTATAAAGGAAAAGATACACCCCTGACATTAGAGTCAGTTGTGTATCTTTTTGTCTGTAGTGTAACTTTTATGGCGAAATATTAGTTAAAGAGGTTGGTAAAAGAAGTCATCGTCCTTACACTGACTTGTGAGTCGTCATCGTTATATAAACCGAGACTACCTGTGGTTTTATTGTGTCCAAGCTTTTGGTCAAAAAAGACATTGTTCAGGTTGTCGCTGTTTTCTAACCACTCCCAGCGCTGGCTTAATTTCATCGCACAGGGCTGCAATCTATCCAGTGACTCACCGTCGAGACATTTCTTGTTCGTTGCGCTCACGTAGCGACCAAACTGATCATAGATAAATGATTGTTGAGCACTATTATCAAGACAAGCACGCACGCTTAGCGTACCGTCGTTACTCGTTTGAATACATCGGTTATTGAAGCTCGCAAGTTGTAGATTGACAGGTCGCCCTCCCATAAATACTGGGTGTGTCCAATCGACGGTGAAACTGGTGTTAACACCAATTCTTCGGCGTTGAGAACCTTCAAAACCATGGTAGGAATAGTGATTACCAAAAAAGTAATAGTGGTAATAACGCCCGTGATAGAGTGGACGTATGTTGACCGAAGACTCAATGGTAAAGCGTGTGGTTCCTGTCTCGTTTGCATCGGCTTTATAGATAACATCCATTTTTGGGACAAAACCTGAGTACGAAATTGGGCTTATACGGTTGAGATCGATAGGGTTTCTATACGGTGAAAACAGTGAATCGGTGCTTCTGGACAGCAAAGACGCGGCGGTCCGATATTGTTCTCGGTTCCACTTGAATGTTATGTTTCTTGAGCCACTGGTGTTGCGTTCAACACGATAATCGGATGTGTTAAAGGTTAGCCAACGGCTCTGATTGTAACTCGCGCTCGCTTCTAGTTTCCCTTTAGCGCCTTCTAAACTGCTGGTTATCCCCAGTTCGAACCCCGATATTTCTCGTACTTCATAGCGCGAGTTGATGTTGGATCTGGGGAACGTTTTTAATACCTGTGCTTTGTTATTCGAAGCATCAAATTTGAATTGATAATCTTCAGCGATAGCGTCCG
Source organism: Vibrio sp. TRT 1302 (assembly GCF_050113875.1). Lineage (NCBI taxonomy): Bacteria > Pseudomonadati > Pseudomonadota > Gammaproteobacteria > Vibrionales > Vibrionaceae > Vibrio > Vibrio sp. TRT 1302. Next base: position 311,365 of record NZ_JBNJOF010000003.1, on the reverse strand, counting down.
TTATCCATTCTTTGTTATAACCATTTCTATAAGCGGGAATCGAATTATATATCGAAAAAGTTCTGAGTGTTTTGTTCAGGTTAATCCCAGCGCCGGATGATTCATCATCTAAGCTAATACGAACGATTTTTGCGTCGGGAGTTGCCGAACCTGTCGTACCATATTGCAATGAACGAGCGAGATTCACTCGATAAATCAAAGAGATATTTGGTTCGCTGCAAAAGTACCATTTAGTATTGGGTGAACCAAAAAGTCGGGATTTTTGAAATCGACATTCGTCGACGGTTATCCGTCGATTGACGCTTAAATAAAATGCTACGTGTGGAAGAGTCGCAGTGTTATCCGACCGAGCCAATGAAGACATATCGGTCTCTGTACTCGGTTCTAAATTGCTCACGTTAGGATCATCTTCATTATCGACAGGAGAGAACATTAACTTCCCTTTGTATCTACTGACGATGAGAAAGTCACTATCAAAAGTTAAGCCAATTTGTTGCCTCAATATTGATTTCGCTTGTTGTTTTTGCTCCTCATCTTCAATCATGCTGAAATCGACAAGATAGCGAAGATTTTGATTTAAAATGTCATCATTAGCTGTCTTCATGGATGGGATATTACTCTCATCGGTGAGCCAATAATCCGCATTAAAGTATCTCACTTGGCTGCTATCTTGAAGGCTACTAAGTATCTGGACAGCTCTGCCTTGCGGTTCGTTAATGTTCGCTTGCGCAGTGTTAATAAAAGCTAAGCTTGCAAGGATAGCTATAGCATTGAGTGTTTTATTTCTCGGCATCACAAAAACACCTCTATGTAATCATTGTGCTAATTAAATCTGTTTTTTCCTACACTAGTGTTTTCTATCTCTATTAATAAAATAAATGATAGTGGCTATTGATTAGGAAATTAAACAGAAGGCGATTAAGTCGTTATTAGATAACCACTTAGGCAGTATTGATACATGGCAAGCTAATGTTGATAACCCAATTATTAATTATGTGGGCTCAGCATCTAAGTTAAACATTTGTTAAATTTCAGTCATTTCATTGCTTATCCCTTCTTGTGATGATAATCGTATAAAGTTAAATGCGGTGATATTTGAACTGGTGTTATGAAACCCACCTTCATTTAATTTAAATAAAGACAATTACTAAGTTAGTGAAGCATAAATTAGTGAAGCCTCTATTTTTATGAGTCGGTTCCATTATTATTGTCAGGATATTTCTTGTGTAAGAAATAATTATCCGCCAATGAAGTAGGACTTGAGTTTATTACGTAACCATTGGTTGGCTGGATTGAATTTCATTCGATTGTGGGCCATTAAGCGATATTTGACAGGGATACTGGTGAAAGGTGCGTCCATAACTTGTAGATCGAGTCTATCTGCAAACTGATTGGCAAGGCTTTTAACCACAGCGGCGAGGCAGTCACTGTTGGAAATCATGGTCATCTGCGACACTAGCGAGTCGCACTCCGCAGCAACTCGTCTCTCACCAATTGACTCTTCGGTGAAATAGTCGGCGAGGTAAGCCTGTTCCCTTCTCATCTTTAGTGTAACGTGCTTCTCTTCGTAAAATTGTCTGAGGTCGACTGATTTATTAATCCTTGGATGTCCCCGGCGGGCAATGATGCAGATTTGATCGTCAAACAAGAACTCAGAAAAGAATGAAGGGGCAGAGTAGTTGGCAAAATCAATCGCGAGATCGGCTTGCTGTCGATTGAGGTTGTTGATCAGTTTCTCTTCACTCGACAAGGTTGGATGTAGTTCGATTTCAACGTTTCCCAGTTCCTTATCCGCATCGATTTTCGGCAGTAAGGTAAGCATGATGGGCTCTGTCGTGTAGACCACAAAACGACGTGAATGCTCGGTAGAAAATGCTTCAATACCTTGTATCGCGTTATGAATCTGACTCAGCGCAGGTTCAATCTGCCGCGCTAACTCTTGTGCCTGATGGGTAGGCGCAATTCCGCGACCAGCTCGAACAAACAGTTGAACGCCGAGCTGTTTCTGCAAACGTTTCAAGACACCACTAACACCTGGCTGGGTTAATCCCAATACCTCAGCGGCAAGAGTAATCGAACGCTGTTGATAAACGGTAATGAATATTTTCAGCAAATTGAGGTCAATGTTGTCATTGCTCATTCGGGTCCCTTTAATACATAACGATTCGCGATGTTTCAAATAAAGTTACATGCATGTATTTAGATGTGTCAAATGAATAAAGTACATTTTGTACCCAATAACGAGACACTATGAGGCTCCCTATGACTCCACGTTTTTTACCCTCAGCGATTTCATTGGCACTTATCGTTTCATATCCTGCTCTGGCCGACTATGCCAGTTTAGAAACTTACCAAGGCAACCCTGCGACTGAGCATACTAAGAGTGCCAACCAAGAACTTGCTAAACAACTGCCTTGGCAAGATGTATCGGCATTTGAGCGCACCAAGAAAGGTCTTATTGCGGAATTTGGTAGTCATCAGGCTGGTGAGTTAAAAAAGCGCTTTGATTACATGGCGGAGATGAATCTTGAACAACTGCCAGCAACGGTAAACCCGTCTATTTGGCGTCAGGGTATGCTCAACTATGCGGCTGGTGGTCTGTATCAAGTGACGGATGGCGTCTACCAAGTTCGAGGCGCAGATCTGTCCAACATGACTATCTACCGCACTGATAATGGTTATGTTATCCATGATCCTTTGTTATCCAAGCAAGCCGCCGCAGCCTCATGGGAATTTGCCAAATTGCATCTGCCAAAGGTCAATGGTGAACACAAGATTACCGGCATGATCTATTCCCATATGCACGCTGACCATTTCGGCGGCTCTCGAGGCATCATTGAGTCTGGTGATTTCATTGAAGGTGCGCCGATCTATGCACCAAACGACTTTATTAAGGAGCTGGCTGATGAGAATGTGATCGCTGGTACCGCGATGAGTCGGCGTGCAAACTACCAATACGGTACCACTTTAGATAACAACCCTCAGGGTATTGTTGATAATGCTCTTGGCTTGGGCACTTCGCGCGGAGAAGTGACTTTGGTTGCACCAACCCAAGAAATCTCAGAACGTGAGAAAGTCATTACTATTGATGGCCTTGAACTACACGCGATCAATATGCCCGGTGCGGAAGCGCCTGCTGAAATTGTGCTTTACGTTCCCAAATATCGCTCCCTAAACACCGCAGAACTCACTTATGACGGTATGCACAATATCTACACATTCCGAGGGGCTAAAGTTCGCGATGCCTTAGTGTGGACTAAATATCTTACTGAGTTAAAACTACGTTATGTTGATAGCGGACTGGTCGATAATATTCATGCGGCACACTCAGCGCCAGTGTGGAATGACGCGAATACGGAGAACAATGAGATCTCGGACTACATGACGCTTCAGCGTGACAATTATGGCTTTATCCATAATCAGGCGATGCGTTTGGCAAACCATGGTGTGACGATTCATGACGTCGGGCGTGAAATCGAAAAGATCATTCCAGAGTCCCAGTTACAAACTTGGCACACCAATGGTTACCACGGTTCATACAGTCACAACGCTCGTGCTGTGGTGAACTTGTATCTTGGCTATCACGACATGAATCCAGTGAACACCAATCCGTTGCAAACTAAGGACAAGTCTTGTGTTTATGTAGCCGCCGCAGGCGCTGACACGTTGTACAAAGCAGGTCAGACACACTACAGCAAAGGTGAATATCAGCAAGCGTCACAATTGTTTAATGACTTGGTTCAGTGTCAGCCGGATAACATTAACTACCGCTTTGCGCTTGCAGATAGCTTTGAACAACAAGGCTATCAATCTGAGACAATGGCATGGCGCAACTCGTATCTGCAAGGTGCTGTAGAGTTAAGAACCGGTAAAGTACAACCATCGATTAAACTGGCCTCAGCAGATGTGATTGCTAATACACCAACCGGTATGTTCCTAGACTTTTTAGCGGTGAGACTGAATGCAGAAAAAGCAGAGCAGGCAGGATTGGACTTTAGCTTTGGCATCCACCATCCAGACATCAACGAGCGTTATTTTGGCGAAGTATCGAACTCAAATATGGCGAACATCGCCGTTGAGACGATGCCAAACACGGATGTCGAGTTAGTGATCAATAAGACTGACATGACAGACATGGTGTTGGGGAAAGCATCTCTCGATCAATTGTTGAAGTCTGGCAAAGTGAAAATCAATGGTAATGCGGAACTGATTAAGCACTTAACGGATTCGTTAGATGATTTTGATGGCATGTTTGAAATCCTGCCGATGCCAACCAAATAATCAGAATGGATAAATCAAAAAACGCCTCGATATGGCTATCGAGGCGTTTTTTATCGTTAGAGCTATTTGGCGACCTTGCCGAAATTGGCTTTTAAGTAAGCCAACTGCTATGAGCAAATTAAGCTTCTGAACGTTTGAGATGAACTTCTTCTTCTTCGGCTCCAGCCATTGGGTCGTTGAAGCGAGATTCGTTCAGTGCGCCTTCAGACTTAGCAACAATAATAGTCACAACACTGTCACCAGTGATGTTAACAGCAGTACGAATCATATCGAGTAGACGGTCAACACCCATGATCAGTGCGATACCTTCCAGCGGTAGACCTACTTGGTTTAGTACCATTGCTAGCATGACTAGACCAACGCCTGGAACACCTGCCGTGCCGATAGAGGCTAGGGTTGCTGTGAGGATAACCATCAGGTAATCACCCATCGTCAGGTCAATGTTGAACGCCTGTGCGATAAATGCAGTCGCAACACCTTGCATGATTGCTGTACCGTCCATGTTCACCGTTGCACCTAATGGTACGGTAAACGATGACACACGGTTCTCTACACCCATGCGGTTCTTAGCCGTTTCCATTGTCACTGGAATCGTTGCATTTGAAGACGCTGTCGAGAAAGCGAACATAATTGCGTCTTCCATCTTCTTAAGGAAGGTGATTGGGCTTAGACCAGTAAAGCCTTTTAGCATCAAGCTGTAGGTAACCAAACCATGCAAAAGTAGCGTACCAGCCAGCACGAGGAAGTACTCTGCCAAGTTAACAATTGCACTCAGACCAAGACCTGTGAACAGTTTCGCCATCAAGAAGAACACGCCGTATGGTGCAAGGTTCATCAGGATCGCGACCAGTTTCATGATTACGTCATTCAGATCCGAGAAAAACGATGCAATACGTTCACCTGGTTTACCTGCTGCGCTAATCGCTACACCGAAAAGTACGGCAAATACGATAACCTGAAGGGTTTTGCCCCCTGCCATCGCGCTAATAGGGTTGGTTGGGAACATATCAATGATCACCTGACCAAGCGATGGAGCTTCAGAAGACTTGAACGAGCTTGCCGCTGTAAGATCAGCGCCGGCACCCGGTTGGAATAGGTTACCCATGGTTAGGGCTAGAGTGATAGCCACTGCCGTGGTTGCGATATAGAAAGCAAGGGTTTTGCCTCCCATACGACCTAAAGTAGAAAGGTCTTTTAATGAGCTAGTACCGCAAACCAGTGAAACAAACACCAGTGGTACAACAAGCATTTTTAAGCTGGCGACAAAGATCTGTCCACCGACTTCAAATAATCCATTAACAATGTATGCATCGACAAATCCGTTGTCAGCAAATAGGCTGCGAATCGCAAATCCTGTCAAGATACCCGCTACCATACCGAGAATAACACGGCTGGTTAACGACATTGGCTTCTTGGTATTCATAGAGAACACTCCTTATAGTTATGCACCCTGAGTTCATTTCAAGGCGAGCAGGAGGTTAGCAGGCGAATGAAAAAATAAGAAAGCAAAATAGTGGAGGGGATGTGTAGATGTGACCTTTGTCACTGCTTTTTTGTGGTATTTAACGTTGTGTTAACCAAATTGTGCAAAGTTATTATCTATAAAATCGCAAAATTAACACTGAAAATCCTAGCTGTTAAAATAGAAGCCTTTCTCATTACTTGAGAATCCGAGTGCATATAGTCATAGGGCTGGTCGAAAAGTGCATATATAGTCAGGAGTTATTCAGTTGAAGTCTCAATTTTCGATACGTCGCTTCTCGAAATGATTAGGGACATTCTGTGCCTCTATTGCTTATGTCGGTGTATGGTGTTTGGCTGTACATTGCATTATGTTAGATCTCATTATTACTACTCACGATCTAGGTTCTATGAATACTGCTTTGCTGGGAATGTTTATTCCGACTTTTTTCTTTGTCTCCATTACTCCGGGGATGTGCATGACGCTTGCTTTAACGTTAGGTATGAGTGTCGGTTACCGACGAGCCTTGTGGATGATGGCAGGTGAACTGGTGGGCGTTGGATTAGTGGCGATAGCGGCGGTTGTCGGTATTGCTGCGGTTATGCTCAACTATCCTTGGTTGTTCGTTGCACTGAAATTTATTGGTGGTGGGTATCTACTTTATCTTGGCATCCAGATGTGGCGTTCAAGAGGCAAACTCGCGATCAATCTGGAAGAGCAGGCTGCGGTACCACAAAGTGATTGGGACTTGGTTATTCAAGGATTTGTCACTGCTATTGCGAATCCTAAAGGTTGGGCTTTTATGATCTCTCTTCTACCACCATTTATCGATCAAAAAGCCGATCTCATGCCGCAACTTGTGGTACTCGTCTCGATTATCTTAGTGTTTGAATTTATCTGCATGACGCTATATGCCACGGGTGGAAAAGGATTGAAACGCTTACTGGGTCACTCTCAAAATGTCCGCTTAATGAACAGAATTGCTGGAACATTGATGATGGGAGTTGGCGTGTGGTTGTTTGTTAGTTAACGATGCGTCTTTTACCACATAGGTGAATACGAGTGAACCTATTACCAGCCCCTGAGTAGATCCCTTTCTCAGGGGCTTTTTACATTGAGCGTATTGGAGTGTTTGGCTTGTCACCTGTGTTACTCAAGCGCGTTTGTGGGTCAACTCACGCGAAACGCAATGGGGTTGTTTGCCTGACGGGCTTGCTAGTCAAAAAAGATTTGCAGGCAGTAAGGTTGGTTTCGATACTGGAACTGCTGTACGCTTTAAATAACGCTATTATGCTTCGACAAATTGCGGTCTAATGATCGCGTTAATTGAGAAGATTAAGGAATCGAGTTTGATGAAGATTTGGGTAGATGCAGATGCGTGTCCGGTCGTGGTTCGTGATGTTTTATTTCGAGCCTCACAGCGGACTGGTGTCGAGGTGACTTTAGTTGCCAACCAATTTATCCGCACTCCTGCGTCACCGAAAGTGACTATGCTGCAAGTACAACCTGGTTTTGATGTCGCAGACAACGAAATTGTTAAGCGTTGCCAAGTCGGTGACTTAGTGATCACCAGCGATATTCCTCTCGCAGACGAGATTATTACCAAAGGTGGTCATGCATTGAGTTCTCGAGGTGAAATGTTCACCAAAGAGAACATCAAGTCACGCCTTAATATTCGCGACTTTATGGAAACCATGCGTAGCAGTGGTATCCAGACGGGAGGCCCTGCGCCGCTTAGTCAGGCTGACCGTCAGCAGTTCGCTAACCATTTGGACAAGTGGTTAGTGCAATGGCAACGTTCGCAAAAGTAAGGCGCTGAGATGGCACTGGTTAATCAACTCTCTCTGTTTATTGATGTCGTGCAGCAGGGCTCGTTTGCTAAGGCTGCTGCGTTGAATGATATGGATAACTCATCACTATCCAAACAAATCAAGAAGCTAGAGACAGAGCTGGGCGTGCAATTGCTCAACCGTTCGACACGCTCTTTCTCACTGACTCCTGCGGGTGAAGAAATCTTAGAGCAAGCAAGGAATTTGGTTGGGACTTTGCATCACGTACAGTCGATAGCGGATTCTTACCATGCGCAACCCAAGGGACGTATTCGTGTGACGGCTCCTCTCCATATTGGACAGAACCATCTTCAACCTGTGATTACCCAGTTTCTTAAAAAATACCCTGATGTCGAGATTGAGCTGCTGCTTGATGATAAGCGTTCTGACATTATTTCTGATCACTTTGATGTCGCATTTCGTTTAGGAAGATTGGATGACTCGAGCCTGATTGCGAGGAAAATTGCTGATATTAGAGCGGTTATCTTAGCGTCAGATACGTTTATTGAACGTTATGGGGAGCCGAAAACTCCGGATGAATTGGTTAAGCTACCTTCTGTTATTTACAGCAATCGTTCATTGATCGTTGATACGATGAGACTCAGTGAACAGCCGGGTGGGGAAACATTTCTCAACTACAAGATGAAGGGAAACTGTAAGGTAAATGACGTGGCAACTCTCATCGCGGCGGTACAGGATGGATTAGGGTATGCGACCATATCGTCTTCCAACCTCAATCGTTCGATTGTCGAGATGAAGCTACGCCCTCTCCTCACACAGTATACGCTGTGCAACGGAGAGCTCGCTTTGTATGCCCTCTATCCTCACCGTAAACAAACAGCATTGGTCAAAGCATTTATCTCGGCAGTTGAAGCCCATATAGGAAAACCGCCAATATGGGAGCAGTACATTCCTAACTTTGCTCACTTTTATCAAAAGCAATGAGGTTAGTAGGGGGCGGCATTGAGCCAGACCGTTTTTCCTGCCACTCAGTGCGGGAGATCGCATAAATCACTTCCATTAACTGCTATGGTTAAAAAGTAACCAGTTGTTTTATTCTCGAAAAAGGAGGTGTTATCTATGCTCGGTGAAGATCACTCACTACTTAAGGAATTTCCACAACACAAGCAAACAATACTAGCATTAGCAAAAGAGAGTCTGGAGTTCGCAGAATTGATGAGCGAATACAATGCTCTCGACAAAGATATTCGAAAGCTGGAGATGCGTGATTCGCCCATTAGTGATGAAGAGATGCATCTCATGAAGCACAACCGAGCTGAGATGAAAGACCGCCTTCATCAATACCTAATAAATCAGTGACATATCGAATGTTTATAACAAAGGCCCTTATTGGGCCTTTGTGGTTATTGATTTCGTTTATTTTCAACGATGACGGTTAGAGATCAATCGGAGACTTAAAAGAATCCGGTTTAAGGGTAATGACGGAACAATTCAGTTGATTGATCATCTCTTCGGCGGTGTTACCTAGGACAAAGCCTGAGATGCCTGAACGCGACATCGAACCCATCACGACCAAATCGATACTGTTGTCGGCAATGTATTGTGGAAATATTTCGCGAGTCTCTCCTTCGAGCAGTAGGGTATGTACCTCTGTCTCACCCTCCGCATACGGTGACAGCAAGGTATTCAGACGGCTAAGACGCTCATCTCGCATTTTTTGCGCTAGCAGAGCAATTTCGATATCGCTATAACCACTCCAATCTTTTAGAAAACCTTCTGAGTCGAATTTCCACACGTGGCACAATGTCAGTTTTGCGCCAAGTGATGCGCAAAACTCAACGGCCATTGCGACCAATTTTGTATTGAACTCATGATAGTCCGGATTGGTGAGATCAATCGCAGCGGTCACTTGTTTGATGGGGGTGGGCACTTTCCCCAAAGACCAGATGGGTGTTTCAGATTTGCGCATTAGGTTAAGTGTGTTGCTACCTCGTTCACAGGCTTCCTGCTTCGTCTGTCGATAGGAATCGATAATGATCATTTCGGCGTTGATTTGACTCGCCTGCTTGATGATCTCTATGTAAGGGATCCCAACACTAATCTTGCTGGTGAAATCAATTTTGGGGTATTGGTTGTGAAGAGTTTGGATGTGTTGATTTAGTGACTCACTGTAGTGATTGGTCGCATGATCGAGAATATCTAAGGATGACCCCGTTAAATGGTAGATATCTTTGTATTCTGCCAGTTCTTTAATGACCAGTTGCAATGTCACCTTCGCCCCACTCTGGTTGGCGAAATGGAAAGCTTGGTGATGTGAGTCATTGAGGTTTTGCTCTGGTGCTATCGGCACCAATAGCTGTGTAAAAGCCATATTACCTCCTTGTGATAAGTGGCAAATATTTAAGCTGTCTCTAGTAACTATAGATAACGGCGATTGAAACGCCATTCGCTGAAACATTCTAACTAAGGCATCACGAGCGGCTGTCATGTTTAAATGGAGTCGCCTTGACGAATTATTCGTTACGTATACAATTGATATATGTTTCGTATATGAAGTGAATATTATGGGTATCGTGAAAATATCGGATGAATTGCATGAAGAAATCAGGAAAGCGAGCTCTGTAATGTCGCGATCGATTAATTCTCAGGCTGAATTCTGGATCAAAATTGGAATGTTGGCGGAGCTTCATCCGCATTTATCCTTCAATCAGATCGTTTGTGATTTGATGAAGTCGGCAGAAGTTTCCGTTGCCCACCTTAATACTTTGGCAGGGACAACGAATGACCAGTAACAATGTCAGCATCAAATCAGCGGCTGATATCGATCTTATGCGTGAGTCAGGTAAGTTGCTGGCTGAAGTCTTCCACATGCTCGATGGGTTTGTTAAGCCGGGAATTTCGACGATGGAAATTAACGACAAGGTCGAGGATTTCATCGTCAATGAGTTACAAGCACGTCCAGCCAGTAAAGGGCAGTATGATTATCAGTACGTATTGAATACCTCCATTAACGAAGTCGTTTGTCATGGTGTTCCCAAAGCGAGTCAGATCCTTAAAAGTAGCGACATCATTAACCTCGATATCACTTTGGAAAAGGGCGGTTTTATCGCTGACTCAAGTAAGATGTATGTGATGCCGGATGCGACGCCACTGGCCAAAAAACTCTGTTCAGTGACTTATGAGTCAATGTGGCAAGGGATAAAGCAGGTAAAACCGGGTGCTCGGTTAGGAGATATCGGTCACGCGATCCAGCAGTATGCTGAAAGTTATGGTTATTCCATTGTACGAGAGTATTGCGGACATGGCATTGGTCGTGAAATGCATGAAGAACCTCAGGTACTGCATTATGGTCTGCCAAATACTGGGTTGGTGCTCAAGCAGGGAATGGTATTCACCATTGAACCTATGGTAAATCAAGGGACGGCTAAGATTAAAACTAAAAAAGATGGCTGGACTGTTGTGACAAGAGACAAAAAACTCTCGGCTCAATCAGAACACACCATTCTGGTTACCCACACTGGATATGAAGTGCTGACGTTGCGCCAAGAAGAAACGCTGCCTGTTTTGTAACGAAGATTAAGGTCACGTGGGTCTCACCACGTGACCGCTTCACCGGATTTAAATCGGTTGAGTTGCTCGTTTTAGCCATGCCTGCTCATCATCGGTGAGATCAACCGACAACTGCTGCCAACACTGCTGGTGGTAGTGGTTTAGCCATTCGATTTCGCTGGCATCCAACATGGACTTGTTAATGGCGTTGGTTGCAATTGGCGCTAGCGTAATGGTTTCAAAGCCGTAGAAAGTGCCGAACTCGTTGCTTTCTACTTCAACCACTTTCATGATGTTTTCAATCCTCACACCGTGGATACCTTCACGATAGATGCCTGGTTCATTGGTGATCACCATGCCGGGTTTAAGAGCGACTTCCGCAGGATTTTGTGAGAAGTTTTGTGGTCCTTCATGGACATTAAGGCACATGCCGACACCATGCCCAGTGCCACATTTATAGTCGATACCATGCTGCCACAGCACACCGCGAGCCATAATATCGAGGTTAGAACCTGTTGAACCTCGCATAAAGCGAGTTTGGCTTAGTCTAATCACTGCTTTTAGTACCAAGGTGTAATCAAATTTCTCACGTTCGTTTGGCGTACCGAAGTGAAAGGTACGCGTAATATCTGTGGTTCCACCTGGGTACTGACCACCAGAATCCACCAATAAGAAGTGACGTTCATCAACCTTATAGCAACTTGTCTCATCGGCGGCATAGTGCATTTTCGCCCCATGCTCTGCAAATCCAGCGATGGTTCTGAAACTCTCACCTAAATAGCCATCAATTTGTTTGCGGTAGCCCATGAGTGCCTGCTCCGCGTTGAGTTCCGTCACTAAGCCACTAGGTACTTGCTCATCAAGCCACTTCATAAACTTGACGACTGCAACTCCGTCTCGGCGCAATGTCTCTTCCATGTTCGCCAGTTCAGTGGTGTTTTTCTGTGACTTCATGTCGGTGACAGGACAGGCGCGATTGATCAGATCAAGCTCTGGCTTGAGTTGGCTAATCAGTAAACTGTCGGTGTTTTTGGCTGTATAGATCAACTGAGTACGGTTTGAGAGTAGATTTAATGCGGTACTAAGATGTTGATACTCATGAATATGAATCTGATGTTCGTTTAGCGTACCCACTACCTCTGGCGTCAGTTTGTCGTTATCGATAAACAGACGGCAGTTCTGCTGATCAATCAACAGATACCCTTCTGAAATAGGGCAATATGCGGTATCTGCGCCACGAACGTTAAGTGTCCACATGACATCATCAAGGGTAGAAATGAGCAATGCGTCGGCGTTTTCCTTGGTCAGATATTGGCGAAGCTGAGCTATTTTCTCGCTTGCGGTTAACCCTGCGACACTGACAGGATGATTAAATAGACATGCCTTTGGTCGAGCGGGTCTATCTTCCCAGATAGGAGAGATCAGATCGTTTTCGAGTACCAACTGGATTGATTTGTCGGCGAACGCTTTGTTCAATTCGTCATAGAATTGTTTACTGATACTGCGGCCATCTACGCCAACGATGGCATTGTGTGGCAGGGTTTGCGCTAACCATTGGGGAATGGTTGGTGTTTCTGGCAGACGTGCTTTAAACAGTTCCAGTCCAGAGCCTTGCAGTTGCTCGGCACCTTGTATGTAGTAACGTCCATCAGTCCAAAGACCACCGCCGTCTCGGGTAACGACAACATCACCAGCTGAACCAGTAAAACCGGAGATCCACTGTCTTGCCAACCAGTAGTCAGCGGAGTATTCACTGGCATGTGGATCATTATTGGTCACAATATAGGCATCGTAATGATGATCGACCATGCCTTGACGAAGGGCGGAGAGTCGCTGAGGAACAGAGTGTAAAGTCATAATTCAACTTCCTAACAGGGTATGGGTACAGAAAATATGGTGTTCAGGCTGACCGCTTCGTGTTGGCATTTGTTGCCCACAAAGGTCGGTAGCACTTGGACAACGGGTACGGAAAACGCAGCCACTCGGTGGATTGATAGGTGACGGTAGATCGCCTGGCAACAATTGGATATCACGATTCCGTGCCAGTGTCGGGTTAGCGATTGGTACTGCGGATAAGAGCGCTTTAGTGTAAGGGTGCTGGGCATTGTCGAAGACCTTGTCATAACGTCCGACTTCCATCGGCTTGCCGAGATACATCACCATAACGCGGTCGCTGATGTGGCGTACTACACTGAGGTCATGGGCAATCATGACGAGAGTGAGCCCCATCTCTTGTTTAAGATCATCAAGCAGGTTGATTACCTGAGCTTGGATTGAAACGTCAAGTGCACTGACGGGTTCATCGCACACCACCAGATCAGGTTTTAGGATCAGAGCACGTGCGATACCAACGCGTTGACATTGTCCGCCAGAAAACTCATGTGGGTAGCGGTTTCGCTGGCTGGCAAGCAGACCCACTTTGTCCATCATTGCAATCACACGACGTTCAACCTCTTGGCGACTCAATTGTGGTTCGTGAGTCAATAACGGCTCGGCAATACATTCGGATATTGTCAGACGTGGATTGAGACAGGCTGAGGGATCTTGAAATACCATCTGGAATTCACGGCGTCGTTTCGCGAGCTGGTGTTTGCCAAAATGGCGCATGTTTTCGCCTTTCCAATAAAGCTCTCCGCCTGTTGGTTCGATCAGTCGTAACAGAGCACGCGCCAGTGTCGACTTTCCACACCCTGATTCGCCAACGATACCTAAGGTTTCACCTCGGTAAACATCGAGATCGATGCCATCGACGGCTTTTACCACTTTACGCTTACTCGGCAAGATGTGTTTGTTGATCGCGAAGTGTACTTTCAGCTCTCGCGCTGAGAGCAGTATGTCAGGTTTGTTCATCATTCCTCCTAAGCTGAACGCGCGATCGATGTGATGCTGCTGGGTGCGTGAACATGGCATGCCAGACCTTGACTGCTGGTCAGTGAACGAAATGCTGGCACAGAGGCACTGCATTCTGGTCGGTAATCTGCACACCGTTCTTTAAATGGACATCCTTTTGCATGGAGCAGTGCGCTGGGTGGATTGCCAGGAATGGTCGGTAAGCGATCCATATCCTCAGTGATGGATGGAATCGCTTTGAGCAAGCCTTGAGTGTATGGGTGGCTTGGTGAATGGAATAGAGAGTCCGTATCTGCCTGCTCCATTTTTCTTCCCCCGTACATGACCAATACGCGGTCACACATCTCCGCAACGACTCCCATATCATGGGTAATAAGCAAAATGGCCGTATTTAATTCGGCCTGTAATTCACGCAGTAGAGTGAGAATTTGCGCTTGAACCGTGACGTCTAGCGCGGTTGTCGGTTCGTCAGCAATCAGTAGCTCAGGTTTACACAGCAGAGCCATGGCAATCATCACTCGCTGGCGCATACCTCCGGACATCTCATGGGGAAACTGAGACATACGAGTCGTGGCAGAAGGAATACGCACAGCATCTAGCATGGCAATGGCTTCTTGGTCTGCTTCTTTACGCGACATTCCTTTATGAATCATCAGTACTTCAGCAAGCTGTTTACCGACTTTCATGAACGGATTGAGCGACGTCATTGGGTCTTGAAAGATCATACCAATTTTTTCAGCGCGAATATGATTGAGCTGCTTTTTCGACATGGTCAGTAAGTTTTCGCCATGGAAGTTGGCTTCTCCGCTGACCACACCGTTGTCGGCAGTGAGCCCCATCAACGCAAAGACGGACTGGCTTTTACCTGACCCCGATTCTCCAACGATGCCAAGGGTCTCCCCTCTATTGACGGAATAGGAGAGATCACTGACCGCTTGCACCAAGCCATCAGGTGTGTTGAAGCGAACATTCATATTTTTGATCGATAGAATAGTCATTACCGCTCCTTAGCGATCTTTCGGGTCGAGGGCATCACGAAGCCCGTCACCAATAAAGTTAAAGCAGAACAGAGTCGCGACGAGGAAGATTGAGGGAAATACCAATTGCCATAGTGCGACATCAATGGTCTTAGCCCCTTCGGCAATCAGAATGCCCCAACTGGTATCAGGTGGCTGAACGCCGAGCCCTAAGAAGCTCAGGAACGACTCAAACATGATAAAGCCCGGTACCATCAATGATGAATAGACCATCACAATGCCGAGTACGTTTGGGAGGATATGGCGACGAACTATCGTCAATCTCGACACCCCGATGGAGTGTGCCGCTTCGATAAACTCGCGTTTTTTAATGCTGAAGGTGACGCCTCTGACGACTCGGGCGATACCGAGCCAAGAAACCATACCGATGACAATAAAAATCAGATAGATATTGTTGCCAAACAGAGTAACAAACAGAATCACTAGGAACATAAATGGCACCGAATCGAGCACCTCGATAATCCGCATCATGGTGCTATCGACCATGCCGCCAAGGTAGCCAGATATCGCGCCCCACGCCGTACCAATCACAACGGCGACTAATGCCCCCATAAATCCAACCATGATTGATAGTCTGCCGCCTTGCATCGTGCGAGCGAAAATATCCTGACCAAGATCATCGGTGCCAAAGTAGTGACCAGATTCGATTGATGGCTTACCGAGTTCGTAGGGATCGGCAACCACATTCCAGTCAATTTCATCGTGACCAAAAGCGGCCAACTGGGGGCCAAAGGCGATGCACAAGACGATAAAAAAGAGCACATTGATGGACGTCATCGCCGCGCGGTTCTTTCGAAATCGTGTCCAAGCATCTTGCCAAAGGCTACGGCCTTCGACGGCTTCAACGTGGGAGCTCATTTGGTCTGCCAGCTCCTTGGCATCAATGCGTTTGGTTAACATTCGTTACCTCCTAGACACGAATGCGTGGGTCGATAATGGTGTATAGAACATCGACCACCAAGTTAAAGAAGATGGTGAGTGATGCGACAATCAGCGTAATCCCCATCACTAATCCATAGTCTCGGTTGAGTGCACCAGAGACGAAATGCTGACCCATTCCCCCAGTACTGAAGAAGATGTCGATAATCACTGAGCCAGTCACTACCGCGACAAAGCTAGGGCCAAGCATAGCGATGATCGGGATCAGAGAAGGGCGCATCGCGTGATGAATCAGGATATAACGGGTGGATAATCCTTTGGCTTTAGCCGTGCGGATATAGGGTTGATTCAGTGTTTCAATCATTGCGCCACGCATGACCCTCGCAATACTGGCAACGGAGCCAATCGCTAAACTCAGCACGGGCAACACAAGGAATGAGAGTTGCCCCCCTTCCCATCCACCGGCCGGTAGCCAGCCAAGATGAACAGAAAATAGCGTCACCAATATAGGCGCGAGAACAAAAGCAGGAATGACCACCCCCGTCATTGAAAGTGACATCAAAAGATAGTCGAGCTTGCCGTTTCTGTTTAGCGCGGCAATGGTGCCGAGCAGCATACCGAGTGGAACGGAAATGGAAAAAGAGATCACGCCGAGTACGGCCGACACCGGCCATGATTGAGCCACAAGTTCGGTGACCGTGAAGTCTTGGTAAACGAAACTAGGGCCTAAGTCGCCCTGAATAAAATTGCCAATATAAATAAAAAACTGAATGATAAATGGTTCATTGAGGTGGAACTTAGCCTCGATATTGGCTCGAACGACCTCTGGCATTGGTCGTTCCATATCGAATGGGCCACCGGGCGCAATATGCATCAACCAAAACGAGACCAGTGCGATGAACAACAGAGTTGGCACTGCGATAAGCAAGCGACGAAGAATATACAACAACATGACGCATCCTTTCGTTAGAAAAAAAGCCCGCCACCTACGAGGACATCGCTAGGTGCGGGCAAACCGTCCCGATTAGTGGGCTCTTACGTAAACATTCTTGCGGTAGTATGAAGACTCAGGGTTAGTACGCTCGTAGCCGCCGACATACTCTTTGATGAGGTATTGGTCATTACCATTGCGGTACATTGGGATAATAGCCATATCCTCGATAAGCAATTTCTCAGCAGCAATGTACTCTTGAGAAGGATCGCTGAGGCTCTTAGATTCTGCCATTAAACGGTCATACTCAGGATTGTTGTATTTTGAATCATTGTATTCACCGGTAGAGACAAAGATATCTAACCAAGTTGACGCTTCGTTGTAGTCTGCCGTCCAGCCACCGCGGCTGACGTTGCCAGGATCTTTCAGCGCATAGAAGACTTTTGGCTCGAGTTGCTTGATTTCGACTTGAGCGCCGAGTTTACTTTTCCACATCCCGACCATCGCGGTTGCCATCTTAACGTCATTGGAGAAGGTAGGGATGGTAAAGGTCAGTTTGAGAGGATTGCTGCTGTCGTAACCTGCTTCTTTTAGCAAGGCCTTCGCTTTTGCATCACGTTGCGATTGATTCCACGTTGCATATTCTGGAGTGTGGGTTTTGAAACCATCGGTCTGTGGTGGAACCAAAGTAAACATTGGAATGCCACCGTTTTTTACGATCGCCTTAGTGATGATGTTGCGATCAATGGCGTAAGAGAGCGCCTGACGTACGCGAAGATCTTTGGTTGGTCCACTCTCAGTATTTAGATAGTAGAAGGTGGAACCCAATGACGCGCTGGTGTCTGCCACTTGCTCAGGAAACTGTTTAAGCAGCTTGTTCTTTTGCGCCGCGGGAATCGATAGAGCTTGATCGATTTCCCCTGCCAGATAGCGATTTAGCGCCACGTTGGCATCGCCAATCGGTAGCCAAGTAATCTGTTTTAAAACGACATTGTCTGCGTCCCAGTACTTATCGTTTTTCACCATCACCATTTTCTCGTTTACCTTCCAGTTAGACACAGTGAAGGCTCCGTTGGTGACGATGTTTTGCGGTTGTGTCCAAGCGCTGCCATATTTCTCGACCGTGGCTTGGTGCACAGGCGCAAGCACAGGATGGCTGAGCAGCTTAATAAAGAAAGGTACAGGTTTTTCGAGCGTGACTTCGAAGGTGTAATCATCAACAGCACGTACGCCAAGAGTGTCAGCAGAGGCTTCACCCTTCATAATTTTGTTCGAGTTTTTGATACCAGGGATGGCGGCAAACCAAGCGTATGGAGAGGCGGTTTCTGGATCGATAAGGCGTTTCCAGCTGTAAACAAAATCGTGCGCGGTGAGTGGATCGCCATTCGACCACTGAGACTGACGTAGGTTGAAGGTGTAAACCGTGTTGTTTTCGTTGGCCTGCCAGCTCATCGCAATTCCTGGAATGGTTTTGCCCTGTTTATCTTGGATTGTTAGACCTTCAAACAGATCGCGACCTAGGTTGAATGCTGGCTCAGCAGCTTGCTTGGCTGGGTCAATGGAGGTGACTTCAGCACCGTTGTTCAAAACGATCTCTTGTTTGTCTGCCAATTGAGTGCCGGCAGGGTAGGGCTTGGCTAAAGAGTGACCGGCAAATAATGCCGCAGCGATGGTACTCAGTGCGATTAGTTTTTTTGCTTTCATAGCGTCCTCATTATGTCCTTATCGGAGTGACCCGTTGGTGTCAGAGAGTTAGCCCGCAAACGGCATGGGGACAACCCCATCATGACCAAAGGGATATGAGGAATGTATATTGTATAAAATTATCCAACAAACATTAATTAACATGATTGTAACAAGGTGGCAGATTCAGAGACTGGCGGTCTTAAAATTTGAGACTGTACAAAATCTAACCATCAAGCTTGGTGGGAATTGGTGATAGATCACAGCATCAAATTGTAGGCTGTGATGCTGGCTAGCGGCGGAAGCGGGCAGAGACCTCTTTCAGCAGCTCTCCACTGATTTCGGGTAAGCCATCAGAAAAGAAAATCTGCTCCCCTGGAGTATTTCGCATCAGTACGTTGGTTAACTCACCAGTGCCTGTAGCGCAGTTCGCGGCGTGCATTTCACCTATCTTTTGATCGACGTCCTGTTCAAGCTGTAAACGCTGTTCCGTGGTTAAGCGCACACGAGCCTGACACACCTGAGATAGGGTCTCATGTGCCATAGACACCCGTTCAAAACGTCGTTTAAACAACGTGTCGAGAGCCGTTCCTTCTTCCATGATAAAGCGGCGACCTGATCGATAAAAAATCTTGTCGCCAAGGTTTTCGATATAACCGAGAACTTCAGCAATGCTGAGATAGAACCGCACACTTGAATCGGACAACTGATAGTCCTCGGCGATCTCCTGTGGTGTCTTATTGCATGAGGTGATCAGGTAGATAAAATCTAGCAGATAGGGATATTCGACAAAGAGCGCGTTTTGTTCATCAGACAAAAACTGCTCATTGTCACGTTGGATCTGAATCGCTATTGCAGACAGCTCTTGCAGGTCCGTATTGAGATGGGTGGTGTAGAGCAATATTTTATCAAGGCCGAGAGACGGGTTATGCAGGTGTCGCTTTATGGTCGATAGCGGGATGCCGGTTTTGTCCGACAACGCGCTATAGCATAAACCTTCATCTTTTATTTTTTGCCGAATAGCGGCAAGCAGAAACTCTGGCCCTAGATGCATTGCGTTTGTTTGCCTTATTGAGAGCTATTGCGTTCTAAAAGCAGATCTCGGATAGCCGCTCCCGCTTCAAGAATGTGCTTTTTAAGCATGTATTTAGCACCATCAATATCTCGGTTTTGGCACATTTCGACCAACGCTTTGTGCTCGTTATCAGCTTTGGCTGTCCCCTCTGTAAACAATAGCTGCATGCGAATATAGCGGTCGCACTTAGTGTTGAGGTTGTAAATGACATCCATGGTTTCTGGCATATTTGCCGGCGCATAGAGTGCCTTGTGCAACTCATAGTTGTAGTTGCTCCATTCTTCAACCTGATCGCCACGGGTAACCATGTCATCAAAGCGTTCGCGAATCTCATTCGCGCGAGCGAGATCTTCATCGGTCATGTTTTGAATAGCGCGTTCTAAAATATGGCACTCGACCACCGCTCTAAGCTCAAAAAGTTCATCAATTTTATCTGGTGATAGCTCTGTAACGGTTGCCCCTTTGTGCGCTTCAAAGCTGACTAAGCCCTGAGCTTCTAGCTGCATCAGTGCTTCGCGGACAGGAATTCGACTGACATTAAATTCTTTAGCCAGCGCATCTTGGCGCAGTGGCTGACCAGTTTTCAATTCGCCTTTAAGGATTTTAGTGCGGATAGCTTCTTCCACTAACTGGGTTCGCGTTTTAAAAACAGGTTTTTGCGACATCCGAGTCTCCAATCTTTCACTTTCAATATTTTATTCAATATACCATTTGCGCGAAGCAAAGCGACTTTCGACGCGCATAACGGCGCTTTTTTGGGGGATGGGTCAACAGTTGGCGGATCCTGCTGTGAGCTTTGTTCACAGAATAAGCAAGTCATTGGGGATATAACCTCTTAATTGATAAGGATAATGACTGGCGTGTTCTCGCAATAACGAACAATGGTTATTGGCTGATTTAAGCGTGGTAAGATGCCTTTATTCAATTCAAGACAAACAATGAGAAAATAGTGATGTCATCTCTAAAACCACTGCTGAATGAAGTTATGCTGGCTTTTCAAGTTATTCCAAGAGTTAAAGAAGGTAACAACTTTGAAGTTGTTGATAAGGCGATTGCAGTCGTCAAAGCGTCAGGTGTGCCTTTTCAAGTGAGTGCAATGGAAACCACCATGAAAGGTGAGCTCAATAGGTTGCTAGAGATCGTCAAAGATGCTCAGCAAGCTTGCTATGACGCAGGTGCGGTTGAAGTTATCACCAACATAAAGATTCACAGTAAAACAGAGGCGGCGACCGATACGTTTTGCACTTACGATCGCGGAGTAACCAAAGCCAACCATATGTTTGTCGAAAATTGATTGTTAGACCGTCAAGGCAAATCTAGCTCTCATTAATCGGCAGCTTAGACGGTCAATCTGGTCGCTAATCAACGTAATCGGGCGTACTAAGATAGGTACCGCACACCTTACATTTGTAGTCGCCCGTAGCTTCGCCTTCCATCAGTGACTGGGCGATAGCCGCAAAGAAACCAGAGATAAAGCCCCTAACCTCGGTATCGGGCTCAGCCTTTGAAAAATTGTGATACCGATGGACAGTGACTTCCTTGCAGTTGCAACAGAAGGCTTTTGTCTCTTTCTCACCGTATGCGTAAACCAAGCTATTTCTCCTTCAACCCTTCTCAAAGCCACGACAATGGCTATCTAATCAATGATAGTGGATGGTTTCCGCATTATAGCGAATTTAGCTGTCAACTCACTGAACAACATACAATTATTTTTCATTAAGCTTTAAATTTCTCCCCGATTTATAAAGCCCCTAATTCTAGTAGGTGGTCTGTTTGAGCATAAGCCGATACACTGTTACAAACTAATCCAACAAGGAAAGTCGAAATGATTGAAAAAGGTCAGGCACTGCCATCAGCAACGCTTAGTGAGCTAAATGAACAAGGTATGGTTACGCACAATACTGATGAACTGTTTGCCAATAAACGTGTTGTTTTGTTTGCGGTACCAGGAGCATTTACGCCAACTTGCTCAGAGTCTCACCTACCTGGTTATGTTGTTTTGGCGGATGAGATAAAGGCGGCGGGAGTCGATATTATCGCTTGTGTTTCGGTAAACGATGCATTTGTAATGAATGCGTGGGGCGAGGCGCAAAATGCTTCAGAGATCATGATGTTAGGTGATGGTGATGCGAGCTTTACTAAAGCGCTTGGTCTAGAAATGGATACAGCGGGATTCGGTGGTGTGCGTTCGAAGCGTTATTCTATGTTGATTGACAACGGTATCGTCACTGAACTTAATGTTGAACAGCCTAAGCAGTTTGAAGTGAGCACGGCAGAGGTCATGCTAGCTGCGCTTAAATAACTAGCTTTATCGGATATTAGCTACACAAAACGCAAAGCCGACCTAAAGTTACTTAGGTCGGCTTTTTGTTATTAGCGTTATAGTTAGTTGGTGATCAACTAAAATGCAACGGACTGGTGCTTACAGCGGTATATGTCGGCGGACACTGAGGTCGGCTTGGCGCCATCAGAGGCGATAATATTGGTGATATGGTATCGATTACCGCCGCGCATAAAGACTTCGTTGGCTAATTCTGTGTAAAGTCCTTCAGGATTTGTCTCTTCAACAATGTGGCTACCAATCACTTTGCATGTTGAATTCTCAATTTCAGCAAATGCGATTGGTTTAACTTCGTGAGCTCCAGGCAATAAGCTAACAATACCCGCTGGCTTGGTGTTGTATGTGGTAGTGCCACAGCTATATATCTCAGCAACAACACTGCTCGGACGTCCACGACTTGTATCAAGTACTTCTGCGATACGATATCGGTTACCACCTGACATGTGAGTTTGGTTCTTCAAGACGGGTGTAACATTATTTGGATGAGCGTCTTCAAGCGTGTAAGTATCAATCATCTCACAGTCGAGATTGTGGATAGCAACTTCAGAGATTGGGCTAATTGATTTTGCCGCTGGGATGACGGCGACTTTGCGCGTAACACAACCACTAACAGCAAAGGCAGAAAGGATTAATAGGAGAGCTTTATTCATATGCAACTAATGACAAAAGGCAGGATGATAAGCTAGCTGTATCTCACTGAAAAACAATAATTTTTTATCGTTATGATAATGATTTTAGTGACTTGGATAAGGATTATTCTAAATAAAGAGCGTCAACATCTGGTGTTGACGCCTAGAACACTGTTAAGAGCTGCTTTCTTGGTCGGTTTCGGAATTGACGTTTTTAAGGAGTGGGCCAGCGCATTCAACAAAAGCACTGATATCAAAGTTCTCAGGTGTATCTGTCCCACCGGTGACGCCAAAGCTTCCAGTAACAACGGGTTCTGACTTGGTTTTATCCACGTTAAATGTGATATCGACAGTGTACTCATACCCATCCGGAAGCAGCTTAGTACACTCCTCCAATGTTGCAGCGGAAACACCTAAACTTGTACTCAACAAGCCAATCAACAATAAGCTCTTTTTCATTTTAACCTTCAAAATATCTAACAATACTGAGCGCGAAAATTTGAGTCATAAACGCCTTAAAAGTTCAACAAACTAATCCAGAGTCGGTATCTCACTAAGATGAGTGCGGCTTGATAGGCTTTGATTACGTTCAATATGCTGTTTAATCTGGTTGCTAATTAAGAATAAACAACCACTCAGAACAATCAGCTCGCCCACATGAGCAAAAAACGAGATTGAACTACTCACTAAGCCACGATCAATAAATGGCAAAACGACTTCAGCCGCAACGGCCAATGACATCGTGGTGTAACCGAGCAGTCTTTGCCAACCTTTGAGCATTTCGGACAACTGATGAAAAGCCAACAAGTAGAAGACAGAAAAAATCGGTAATATGAACCAGGTGATGACTTCTAATGAATTGATTAGCAAGAGCTCCTCCCCTCCTGTTACCCCAATAAGGATTGGCAGTACAAAATTAAGCAACGAGTAAGTAATCGGGTAAAGGACGATACCCAACCCTAATAGTTTGGACGCTCTCACAACTCTATTTTCCACTTGTACACCTTAATCAAGTTTTAGATTTTATCGATAGTGACTGAACTAAAATCAAACACGCCAATTATCGGTCTTATTGGCAGATTTGCTTGTAGAGTGGAATAGTATCACAGCAGATTAAGAAACTAGTGGCATTTTAAAGACATCTGTTGCTAATAAGTTCTTAAAATTCAATGTGGTTTGGGTTAGGACAAAATAGACGAAAACCAACCTGTAATGAGGTTGGTTTTGTCGCTGGCTTTTTAGGCAGACTGGCCATCAATACTGCGGCGAACATTGAGTGGGTTGGCGGTTTTCAATGCGTCTGGCAGCAAGGCTTCAGGGACAGACTGGTAAGCCACTGGTCTCAACCAGCGTTTGATAGCTTCCGCACCGACAGAGGTACTTGCCGGCATAGTAGAGGCGGGGTAAGGGCCGCCATGCACCATGGCATAACTGACTTCAACACCAGTTGGCCAGCCATTAAATACGATACGACCTGCAATCTCTTCAAGTTCGCAGATTAGGCGTCCGGCGCTGTGATAGTCTTCCTTTTCGGCGTGAATCGTGGCCGTCAGGCTACCGTCCAGAGATTGACTTAACTCAAGCATGTCTTGTTCGTCATCACACACCACGACGATAGATTGTGGGCCAAAAATCTCTTCTTGCCATTGTGGGTTATTACGCCAGTCGAGGCTGGTGGTCTCAAACAAGATCGCAGGAACGCCTTGTTCTGGGGAAGATTGGGTGTGGGTTAGGCCTTTTTGCAAAGCACGTTTTTCGCTTTGCTCGAGATAGTTTTGCTTGATGCCACAAGTGAGCATAGTTTGGCCTTGCTGACTGGCAATACCTTGGCGTACTAGCTGCATGAACTGTTCAGTCGCTTCGCCTTTTGTCACAAATACCACGGCTGGTTTGGTACAGAACTGACCGCAGCCCATATTCATTGAGAGCAAGTACTCTTCCGCGAGTGACTGGCTGTGCATTGCCATACGGTTTGACAGGATAAATACAGGATTCGAAGCGCCAAGTTCGCCATAAAAGGGAATAGGTTCAGGACGACTTTGAGCGAGATCAAAAAGGGCACGACCACCATGGATTGATCCGGTAAAACCGACAGCTTTAATCGCGGGATGAACCACGACCGACTGACCCAATTCATGAGTTGTGCCTTGCAGCAGGGTAAAAATAGCTTGTGGCATCGAAAGGGAGTCTAGTGCCTTAGCAATACAACTAGCCACGATTTGACTGGTGCCTGGATGGGCAGGGTGGCCTTTAACAATCACTGGGCAACCAGCGGCAAGTGCAGAGGCGGTATCTCCGCCGGCGGTAGAAAATGCCAGTGGAAAGTTTGATGCGCCAAATACAGCCACCGGGCCTATAGCGATGTTTTGGCGACGAATATCCGCTTTTGGCACAGGCTCACGATTTGGGTTCGCACTATCGAAGATCGCCTCTTGCCATAGACCACCTTCCACTACGTCAGCGAACAGACGTAGTTGTGCGGTTGTTCGGCTTAACTCGCCGTTAAGTCTTGCCAGCGGGAGGGCTGACTCAAGATTCGCACGTTCAACAATCGCGTCACGTTGCGCTTCTAAGCAGTCTGCGATTGTTTGCAGTAACTGGCTGCGCTGGGCTGGAGTGGTTTGGCGATAGCTTTTAGCGATCTCTTGGGCTGCTTTCGCTGCACAATCAACATCCTGATGGGTGTGTTGTGGAAAAACACCGGCGAGAGGCTGCTCTGTCGCTGGGTTAAGTGCCGAAAAAGTGGCAAGTGTACTCATAACATAATCCTAATTTTGTCGATGAAACATTCCATCGTTTATTTCAGTTCAAATCCGTAGGCATATGGGTCTTGGTCATCCACCCAAATCGTGTTGTGACCCGTTACCTGAGCCCAACCTTCAATACTTGGTAGAATCGCAACTCGACCGTTGACTTCAGTGATACCTTCAATGCGGCCGGTGAACAGGCTACCGATGATACTTTCATGTATGAAATCCTCGCCCTGCTTCAATTTACCTCGCGCGTGCCACTGAGCCATACGTGCGCTGGTCCCCGTTCCGCAAGGAGAGCGATCAAGGGCTTTTTCACCATAGAAAACGGCATTTTTAGCGGTTGATTCAGGGTGAGTCGGGGTGCCAGTCCAGAGAACATGGGAGACGCCGCAGACCGTTGGATCGTCTGGGTGGATGCATTCCACTGCTTGTGAAACGGCTTTACGTACTTTAGGACTTAGCATCAGGATCTCGTCAGAGGTGTAGTGCTCAAGTCCACGATAGTTTTCCTGAGGATCGACGATCACGTAGTAGTTTCCGCCGTAACAAACATCGACAGTGATCTCGCCCATTCCTTCCACTTCCACGGTGACGTCTTGGTGGGCTAGGTAAGCGGGAACATTAAAGATCTTCACTGATGTGACTTTCTCTCCGTCACGTTGATAGTGGACTTCGATTTGACCCGCAGGCACATCCAAGATCAGACGTCCTTCGACTCGAGGTGTAATTAAGCGGTGTTCAAGCGCTGAGGTCACGGTTCCAATCGTACCGTGGCCACACATTGGCAGGCAGCCACTGGTTTCAATGAATAGGATTGAAGCGTCGGCATTCTCGCTACAAGGAGGAAGAACGACAGAACCCGACATCATAGCGTGGCCCCGTGGCTCAAACATCAGTGCCTGACGGATCCAGTCATAGTTCTTGAGGAAAAACTGACGTTTCTCACTCATTGTTTTGCCCTCAAGTGGCGGAACTCCCCCTGCCACCAAGCGCACTGGGTTGCCGCAGGTATGGGCATCGATACAAAAGAAGGTTCCCTGTCTCATTTCTCGCTCCTTGAATAAGAAATTAGTTGAAGTGATGGGATTGGATGTTATCGTGATGTTAAGTATATTTTATACAATTTTGTTTTTGAAACGTGATAAGGAGCAAAATAAATGGTGAGCAATAAATCATCGCAAGGACAAAAAATCGCCGTAGTAGGCGGTGGGATTATTGGTTTGTGTATTGCACTTAAACTGCAACTTGAGGGGGCAGCTGTCACCATTTTTGATAAGCGAGGGATTGGCGAAGGATGCTCAAAAGGCAATGCTGGACACTTTGCCACTGAGCAAGTTTTCCCGCTGGCGACCCCCGCGCTTTTGCCTCAAATTCCCAAGATGTTGCTCTCATCAACGAGTCCGGTCTCGATCCGCTTTCAGGATATTCATAAGACCTCTCCTTGGATGATTCGATTCCTATTAAAAGCAAGAAAACAGCCGACTGAACACGCGACGCGAGCACTGACTAGTCTCAATGAAGTGGCTATGGAAAGCTGGTTTAAGCTGCTAGATCAGGTAGGTCTAAAACACTTGGTTGTGATGAATGGTTCGTTGCTCACGTTTGAAAGTGAAGCCCTGTTTAACAGTTACACCTCAACAGTTAAAGCGCTCGAAAAACAAGGGGTGAAGTGTGACATATGGGATAAAAACATGATTCAGGCCAAAGTGCCGAACTTGTCCGAATCCGTCAATTATGGGGTTTTCTTTCCCGATACAGGACATAGCTTAAACCCTTATAAATTGTGCCTTGAGCTGGGTTTTGTGTTTTCTCGGTCTGGTGGGCGTTGGGTGAAAGAGCAAGTTGAGGATGCGTTTTTTGATGGTGAGTTAGGGGTCGTGTTAACTGAAAGTGAAAGCCACTCTTTCGACAAAGTCGTGATTGCAACAGGCGCGGAATCAACCCCATTAGTTAAGAAACTGACGGGTGTCAAAGTGCCTCTCCAAGCTGAGCGAGGCTATCATCTGATGGTGCCAAAATTGAAAAATCTTTTGCCATTCCCCGTCAGCTCTGCGGACAGAAAATTCATCATGACTCCCATGGATGAGGGCTTGCGTTTAGCGGGTACCGTTGAGTATGCCAGCTTAGATGCACCACCAAATATGAAGCGTGCAAGTATGTTAAAGGACCTTGCCAAGGGGTTACTCAAATCAGAAGGTGAGCTGGATGAGTGTGGTGAAAAATGGGTGGGGAATCGTCCTTCACTACCGGATTCATTGCCTGTTATCGATAGCCGAGAGGGGGGCAAAATATTACTGGCATTTGGGCATCAGCATTTAGGGTTAACTCAGGCAGCCATCACTGCTGAACTGATCTGCGAGTTAAATAATGCGAGTCAAACATCGCTCGATATTTCACCATTTGCGCTGAGTCGCTTTTGCTAAAAATTTTTAAAATTAAATATTGTATAAAATATACATGCGTATTATGTTAATAAAAAGTTAATCAAAGAGTTTCAGTTTTGATGCCTAACAGCAGTATTGAGGCGTCCACAGATTTCGGGGCATGACCCCGATGTGACAACAATAAGGAGCAAAAATCATGTCAAGAAAGACAATGACACCACTAGCACTTTTGGTTTCTGGAATGCTGTTAGGAACAATCAATACTGCCAATGCTGGCGATAAACTAACGGTCGTCTCATGGGGAGGAGCGTTTACTAAGAGTCAAGTTGAGGCATACCATAAACCTTACACGGCAAAAACAGGTGTCGAGTTAGTGTCTGAAGACTTTAGTGGTGGCCTAGCTGAAATCAAGGCTCAGGTTGAAGCCAATAATGTCCGTTGGGACTTGGTTTCTCTCGATAAGCCAGACATCGTACGCGGTTGTGCCGAAGGTCTGTTAGAGACGGTCGATCCGAGCATACTACCGGCAGGTGCGGATGGTACACCAGCCTCAGAAGACTTTATTCCGGGTGCCATTCATGAGTGTGCAGTTAACACCATTGTTGTTTCTACAGTGCTGGCAATCAATGAAGATGCGTTCAAAGGTAAGTCTGCACCTTCAAAGCTGACGGATCTGTTTGATCTTGAGAACTACCCTGGTCGTCGTGCGCTACAAAAAATGCCACAGGGCAACCTAGAATGGGCTCTGATCGCTGATGGTGTTAAACCTGAAGATGTCTACAAGACGCTTGAAACAGCGGAAGGCCGAGCACGTGCGTTTGCCAAACTAGATAGCATCAAACCTCAAGTGGTGTGGTGGACTACCGGGGCGCAACCTCCGCAAATGTTAGCAGACAAAGAAGTGACTATGGCTTCGGCATTCAATGGTCGTATCCATAGTGCGACTGAGGAAGAAGGACAGCCGTTCAAAATCATTTGGGATCACCAGTTGGGTTATATGAATGGTTGGGCGATTCCAAAAGGCAGTCCAAATCTTGAGCAGGCGCTTGATTTTATTAAGTTTTCATCAGGTACCCAACCACTTGCAGAACAGGCAAAGTATGTCGCTTATGGCCCAACGCGTAAATCGTCATCCGCGCAGATCAGTCCAAAGATTTTAGCAAGTCTGCCGACAGCGCCAAATAACTTTCAAACCGCCTTTTTGATTGATGATGAATGGTGGTCAGATTACGCCGATGAGCTAAACGAAGAGTTCAACACTTGGCTTCTAAACTAATCAACCACTAGATACGGTTAGGTGTTGATCTGATTCTCCACAGGCAGCACCTAACCTTCAAAAAGGAACAAGCAATGATCAACCTAGATGCGCAGCAAATTGTCGACTGCCTGACGATGCCCGAGTTGATAGAGTCGATGCGTGAGACGTATCAACAACAATCGACGATACCGCAACGTCGAGTGATGCCGCTTGAGGAGAATGGCTACGACGCGTTTGCACTGCTCCCTGCATGGAGCGAAGATCTCATTACCGTCAAGGCGTTTACTTATTTTCCGCAAAATCCTATGCATGGAAAAGACAGCTTAGCATCGAAAATTTTGGCCTTTCGTCGCAGTGACGGAGAGCCATTGGCATTGATGGACGGCAAGGTTTTGACATTTTGGCGCACAGCCGCCGCGTCTGCACTGGCCGCAGACTATCTAGCACGTAAGAACGCGACGCGTCTTTTGATCTGTGGTACGGGTAATTTGGCACCATATATGGCCTATGCTTACGCCGCCGTTCGCCCACTGCAAAAAGTCATGGTCTGGGGTCGTAACGAGGACAAGGCGCGCCAAACGGTCGATACGATCTTGACCAGCCGAGAATATCAATCATTGCCGATTGAGCGTCAGTTTACGGTAGAGATTATTGATGATCTTGATGCTGCGTTGAGCGAGATCGACATTATTACTTGCGTTACTGGATCGGCATCGCCGCTCTTTGATGGAAATAAGATTCGGCCGGGAACACACATCGATTTGATTGGTAATCATGATATCGACAAACGTGAATGTGACAGTATCAGTGTCGAGCGTTCTAGCGTGTTTGTTGATAGCCGCATCAACGTATTAGCTGAAGCAGGGGATCTCCTTATTCCAATCAAGCAAGGCTTGTTCTCCGTCGAGCAGATCCAAGCTGAGTTGAACGAATTGTGTCGTCATCAGCACGGTGGACGACGTCATGAGCAGGAGATAACCCTGTATAAGTCGGTGGGTAGCGCATTGGCTGACCTCGCCGCGGTTAAGTTTGTGTTGACCCAAAAACAAGCCATGTAAATTTCTGGGGGAGCCCTTACTCATTTCGGTTTCGGCCGCTTACTTAAATTGCATACAATATACAAATGGAAGGTAAAAGATGAACGTAGATTGGAAAGGTGTTTACCCAGCAGTCAGTACTCAGTTTCGTGATGATCAAAGCATCGATCTCGATGCGACACAGACCGTCATTGATAACCAAATTAACGACGGCGTAAACGGCATTATCTGTTTAGGTACTGTGGGTGAGAACTGTGCACTTTATCCTGAAGAGAAGCGTCAGGTGCTTGCCGCGGCGCAAGAGGTCGTTGCGGGCCGTGTGCCGCTGATTGCAGGAACGGCCGAGTCAATTACGACTGCGGCTGTCGATTACATGCAGGATGCGAAAAAGATCGGTATCGATGGCTGTATGGTTATGCCAGCCATGGTGTACCGCACATCTGAAAGCGAAACCGTGGAATACTACCGCACACTGGCGCAAGCAACGCCAGACATGCCAATCATGATTTACAACAACCCAGTCGCTTACGGTGTTGACGTTACCCTTGACATGATGGCGCAACTTGCCGAGTACCAAAACATTGTTGCAGTCAAAGAGTCGACCACGGATACACGCCGTATCACGGAACTCTACAACCGTTTCGATGATCGTTTCACCGTGTTCAGTGGTGTCGATGACATTGCTCTTGAGTCTTTAATGTTGGGTGCGACGGGCTGGATCTCTGGTTTGACTAACGCTTTCCCTGCTGAGTCGGTCGCTATTTACAAGCTTGCGAGCCAAGGTCGCTACGCGGAAGCTCTCGAGATTTACCGCTGGTTCTTACCCCTATTGAGATTAGACACGATTCCAACCTTGGTTCAGTGCATCAAACTGGCTGAGCAAGTGTGTGGCCGCGGTAGTGAACAGGTTCGCGCCCCACGTCAAAAGCTTCAAGGTCAAGAACGTGCGCAAGTGATTGCTTTAGTTGAGCATGCCATTGCGACTCGTCCAGATCTCTCTAAATACAAGCTGTAAAAACCGCTATTGGGCAAGGATGCTCCTTGCCCTAAATCTCTCTATGTAAACGGCTTATTTTGGCGTTAAGCCCTTTACCTATATGGATTGCAATCGAATTTATTGTGCATAAGGAATGACAATGGCAGTAAAGAAGGAATACGTTAGCTTTCAGCATGTCCAGAAAACCTATGATGGGGAAAATCTGGTCGTAAAGGACTTTAATCTCGCCATCGAGCCCGGTGAGTTCGTCACCATGCTAGGACCTTCGGGATCGGGTAAGACAACTTGCTTGATGATGTTAGCGGGTTTTGAGACAGCGACGCGCGGTGAAATCTATATTGATGGTACTCCGGTTAATAATCTCGCCCCCCACAAGCGTGATATCGGCATGGTATTTCAAAACTATGCGCTGTTTC
Organism: Vibrio sp. TRT 1302; assembly: GCF_050113875.1. NCBI lineage: Bacteria > Pseudomonadati > Pseudomonadota > Gammaproteobacteria > Vibrionales > Vibrionaceae > Vibrio > Vibrio sp. TRT 1302. The sequence goes on along the minus strand of NZ_JBNJOF010000003.1, from coordinate 280,013 downwards.
CTCATATGACTATTGCGGAGAACCTCGCTTTTCCGCTCAAGGTACGCAAGTTAAACAGTGCTGAGATCGATCAGAAGGTTCAAGCCGCATTGGCGATGGTTGAGTTGGAACATGTTGCGACTCGATACCCTAAACAGTTATCTGGAGGGCAGCAACAGCGTGTTGCATTGGCTAGGGCTCTGGTCTTCGAACCAAAACTGGTTTTGATGGATGAACCTTTAGGCGCTCTGGACAAGCAACTGAGAGAGCAGATGCAGCTTGAGATAAAACGCCTACACGAAAAGTTGGGAATTACGATTTTATATGTCACCCATGACCAAGACGAAGCATTGACTATGTCAGATCGTATCGCGGTGTTTAATAATGGTGCGGTGCAGCAGCTTGCCTCGCCAACCGAGTTGTACGAGTCGCCAAGCAATGCCTTTGTTGCTCAGTTCATTGGTGAAAACAACCAAATTAAAGGCATGGTTTCTGGTTTCGAAGGACAACGTTGCCAAGTCCGAGTGGGTCAACAGTATATCTTGGCAAAAGCCGTTAAAGTGACGCACGCTGGAGAAGCGACACTGCTGTCAATTCGACCTGAGAAAATCATCATTGATCCACAATCACACGAGTGTGACAACATTGTCACAGGTCAACTACGCGAAGTGATTTACCATGGCGACCATCACCGTCTAGTTGTTGGGGTAGCCGATGTGGGCGATTTAGTGGTTAAGGTTCCGAATGATAGCCGCGGAGCAAGAGCCTTTACGCCAGGGCAAGAGTATCATGTTGGCTGGCACAGCGTTGACTGCCACGCGCTTGATTGTGTTTCGTCATCCGCTGAACATGAGGTGGCTGCATGAGTCGTGAACTAACGGGGCTAAGTTCAGTGCTGTCGCTGCAACGAAAAATTGTCCGTTCAGACAAGGGACTCAAGGCGCAACTTAAGCGGGCTGAACGTCAGAAACAGACTCGCTCCATTTTGCTCATCCTTCCTTTGGTCTGTTTTATCTTGGTGACATTTGCTTTCCCTATCGTCGAAATGCTGTACCGCAGTGTAGACAACCACGCCTTGCCCAATGGCTTTCCCAAAACGGCGCAAGCGATCAAACAATGGAATTATCAGGGGGTACCGAGCTTAGAGGTTCAGCAAACCTTTATGGCGGAACTGAAAGAGAGATATCACGACAAGACCTTACCTAAATTGGCAAACCGAATGAACATCGAAGTATCAGGTATGCGCAGTTTGATGATGAAAACAGGGCGTCAGGTCGCGAAGCTAAACGCTCTGCCTGCTTCTATTCAAGATATCGTTAGATTAGACCAACGTTGGAGTGAACAACAATACTGGGCAGCACTGAAAAACCTCAGTTCGCCATATACGTTAAGCTACTACTTGGCCGCTCTTGATCTACGTTATGGTGAAAGCGGAGAGATCACGGCTCAACCAGAAACGAGACAGGTCTATGTAGACTTGTTTGCCAAAACCTTTGGTATGTCGCTGGTGATTACCTTGATCTGTTTGGTCATGGCATATCCCGTTGCTTATCTGCTGGCGAATCTGCCAGATAAACAGGCAAACCTACTCTTGATCGTAGTGTTGCTGCCTTTTTGGACCTCACTGCTGGTGCGAACGACGTCTTGGATTGTGTTATTGCAAAACCAAGGGGTGATAAATGATCTACTGCTTTGGTCTGGCTTGACCTCCGAACGTTTGGCGATGATGCACAATACCTTTGGCACCATTGTCGCTATGGTACATATCTTGTTGCCGTTCATGATTCTGCCACTTTACAGCGTGATGAAGGGGATCAGCCCTACTTACTTTCGTGCCGCCAGATCTTTGGGTGCAACGCCTATGGTCGCTTTTATAAAGGTGTATATGCCGCTGACCATGCCAGGCGTTGGCGCTGGTGCTTTATTAACCTTTATTCTCTCTATTGGCTTTTACATCACTCCGGCGTTAGTCGGTGGGCGCAGCGGTCAGATGATTTCAAATATGATTGCCTACCATATGCAAACCTCGCTGAACTGGGGTATGGCGGCGGCTCTGGGTGGTCTATTGCTCGCGGTGGTCACCGCTCTGTTCTATCTGTTTAACCGTGTTGTTGGAATCAACAATATCAAGGTTGGAGGTTAATCATGGCATTACCCGCTTATTGTACCGCTCGTGAGCGAGCAGGTTATTTTGGCTATCTGGTTTTTTGTACTTTGGTATTTTTGTTTCTGATCGCGCCAATTTTGATCATCGTGCCACTGTCGTTTAACGCGACCCCGTACTTCACCTTTACAGAAGGTATGCTAAGTCTGGATCCTGAAGCCTATTCGATACGCTGGTATGCGGATATGTTTACCAATAGCCAATGGCTGAATGCACTGAAAAATAGCACCATTATTGCCGTATGCGCGACAATCGTCGCGACGGTGCTAGGTACTTTAGCCGCGATGGGTTTAGCCGCCAATAACGTCCCGTTTCGCAACGTGATTATGGCGTTTCTAATCTCTCCAATGATCGTGCCCGTGATCATTTCCGCCGCAGCGATGTATTTCTTCTATACCCGCCTAGATCTGTCTCAGACCTTCACTGGCATCGTACTCGCACATGCCGCCTTGGGGACGCCGTTTGTCGTGATTACCGTGACAGCAACATTAAGTGGTTTTGACCATAGTTTAGTCAAAGCTGCCTACAGTTTAGGTGCGAATCCAGTCTATACCTTCCGCCATGTGACTTTCCCATTGATTCGTCCAGGGATGATCTCCGGTGGTCTATTTGCTTTTGGTACGTCATTTGATGAAGTTGTGGTGGCGCTTTTCATCACTGGGGTGGAGCAGCGTACCGTGCCAAGACAAATGTGGTCAGGGATTCGCGAACAGATCAGTCCGACAATACTTGCCGTCGCAAGTATGTTGATACTGATGTCGGTTTTGTTGCTGGTGACTTTGGAAATGTTACGTCGCCGCAATGCCAAGATTAGAGGCATCAGTGAATAATTCTTCTCGTGTGAGTTTTTTGGAATAACGCAATAACAACTGTCCAGGTAGAACATGTAGGCTATACCCCCTGTTTATGCGATTGCCAATGCGCTTCTGTCCGAAGCGCTTTTTTATTTGTGGCGAGAAGAGAGGGGATAAAATTAGTTAAAACGTGCTCTGAACTGCGATGGCGTCATCTGTTTTACCATGCGGAATTGGCGATTGAAGTTCGATAGGTTTTGAAATCCTGTCTTCTCTGCGACTAAGGCTATTGGGGTGGAAGAGCTGGCGAGGAGCTCACACGCTTTACCAACGCGATACTGTTTTAGGTGGTCAGAAAAACTTACCCCATAATGCTTCTCAAACAGACGATAGGCTGAACTTTCACTAATATGCAGTTCCTTACAGAGGTCGGAAATACGGACGGCGTGTTGATAGTTGCGTTCAATAAACTGTGTCGCCATGGCTACTCGTTTGTGTGCGTCGTTATCGCCTGATAACTCCTTGAGTCGATAAGGGGTTACAGACAGTTTTTCGGACTGTTTGTCATCGGCGAGATGGATCAATACTTCCATCACTTTCAGCGCTTGCAGGTGCCTTTCACTGCTTTCAATTCCACTTAATAGTGCAGACACTTTTTCGGCGCTTTCCGCACTGAATTTTAGACCAAAGGCGGCATTTTCCAGCAAGCGTTTGATATTGCGAGCCTCAGGGATCGCCGCTTGAAGTTTCTCTATCCAATGATGTTTAAGCCAGACGATAATCGAGCTGTGTGGCTTCTCGTCACTGCCTGCCAGCTGTCCGGTAATCATATGGGGTAGCCCTGGCCCATAGAGTAGGAGAGTGTTGTGATTCACTTGCCCGATGGCATCGCCAGCAAAGTAGTTACCGTTAAACACATGCTGAGGGTCTAGATAAAGCACCAGTTCATATTCAGCGTGGTAGTGCCATGAGCAGGCGAATTGCTCATTTTTAACACGACAGTGATACTCCCTGACCAGCCAGTCATAGCTGGGTGAGTTAAGGACATTTTCTATAAACGGCTTCATCTGACATCCTCCAATAATGGCAGTTAGAGTAATCGATGTGTTTATTTTCTGTCAAAGATATAACTGTTGTTGAAGGATTTGTATTAGATGTGGCTCGAATACCATCATTGAATCTCGATAACTTTGTATAGACTAACGCCATTCAATGTCAGTGGTTGGCTATAGGAGCGTTTAGGCATGTATCGAGACAAAACGGCAATATTGTTTATTTTTACAGCGTTCGTTTCAGGCTTGTGCGGTGCGTTCTTTTATCCGTTATCAAGCTTGTTTATCGTTGAGCAGCTAGGCGCATCCCCAATGATGCTGAGCATGTACATGGTGCTTGCGGTAGTAAGCTCTGTGATTGTTTCACAGTTGATTGCGACTCAGTCCGATAAAAACTGGCAGCGTAAAACGATTCTTATCGCCGCGTTATCTTGCTATTTGATCACTGTGCTGAGCTTTGTTTTTGTTCGCGATTATTGGCTGGCAGTCACGATAGCAACGGTGTTTGGTAGTGTTAGCGGTGCCTCATTTGGTCAGTTGTTTGCGATGGGAAGAGAGTATGCGGACAAGAATGTCGAAGATAGTACGACGTTTCTGTCAACGATGCGTGCTGGTATCGCCATAGCTTGGGTATTTGGTCCTCCGGCTGCCTTCATGCTCAAAGCGAGCTTCGGTTTCAGCGCGGCGTTTATGGTCTCAGCATCGATCGTTTCCATTGCAATTCTGGTGATCACAACCTCATTGCCATCTTGTGAAGCTACTGTGCCTTCTGGTGAACCATCGCAAGATAAACCGTCTCGCCGAGGTGTTAACCAACTGGTTGCGCTCTATTGTGTCGCGATGGTATTCGCCTTTGCGGCGAACAACCTCTATATCACGAGTATGCCGCTATATCTCTCTCAGGAGTTGAAAGTCGATGGAAACTGGCTTGGTTTTTTATTTGGTGCAGCGGCATTGTGTGAGATCCCAGTGATGCTATGGGCGGGACGTTTGGCGCAAAAGGTCGGTACGATTAAGTTAATGATGCTGGGTGTTGCGACGGGAATTGTGTTCTATACGGTGATGTTAACAAGCCAAACCTTTGCCACTATGTTGGCGGCGCAAATTTTAAATGGCTTCTTTATCGGCGTATGTGCAACGCTCGGAATGGTTGTGTTGCAGGATATGATGCGTGATCGTTTGGGAACCGCTTCGACCTTGTTCTCAAGTATGTTGAGTATCAGTATGCTGCTGGCCAGTCTCTCTGTCGGCGTGGTGGGTGAGTTGTATAACTACTATTCGACCTTATATGTCTCGTTTGCAGGTGTGATTGTTGCTGTGATTTTGTTGTGGTTGTTTACCTATAAAGTCCGTCAGCAACAAACCGTCTTACCAACAACGGTTCCATCGATTTCTAGTCACTAACCACGGTCAGTTTTGGCCAGCGATTCAACCAACCTTTACTTGATACTCGCTGGTCAAATACGGTTTTACATCGCTTGGGATTGTGAGTGAGTTTGAGCTCAAACAGTGACTGATAACCAAATGCAGCGGCACATTGATAGCGTTGCCCTTTATCTAACCGGATACCTATCGCTGTCTCTTTTTCAGGCCAGTAACTCATCGCATCAAGGCTACTGGTATATGCCTGATCGCCATTTCGGATGTGCATTAATGCCTGATTTCTCACTTGCCAATTGAGCTCGGGCATCATCTTGGTTAGCTGCTGCTGGTATCTCAGATTTTGATGGACTTGTGTTTCTAAGGGATCGAAATAGATCAGGTCGACGTCATTGAGTGGTGTTGCTTCACTCAGCCCATGTAAAGCATCCCACACTAGATTGCGGACAAAACCAGCAGCCAGATACCAGTCTGGAAGATCTAACGTTTCGGCACACCGTAAAGCTTCAACCCTGATAGGATCTTGCGTGATTAACTCAACAATTCTCTTCATAGGTGTACGGCACAACGGGTGATTGAACTTAGGACTCGATAGTATCACTTTTTGGTGCATTGAGCGGTAGCGTCAGTGTAAAACAACTGCCTTTGCCCGGTTCACTGGTCACTTGAATATTGCCGTTAAGTAGTCCGGTTACAAGGTTGTAGACGATATTAAGCCCCAGACCTGACCCACCTTGACCCAAACGGGTAGTAAAGAAAGGGTCAAAGATTTTGTTTTGATTCTCAATCGCTATGCCATGCCCATTGTCGGTAACTGTGATGATGGCATTGTGACCTTCAGAATAGCAGCGAATGGTTATCATCCTATGCGCCTGATCTGAGAATGCATGAACCAAAGCGTTTGAGAGTAGGTTCATCAGAACCTGTGTCAGAGGACCGGGATAGCTGTCCATTTTGATTGATTCTTCACATTCGGTTTCGAGCTGAATTTGTTGACGTGAAAGGCTTGGTACCATAGTCACTTTTAGTTCATGAGTGATCTCTTGCAAATCAAACACGCGTCTTTGATAACTCGACTGGTCAACTGCCACTTGCTTGAAGCTGGAAATCAGTTCAGAAGCTCGGCGTAAGTTGCGCTCGATACTTTCGGATGACTCGGTACTTTTGCTGATATAGCTATCGAGTGCGGAACGTCTTAATCCCTGCTGAATGGATTCGACAAACTGCTTATTAAAATCTTTTAGACTGCTGGCGACGATCATCGCATTGCCAATAGGAGTGTTGAGTTCATGGGCGACACCAGCGACCAGCGAGCCAAGCCCTGAGAGTTTTTCTGAACGGACTAACTCTTCTTGAGTCGCCTTCAAGGTTTCCAGCGTATGCTCCAGTTCTATGGTTCGTTCATTCACTCGACGTTCGAGATCTTGTGTTTGTTGCTCGATGGTTGCTAAGTAGCGGCGTCGATCCTGTTCCCTGTTTGCGGCGCGTTTAAACCAATTTTGCCAGCGAGAAGGTACATCTGGAATAACAGGGTTCTCTTGACTTGGCAGATCTTCAACGAATTGCGCCAAGCGCAGTGCTGGCTGACTAAAGTTCCAATGTTGGTAGAGTACGACGAACAACAAGAGTGCAGTAAAGGTTGAGGCCAGCATTAAGTTGGGTAACAGACTGTCGAAGACATATTGGTTTATTTCGCTGTTGGTCAGTTCTAAAACGAGTCGCCAAGGCGTATCGGGTAGTATGAAAGAGACCCAATAACCATCGGAGACGTTTTGCAACTCGCCATGGATCACTCGATGGGCTTCGCCAATGGACATCAACGTCAGAATCCCGTGTTGGGACTGACTCTCTGTTTTGTCTGTCAATGCTCCGTTACTGTCGCCAATCACTAAGCCTTTGTCATCGACAATCACTAAACGACCGAGGTCGAGTGGTCGTTTAGTGAGGATTTTATCTAGGACGGAAAGAGTGATATCCGTACCGACAGCACCAATAAAGTTCTCTTCGTGATAAACAGGCGCAAGCAGTGAAACCATCATGCCTTTCCCACCCGCATCCATATAGGGTGTTGTCCAAACTTTCTGCTTAGTCGGGTTTGCTCTAGGGTTAATGAGTTTAAGTGGAAAGGTTCCTCCGGCCTGATAGATGATATCTAGGGTGTCGTCCATATTGTTGGTTTCTGTCGCCGCCATAAGATCACGGTAGCCTAACCAAGGATAGAGGTAGGTTAGTACTTCATTGGCATCGTAATAATAGCTCCACTGAAAATCACTGTATTGCTGATGGGTTGAAACGACTTCACTGGTCATGGTGAGCAACGCACTGACGTCGAAGGTGTAATCTCTAGGATTTGAGCGAACAAAAAGTTGCCCCAATTTAAGTCTTACGTCTGGGGGCAAGTTTTCCCACGGCGCGTTTTGAGGCGAGTCTTGAGTGATCTGATTGAGATACTCAAGAGCACCATCACGGGGGATAAGCTCGGGATACAAATAGGCTGTTTCCAGTGCTCCACGCATGCGGTCGATATGGTTAAGAGAAACAGAGAGTGTCTTGTTGAGCGACAACATCGACTCCATTCCCTTTTGCGTCTGTTGTGTGAGGAGCTGTGATTTGAGCTGGTTACTAAGATACAACGTGTTGCCTAGAGTGAGCAGTACAATCAGAATCAGGCCACCATAAATCATAGCGCGATATCGACGAATCAAGGCTGCGGATCGGGCGTGAACTCTGGCAATAGCATCGTCAGCTGGTTGATCAGAGTTGGATGCTGGTGGGATGTCCGGATTCTTCATCTCTGGCTCACTCATTGTTTGTCGTCCTGTTGAGAGACGAAGGTAATTAACTGTTCCATTTCCATCGCTTTGGCAAACAACCATCCTTGCCCTTCTTCACAGTGAAATGCTTTCAGTTTGTCGTGCTGAAAAGAGGTCTCAATCCCTTCCGCTGTGATCTGCAAACCTAACGTTTGACCGAGGTTGACGATCATCTTCGCGATGCTGCAATCTTCTTCCATTGCATCGACAAATGAACGATCTATTTTCAGACGCGTTGCAGGTAATTTGTGCAGAATACTGAGTGAAGAGAAACCCGTGCCAAAATCGTCTATTGCGATCTTACAGCCCAAATCACGCACTTGATTAAGCACCTCGCACAATGCAGATAGGTTTTTAGCAGCAATGGTCTCAGTGATTTCTAACTCAATTTGCTGCGGTGCAATGGCATGCTGTTTGAGACTGGATTCGAGTAGATGAACGAACTCAGGCTCATCAAGTTGGGTTGGAGATATGTTGATCGCCATGGTTATCTGCGTGCCGACACTATTGAGCAGTTGGTTAAACTGTTGGCAAGCGCGTTCGATAACAAACGCGCCGATATTCACCATCATCCCAGACTGTTCTGCGAGAGGAATAAACTGATCTGGTGGAACAAGATCACCATGTTTATTGCGCCAGCGAAGCAAGGCTTCGATCCCAGTTAACTCGAGTGTGTTGAGGTTGTACTTTGGTTGATACATCAGAAACAGAGCATTCTCTTCCAGTGCTTGTTTCAGTTCGATAAGAAGTTGCATCCTGTCACGAGCATTTTGCCCCATGTGCTGTGAAAAGGTCATGGCAGCACCGCGATGATGAATTTTTGCTTGTTTCAGCGCGACTTGGGCATCTTTGTAACGTTCGGAGAGTTCATCGCCTTGGCAGAGTTCAACCAGACCGATGCTTGCCATTACCTTGAAAGGTTGGTCATCAACCGTGAAGTTACATTGGAAAACGTTGCTAATGGTCAAGTCGGTCACATCTTTTTGCGAACCAATGATGGCGAATACATCACTGCCAACTCTTGATAGAAAACAGTTTGGAAAAGCGTGGCTAAGTCGTTCGGAAACTGCGATGAGCAGATCATCTCCTAGTTTGTGACCGAAACTGTCGTTGAAAACGGAAAAGTCATCAATGTCAATCAGAGCCATGACTTGTGAGTGCTCCGATTGAGAAGAGGAAAGTTGATACTGCAATAGGCTGTTTAGGTTGGGTATGTTGAGCAGAGGATCGGTGAATGCTTGCTGCTCAAGGCGGTTATAAAGCAAGACATTGTCAAAACCAACCGATAGATTAGCGCACAACACTTCGAGAAGATGCTGATCCACACTTTCCAAAGGGCGATTCACATCGACATAAGCGGCCAATTTTCTGCCATGCTCAGTGGAAAAATAGAGAGTTAGCCCATCTTCAAGTTGATTTTCACGTTTTTCAAGACAAGCTAGGATTCGGTCTCGGATGTTGTGTGAGTCCAGTTGCTCTATTGGAGACTGAACATACTGTTGGTAGCGGCCAGCTGCGGCGATGATCTGCGCGGAAGATGAAGCGCAATCCGATAGACTTTCCTGAACGCAAATTAAGCCATCGGGTTCTATCTGAATGATGGCGCTGATCTGTTTTACTGCCCCCTCTGCAAACATACGCATGCCATGATAGTGGGCGAGTTCAGTGCTAGCTTTGACCACCTTCTCTAAGCCTTGTCGCATAGTATGTTGGTTGCAAATCTGTTGATAGGCTCTGATGGCACTGGTCAGAATGGTAAAGAGGCGAATTCGAGTCAGTTCAGGCTTGGTGCGATAGTCGTTGATGTCATAACGCTGAATGGTTTCCATTTCAGGAGCATAGCCTGGCTGACCTGTACGAAGAATGATCCTTAACGCGCTTAAATGCAGTTTTTCTCTAATGGTTTCGACCAACTCAAGCCCTGCGTGGTCGGTTTCCATGACGACATCAAGCAGTATCACACCGATATCCGTTTCATGACTCAGTACCTGTTCTGCTTCAGCAGCGGAATAGGCGTGAAGGAACTCGACTGGGCGGTTTTCGATGATGATGTCTTTTAGGGATAAGGTTGTCGCATGATGGACATCGGGATCATCGTCAACGATCAGCACTCGCCAAGTTAGTTTCGGAGACGTTGTGTCAAGCGTATCTGGCTCATCTTCAATAATGACCAGCAAATCATCGTTTGAGTTTTGTTCCTCGTCCATTCGATCCTCTATCCTTGGAGATATCACTAAGATAAAAGTTTAGTCCTAGAAGTATAGAGATGCGAAATATGACTGATTTTAGAAAGGATAGCGGCAGAGGGTTTTGGCGATAAGACTTTTGTAAGCCAAGCCCAAACGATGGGCTTGGCATTCAGATTTTATGCAAGCTTTAGGTCGAACTGTTGACGGTACATCACCATATCTTCGATGGTCAGAACAGGCATATTATGCAGTTTACCAAAAGCAACGATCTCTGCTGTTTTGGCCATTGTCCCATCTGGATTGGTGACTTCGCAAAGCACACCAGCAGGCTGGAGCCCTGCCATTTGCATCAAGTCAATAGTACCTTCCGTATGCCCACGACGGACCAAAACGCCACCTTTGCGTGCACGCAGAGGGAACACATGGCCTGGACGAGCCAAATCCGATGGTTTTGCCAGAGGGTTTGCAGCGGTTTTAATCGTCGTTACGCGATCTTGAGCAGAAACGCCAGTGGTGACACCGACTTTCGCTTCGATTGAAACCGTGAAGGCAGTTTGGTTGGCACTATTGTTGTTGCTGACCATTGGGGTTAGCTCTAAACGATCCGCTTGCTCTTCTGGCAAACAAAGACAGACAATCCCGCTACACTCGCGAATCATCAATGCCATTTGTTCAGTGGTAAGAGATTCGACGGAATAGATAATATCGCCTTCATTTTCACGGTCTTCATCGTCAAGAAGCAGTACGCCTCGGCCTTGTTTGAGGGCAACGAGTGCTTGTTCAACGCGCGTGATTGGGTCGCCGAATTCGGCAAGTAGTGATGACTGATTCATGGTTAACTCCTAAATATCACCAGAATCAGGGCATGCATGAGTACTGCGACGTTAAAAGTCACAGCCAAAACGAAATGCACCACAGCAGCAGGGGCTAGCGTGGTGTGTTTTCATTCTCTCTCATCCGGACTATAACCGTCGGCTCTGGGTTTTCACCAGATCTGCTGACCTCGACGTATCGAGCGCTCGCGGGCTCACCCCAATGTCAAAATTGGCTAGGGGAATACCGCCGGTGGGGAATTTCGCCCCGCCCTGAGAATAAATTAAACGTTTGCTAATATAGCGAGGGGATTGTATCGGTTCTGATAGGAAAATCAATACAGTAGCTCGACGGGCTAGAATAAAAAAGCCAACGAGGATTCGTTGGCTTTAGGTTTGGTTAGTGGTTCATATTATCCATAGGCGACACTGGGAAACCAGAGCACCAATTGTGGCCAAGCAACCAGGCAGACCAAGGCGACAATTTGAATCAGGATAAATGGCACGACTCCACGGTAGATATCCTTTAACGCCACCCCTTCAGGGCAGACCCCTTTGAGATAAAAGAGCGCAAAGCCAACAGGCGGAGTTAAGAAGCTGGTTTGCAGCGCCATTGCGACCAGCATGACAAACCAAACCAGACTTGGATTGTCCACGACACCATGCCCATCGAGTTCAATCCCCAAACTGGCAATCACCGGCGCAAGCAGAGGAAGGGCTATTAAGGTTATTTCGATCCAGTCGAGGAAAAAACCGAGTAAGAACACAATCATTAGAATGAACGCAATGATTCCGTAAGGACCAAATGGCAAGCCACTCAAAAATGATTCAATCAGTTCATCTCCACCAAGTTCACGCAAAACCAATGCGAAACAAGACGCGCCTAAGAAGATCATAAAGATATAGGCCGTAGTGCCATAGGAAGCCAGCAAGACTTCTTTGAGTACTTTTAGACTGAGTTTTTTATTGTAAGCGGCCAGTAATGTCGCGCCTAATGCCCCGATTCCTGACGCTTCTGTGGGGGTTGCGACACCCGCAAATATCGATCCCAGTACACAGAAAATCAGCATCACTGTTGGAGTGATATCTTTGAATACTTGTAAGATCAGTCCCCAATCAACGGGCTCAACATGCTCAGGCACAGGTGCTTTGTCGGGGTTTATTTTACCGACCACTAAGATATAAATAATGTACAGAGTGCCAAGCAACAAACCCGGTATGATGGCACCCATAAAGAGATCACCGACCGATAGACCAAGTTGGTCTGCCATAATCACCAACATGATCGACGGAGGGAGTAAGATTCCGAGCGTTCCAGCGGAGGCCACCGTCCCGAGCGCGAGAGGCAAGTGGTAACCTTGACGCATCATACTCGGTAGTGACATAACGGTCAGGAGCACAACGGATGCGCCTATGATGCCGGTCGAAGCGGCTAAGATAATACCAATCGCCATAACGGTGACGGCCAGACCACCATGTACTTTGCCAAACAGAGCTTGCATTGAAGACATCAACTTTTCAGCAATTCCAGATTTGTCGAGCATATTTCCCATAAAGATAAACATGGGCAATGCCACCAAGATCCAGTTATCCATGATTTTATAAATGCGATTGACCACTAACCCCAAACTGGTGTAATCCAAGCCTGTGAATGTATCGAGATAGAGATCGGCGAAGTATCCGACGGCAGCAAACACCACACCTATCCCACCCAGCACATAAGCGACAGGTATGCCGGTAAACAGCAACAGAATAAATGAGCCAAACATGGCGATAACAATCCATTCATTTGCTTCCATGTGTCGCTCCTTTCGTCAGAGTTTCGATGTTGCGTAAGATCCGTGCGATCATGGATAACAAGAGCATGCTAAAGCTAAGAGGGATGATACTTTTGATGATCCAGCGGTAAGGCAATCCTGAGGGGGATGCCGAACTTTCATTGACCCGCCATGACTCGTAGGCGAAATCATAGGAATGCAGGATAACGACCAACACAAATGGGATCGCGAGCAAAGCCAGGCCGAGAATATCAATGATGGCTTGTTTACGCGGCGAGAACTTGTGATAAAACAGGTCAACGCGAACATGTAGGTTCGTCACTTGTGCATAGGCGGTGCCGAACATAACCGCGGTGGCGTAGAGATGCCACTGTAACTCTTCGAGCGCGATTTGGCCGTTAGAGAAGACTTTACGCAACACGACTTGAATAATGATTACCGCGACCAGAACGAGATTGGTCCATGCGAGTAGACGGCTAGCACTGACAATCGCTTTTTCAATTTGGTAGTACATAGGGATAGTAGGGGTAGAATATAGCACCTTGCTCATTGGCAACTCCTTACAACCATTGGCCGGCAAAAAATGCCGGCCAGCAGGTCCAATTCACATCAGGTTATTGATTCTGCGTTTCACGTGGTAAGAAACCATTAGCAGACCAAAGCGCATAACCTTCTCGGAATTTACTTAGGTCACTCCAGACTTTGTCAAAGAACGGATCGGCGGTTTTCTTCTCATCCACGACTTCTAACCAAGTGCTCTTAAACAGACTCAGCATTTCATCGTTCCAATAGCGGATCTCAACGCCATTCTGTTTTGCTTTTTCCATCGCGGCATATTGAATGGCTTCACCTTCGGCGATTGAGTAAGTCATCGTTGCCATACAAGTGGTCTCAATGGCTGACTGCTGGGTCGGGCTCATGCTGTTCCACGTGTCTTTGTTGATCAGTAGCTCGAATACGGTCGATTGTTGGTGCCAACCTGGGAAGTAGTTGTATTTGGCGACTTTGTGGAATCCTAGTCGTTGGTCAATGGCCGGTTGAGAGAACTCAGACGCATCAATTGCCCCTTTCTCTAGAGCACCAAAGATCTCACCGCCAGGCAATTGCACGGTGCCAACTCCGAGTTTCTCCATAACAGACGCGCCAAGGCCGAAGAAACGCATATTCAGCCCCTTAAGATCTTCCGGTTTTTCAATAGGCTTACGGAACCAACCGGAGGTTTCTGGAGAGATAATCGCACAAGGAGTGACCTTAACGTTGTAACCGCCTTGGTCGTACATTTCCTGATAGAGTTTTAAGCCATTTCCAAAGAATAACCACGCCATGTATTCGCCAGCTTCTGGCCCAAATGGAACCGCAGAAAACAGCGCTGATGCAGGTAACTTACCTTGCCAATAGCCCGCCGTTGAATAGCCAGCATTGACTTTTCCGGTAGAGACCGCATCGAGAATCTCGGCAGGATTGACTAACTTGCCGGGCTCATAAATCTTCATCTTGATCGTACCGCCTGAAGTTTGGCTGATGTGATCGGCGTACCACTGAATTGGTGTTCCCAAAGCAGGTAGGTGGCTGCCGAAAGCGATAGGTGTTTTAAGCAGTACTTTCTTATCGGCAGCGTGTGCAACAGCAGAAATGCCCGTTGCGGTGATAGCGAGAGCAGTCGCTAGAGCGGCTTTCTTCAGGTTCATTCGGTCTCTCCTTGTTAGACTGAGTTCCTTGTCAATATTGAGAAATGTGAACATTGCGTAGTAAATCGTGTTAATGCAATGTTACATTTGAGCCTAAGTTTAGAGGGGGGATTTATTGCTCTCTATTGGGGTAATTGCGCAAATTTTGTCGGTAGAAAGTGCAAAATTCCGCACAAAATATCAGTAAAACTACGTACACAGCTGGATGTGGATATGGGATTTGTCAGTAACAGAAGACTCACGATTAACATTATTTTACTCTCGATCGTGCCCTTGATCGTGGTGGTTGTGATCGTCGCTAGCCTTCTGTTTAGTCAAGCAAAACAACTCGTTGGTGAGCAAGTGCAGCTAACACGTGACAATGTGCTGGCGATAAAAAAGCAAGAATTACAGCAGTACGTAGAAATGGCAGTCAAAAGTATTGAGCCTTACTACTCAGATAACAGCCTAGCGCCTGACCTTGCGAAGCAGATTGTTATCGAAAAATTGAGCCAGCTCACGTATGGCAGTGATGGATACTTCTTTGCCTATACCTGGGATGGCGATGCGTTGGTATTGCCATATCAACCCGACCGAATCGGAAAAAACTGGTGGCAAGTCGAAGATGTGCAAGGAAAGAAGCTGCTGCAAGAACTGATTCAAGCTGGCAAAAACGGTGGCGGTTTTGTTGACTACTTGTGGCATAAACCATCCAAAAAAGAGCCACTTCCCAAACTGAGTTACGCAGTATCACTCGATAAGTGGCAGTGGATGATAGGGACAGGCGTTTATCTAGACGATATAGAAAGGCAAGTCACTCATATGCGTTCTGGCTTTGACCAGAGCGTCGGAAAGAGCAGTACAGCGTTATTTGGTGTGATGTTTGTCGCGGTCACGGTGATCGCGGCATTGGGGGCGTCATTGAACCTCAATGTAAGACGACTTGCAAACCAGCAGCTCAGTGTTTTGAATCAGCAAATCATTGATTCTCAAGAGAACGAACGTCGTCGCGTATCACGTGAACTGCATGACGGTGTCAATCAATTGCTGGTGGCCGCAAAGTATCGATTGGACAACGTTTCTCAGGAAAGCGACGACGCCATTAAAGGTGCGGAATTAACAGCCAGTAAAGTCGCCCTTGAACAGGCGATAGTCGAGCTGAGGAGAATCTCACGGGACTTGCGACCTCCTCAACTGGATGATCTTGGGCTGGTTGCGGGTATCGAGGCCTACATCAATGAGTTACGTGACCGAACTCAGTTAGAGTTGGTGTTTGAGCATGATATTGAGGGGCAAGAGTTTTTACCTGAAGTGGAAACCACCTTGTATAGAGTCGTTCAGGAGGCGCTGCACAACGTCGAAAAGCACGCTCAGGCTCAAGGGGTCGATATCATTATGCAGCGCGAAGGGCGAATGTTGATTCTGACTGTCAGTGACGATGGAGTGGGGATGCCTGACAAGCAACTGAAATCAGGTAAACGTAAACAACCGATTCTTCAGCATATGGGATTGCAAAACATGAAGGAGAGGATTCAAGCGATCGGTGGCACCTTTGTTGTCACCAGCGAGCAGGGACAGGGCACGGAAGTGCGTGTGAGCTTAGACATGGAGTTTATATGATTAGACTAATACTCGCCGATGATCATCGATTGATGCAGGACGGGCTAAAGTCACGACTGGAAAGGGAAGACAATCTTGAGATTCTTGCGTGTGTAGGTACCGGCAAGGAAGCACTGGAAAACACCTTAGCGCTCAAGCCTGATGTGCTATTGCTTGATATTAATATGCCTGAGTTAAACGGCATTGAAGTGTTAGAAAAACTTGAAAAGAGCCGTAGTGACACTGCCGTGATCATGCTCTCTATGCACGATAGCCGTGACTATGTTGTTAGGTCGGTTAAGTGCGGTGCGAAAGGCTACGTGCTGAAAGATGTAGGGTCTGAAGAGTTGGTTATGGCAATCAATCAGGTAGCCCAAGGTCGCTCCTATTTGTGTCCACAGGCATCGGATCGTCTGCTTGAACAGCTCAATGAAAAACCTCAACCCAAAGATGATACCTTGTCAAAACGAGAAGCGGATGTTCTGAAAGAGATCGTTAATGGTTCTGGTAACAAAGAGATTGCAGATGCTCTGCATATCAGTGTCAGGACGGTTGAGACTCATCGCTTGAGAATCAAAAAGAAACTTGGTGCAACCTCAACCGCTGCGTTGGTTAAGCTTGCGTTGCAAAAGGGGTTAGTTAACTGATGGCGGCCAATCTGTTATCTAGTCGCCAGCCTATTTTGGATAAGATTGTCTTCTTTTGTGCTGTCATTCAAACGGGCTCTTTTCGACTCGCTTCCGAACAGCAAGGCATTTCAGCCGCGGCGGGAAGTCGTTGGGTAAAAGAGCTTGAAGAGGCGATGTCGGTAGAGTTGATCAAGCGCAGTACACGCCAATTGGTTGCGACTCAAGCAGGTCAACTGCTGTATGAACGCTTTTCTCCGATCCTTCCCGATATCAACAGCCTATGCGAAGAAGTACAAAACTTAGCAGAGCAGCAGCGCGGAGAAATACGTATCTCTTCTACCCCACTTTTTGCTCGTCAATATTTGACCAAAATTGTCGCTGAATACATGCAGCTTCATCCTCAAGTGCACTTCAAAATCTTTATTGAAGCGGGTGAGTTTGATCCACTCAAGGTCGACTTTGCATTTCGTGCTCGAGCGAGCTTTCAGGGCGAATTGCCTCAAGACAGCTTACTGGTGCGAAAACGTCTATTACGCGAGCCGCTTTACCTTTGCGCGTCCTCAACTTATCTAGCGGAACACGGTACTCCGACTAATCCCGATGAGCTGGGTATGCACCGATGTCTCTATGCTCGAACACTGGTGGGTGGAAATCGCTGGTGTTTTGAACGAGATGG
Source organism: Vibrio sp. TRT 1302 (assembly GCF_050113875.1). Classification (NCBI taxonomy): domain Bacteria; kingdom Pseudomonadati; phylum Pseudomonadota; class Gammaproteobacteria; order Vibrionales; family Vibrionaceae; genus Vibrio; species Vibrio sp. TRT 1302. The sequence continues at coordinate 262,481 of NZ_JBNJOF010000003.1, read as the reverse complement.
AGAGATGGCGATGGTCACTATCCGCGATACTCTTGAGTGTGATAACAGTGAGATGTTGCTGGATCTGGCAATGGAGCATGCTGGAGTGGCTTATCTTCCTCACTCTCTGGTTAGCCAGCAGCTTACTAACGGCGAACTGCAACACATCATGCAAGATTACCAGTGTGCGAGCTTCGATATCGATCTGATTTTCCGACCTCGGACACCAATGCCAGAACGGTGTAGTGGCTTCAAGCAATACCTCTATCAGAGAGTCGATGAACTCCAAAGATAATGCCATATTTGAAATTCACAATCTCTATTTGTGTAATTAACAAGCGAGAATTTAAGGTCTAAGCTGAATTCAATATTGAAGTGAAGGTAACTAAGGAAGGTTGAAGTGGTCACTCAGCTAACGGCACAGCAAGCTGCTGAATGGATTGAAGATGGCGATGGTGTGTTACTCGGGGGATTTATTGGCAGTGTTGTGCCAGAAGCGATTGAACGAGCAATTGGTCAACGCTTCGCCCGAAACCAAACACCCAAAGATCTCACACTGCTTTTTGCCGCTGGACAAGGAGACGGACAGGGGCGAGCAGTCAATCATTTAGCCCAGCAAGGTTTGGTCAAACGAGCAATTGGTGGGCATTGGGGGCTGGTTCCCAAGTTGCAGCAATTGGCGGTGGACAATCTCATCCAAGGCTACAATCTTCCTCAAGGGATCATTTCACACCTTTTGCGTGACACCGCTGCGGGTAAACCGGGCACAATAAGCAAAGTCGGACTTGGAACCTTTGTCGACCCTCGTATTGAAGGGGGCAAGATAAACTCAGTAACAAAGCAGGATTGGGTTGAAGTGATTGACTTGCTGGGAGAGGAGTACCTTTTCTATCGCAAGCTACCGGTTAATGTCGCGATTCTACGGGGGACGAGCGCCGATGAGAATGGCAACATTACCATGGAAGATGAGTGTTTGATTGTCGAAAGTTTGGCGGCAGCACAAGCGGCTAGAAACAATGGCGGTAAGGTCATTGTGCAAGTGAAACGTATCGTCGCCGCCGGTCAGCTTGATCCCCATGCCGTTAAGATACCGGGGATTTTTGTGGATGCTGTTGTCGTGTGTGAAGACCTTAATGAACATATGCAAACCTTCGCAACCACGATGAATCCCGAATTTGTCGGAATTGCCAGCCACAAGGGGGGGCAGGATTCGCGGACGGAGATAGCGGTAAAGAGTAAGTTGGATGCCAAAACCATTATTGCTCGTCGCGCAGCGATGGAGCTTGAAGCCGATTCGATTCTAAATTTGGGCATTGGCGCGCCAGAGCACATCGCAGACGTTGCCCAGCAAGCCGGGATGCTTGATAAGTTTACTTTAACGGTAGAACCCGGAGCCATCGGAGGCATACCACAAAGTGGGCTGGATTTTGGAGCTTCACGTCTGCCTCAAGCGATAATCGGGCAAGATCAGATGTTTGATTTTTATGATGGGGGTGGGGTCGATCAGGCTTTCCTTGGTCTCGCTCAGTGCGATGCGCAAGGCGACATCAATGTGTCTCGTTTCGGAAGCAAAATAGCCGGTTGTGGCGGTTTTATCAACATTACTCAGAACGCGAAAAAGGTCTATTTTTGTGGCACTTTTACCGCCAAAGGATTGAGTGTCGATGTCATCGACCAACAACTCAGAATTAATCGCGAAGGCTCTCAACGCAAGTTTATCGATCAGGTTGAACAGATCACGTTCAGTGCTCAACAGGCAATGACGTCGAATAAACCCGTTCTGTATATCACAGAGCGAGCGGTGTTTCGTTTGACTCACTCGGGACTGGAGCTGGTAGAGATAGCGCCTGGTGTTGACCTTGAGCAGGACATTCTTCAGCAGATGGCGTTTAAACCAATAGTGAGTCCGTCATTAAAACTTATGAATAACGCCATTTTTCGAACACAATTTGAGCTCACAATAAGCAGTAAGGCGAACTAGCCGTCAGTTCAGCTTCGTCAGTTAATGTTTCGTTGTATACAAAGGATAAGGACATGTTTGACAACAAAATTTGCATCGTAACGGGTGCTGCCCAAGGCATAGGTCGGGCTATCACTGAACGTTTTTCTCAAAATGGAGCCAAGTGCGTGTACGCGCTGGACATGAATGCGGAGGGGTTATCTGAAGCGTTTAACCATTGTGACAATGTAGAGCCTGTCGTGCTCAACATCTGTGATCGTCAGGCGATTGCAGCCTTTATCGCTCAGGTGAAAGAACGTCATTCAAGAGTTGATGTCTTGATTAATAATGCGGGCGTGACACGTGATGCGCTGATCGAGAAAATGACCGAGCAAGAGTGGGATTTTGTTATCGATGTCAATTTAAAAGGCGTGTTCAACCTAACTCAAGCGGTTGCGCCACTGATGATTGAAAATAACTATGGATCGATTGTCACCATGTCTTCGGTTGTCGGCACCGATGGCAACATTGGTCAAACTAATTACGCAGCGTCAAAAGGTGGCGTTATTGCAATGACCAAAAGTTGGGCCAAAGAGTTTGCTCGCAAAGGAGCTCAGGTTAGAGCCAATTGTGTGGCTCCAGGCTTTATCCAGACACCAATGACGGAAAATCTGCCAGAGAAGGTGCTCGATTTAATGAAGCAGAAAACCCCTCTTGGACGAATGGGAACCACAGAAGATATTACCAATGGTGTCGAGTTTCTTGCCAGTGACAAGTCAAGTTTTATCACAGGTCAAGTGTTGAAAATTGATGGTGGGTTGGTGCTATAAGATGAACAATAAAGTCTATATCGTCGCAGCGAAACGCACTCCAATTGGCAGTTTCCTTGGCAGCTTAAGCTCGGTATCTGCGGTCGAACTGGGGCGCATTGCTATTGACGCTGCGCTAAAGCAGAGTGGTATCGATGGCGCACTCATTGATGAGGTGATTGTCGGGAATGTACTTGGTGCAGGGCAGGGACAAGGCGTGGGTCGACAGGTGGCGATACATGCGGGCATCCCCGCTAAGACGCCTGCATATACGTTGAACATGATTTGTGGCAGTGGCATGAAAACCTTACTTAATGCGGTCAATTCCGTACGTTCAGGTGATGCCGATCTGGTGGTGGCTGCGGGGACGGAAAGTATGAGTAATGCCCCGTTTGTGGTGGATGGAAAAAGTCGTTCTGGGAACAAAATGGGCGATATGGCCTTGATCGATACCATGCTAAGAGATGGATTAACCGATGCATTTTCCGCTATCCATATGGGTGTGACTGCTGAAAATATCGCTCATCAATATGAGATTGGTCGAGAGGAACAAGATCGCTTTGCCTTACGCAGTCAGCAGCGAGCGCAGCAGGCGATTGTCGCTGGAAAATTTGAGCAAGAAATTGTTCCAGTGGCTATCCAGTCACGCCGTGGAGAATGTGTCGTTAGCCAAGATGAACATCCTAGATTTGATGCAACAATGGAGAGTTTAGCGGGGCTGAAACCGGCATTTGATAAGCAGGGTACGGTCACGGCAGGCAATGCTTCAGGCCTAAATGATGGAGCCGTGGCCCTGATTGTGGCTAGCGAGCAGGCGGTTAAGCAGCATCAATTGACTCCCTTGGTTGAGGTGGTGGCAACTGGACAAGGCGGAGTAGAGCCGGAAGTGATGGGGCTGGGTCCTGTACCCGCAGTTAGCCAAGCGTTAAGCCGCGCTGGGCTTGAGTTAGAGCAAATCCAACGTCTAGAACTTAATGAAGCGTTTGCGGCTCAGGCAATCGGCGTTATTAAAGGTCTATCTCAGCAACATCAGCTCAATCAAGCTTGGTTTGATGATAAAACCAATGTGAATGGGGGCGCGATTGCGTTAGGCCATCCGATTGGTGCGTCAGGTGGACGAATCGTTACGTCTTTGATTTATGAGATGCTTCGTTCTGATAGTCAACTTGGACTTGCTTCACTGTGTATTGGGGGCGGGATGGGCACTGCGGTTATTCTGCGCCAAGTCGCTTAATCATAAGGAAAGCCAACTCAAGTGAGTTGGCTTTATTCTCTTTATTAACCTTTAAACGGCGGTCTCAAAAGGCAGGGGGTCCACTTTCACCGCCGCGACTTTGAATTCTGGTATCTTGGCATGGGGGTCGGTTGCTGTGGTTGTAAGTCTATTGACTGGCGACTCAACAAAATGGAAAGGAATAAAGATGACGCCTTTTTGGATACGTTTTGTCACGAATGCATCTATCTCAATCTCTCCTCGACGGGTCGAGACTTTAAGTCGCTGACCGTTAGAAATACCTAATGCTTCAGCATCCTGAACACTGATCATGGCACGTGGCCCCGCGAGATTATCTAACCCTTTGGTTTTACGCGTCATGGTACCAGTATGGAACTGTTCTAGAACACGTCCCGTGGTGAGCACCAAAGGAAATTCCTCGTCAGGCAATTCTGCCGCATAGCGAAATGGTACGCCCACCATCTGACCTTTGCCGCGAGTGAACTGTGTCTGATGCATAATGCGAGTGCCATTCGGATTGTTTTTGTTGCTCGGCCATTGAACACCTTCAGGGGTAATCGCATCCCAGCGCAGTCCCGCATATTGAGGGGTGACGCGTGCGATCTCGGCCGTAATATCAGAGACGTGTTGATAGTGCCAGTCACTGCCCATCGCGTTAGCAATTTGTTGGATGATCCACCAATCCTCTTTGGCTTCTCCAGGTGCTTTAACGGCAGCATTGACACGCTGTACGCGACGCTCAGTGTTGGTAAAGTGGCCTGATTTCTCCGCAAATGAACATGAAGGAAGAACCACATCTGCGTACTGAGCGGTTTCCGTTAAGAAGATGTCTTGTACAACCAAGAAATCCAGTGCCTCCAAACCCTCGATAACATGCGCTTGATTTGGGTCACTAAGGACAGGGTTTTCCCCCATGATATAGAGACCTCGAACCGTACGCTGGCATGCGCCATCAATGATTTCAGTAAGAGTTAATCCTGGTTCAGTAGGTAGATGAGTTGCGTTCCATTCGATCGAGAATTTCTGACGAATCATTGGGTTGTAGACTTTCTGATACCCTGGGTAGCTGTTGGGCAGCGCGCCCATGTCACAGGCTCCCTGTACGTTTGATTGACCACGGAGTGGGTTAATACCGCCGCCTTCAATACCGATGTTGCCACACAGTAGTTGCAAGTTGGCGACAGAGCGGACGTTGTCATGGCCTGTGGTGTGTTGTGTAATCCCCATCGAGTAGTAAACAGCGGTTCGTTTGGCTGTCCCTATCATTCTCGCCATAGCAAAAATGTCTTCACCGCTGACGCCTGTCACTAGCTCAACTTTATCCAAAGCATAGGCGGGTGACATCACTTCTTGAAGCAAGGTATCAAAGCCATCAACACGCTCTTCTATATACTCTTGGTCGTACCAACCATTTTTGATGATTTGCTGCATGATGCCGTTAAGCAGCATAACATCTGTCCCTGGACGATGCGCGAGATAGAGCTGAGCATGATCGGCCATATCGATACGTTTTGGATCGGCAACGATCAGACGTGCGCCGTGATGGCGGATAGCTTGCTTGATATGGGAAGCGATAATCGGGTGAGCGGAGGTGGTGTCTGAACCAATAATAAAAATAACATCCGAGTGTTTGATGCTTGGAATGTCGTTGGTCATCGCGCCACTACCGAGTGAGGCTTCTAGTCCGGTGACACTCGACGCATGGCAGAGACGAGCACAGTGATCAACGTTGTTTGTCCCTAGTTCGCGACGAATAAATTTCTGGAACGCATAGTTGTCTTCGTTGGTGGTTTTTGCTGAAGAGAATCCTGCCAGTGCATTGCCGCCGAAATCTTGCTTGAGAGCGGTAAATTTACTGGCAATCAGAGTAATGGCTTCATCCCAACTTGCGGGTTGTAGCCATCCGTCTTTACGGATAAGCGGCGTTGTTAAGCGAGCTTCATCGCCGATGAAATCGAAACCAAAACGTCCTTTGACACAGAGCATGCCTTGGTTGACTGGAGAATTGGCACCGGTTATGCGACGAATTCGGTTGGCTTTTTCGTCAACATGCATGGTTAACTTGCACCCCACACCACAGTAAGTACAAATGGTGTCGACATGTTTGAGCGAATCTTCGCGACCTTGTGAGCGATCTCGACTGTCAACCATAGCGCCCGTCGGACAGGCCTGAATACAAGCACCACATTGAACGCAGTTCGAGTCCCCCATCAAGATTCGACCATGGCGGCTGGAACCGAAGTGCGGTCTGTCATCTGGTCTCAGTGCAGGACGACCATTTTGGTCGTGAACAAAGTTGAGAATGCCATGCACCGCTTGTTCACTGCATGCCTGAATACATTGACCACAACTGATACATCGGTTGGCATCAAACTCGATAAACTCTGAGCTGCGGTCAACTGTAAACTTATGTCGTGTGTCTTTGTGACGGAGATTGATCCAGTCTTGGTGTGTTTTTATTTCAACTGGCAACGAAAAGTTCTGTTGTGCGCCATATTCGGTTGAGTAATCCCGCAAATCACAACTGGTGTTGGCTTGGCAGCCGCATTCTAGGCAACGAGCCGCCTCTTTCATTGCTTCATCATTGTCAAAACCGAGTTCGACCTCATCAAAGCTTTGCTCACGTTGAGCGGGTGTTAGCTCGGGCATAATGCTGCGCGCGACTTTCTGCAAGTTCTCAAAGTGGAGAGGATCGACCTGAGCGAGCTTCTCCTCTTTACGTGAGTTAAAGGCAGGTTTTGGCATGTCAGCCATATCGCCGTTCAGAAATAGGTCGATGGCTTTGGCTGCTATTCGACCGTCACCAACCGCTTCAACCGCGGTCGCAGGCCCCCGACGAAAATCACCTATGCTAAAGATATTGCCTGTGCCAGTGTGCATGGTTTGGTCGTCGGACTGAGAAGTATTCCAGCGCGTTAGCGGGATTGAAAGTGAATCGTCGTCGAGGAAACTTAAGTCCGGTTTTTGCGATACAGCGGCGATTACAGTGTCAAATTCTTGGGTGAAAAACTCTCCTGTCGCCTCTGGTCTCCGGCGGCCAGACGAATCGGGGGCACCTAATGCCATACGTTCCAACTGGACTTTTTCTACTCGTCCATCTGAGCCCGCAATATTTTGAGCTGGATTCGTTAAGAACAGAAATTGTACGCCTTCGTGTTCAGCCTCTTCGATTTCATAATCTTCAGCGGGCATCTCTTCACGAGTTCGGCGGTAGATAATCGTGGTTTCAGCACCCGTTCTGCGAGCGGTTCGCGCACAGTCAATCGCGGTGTTACCCCCACCGATGACCGCGACCTTTTTCCCAGTAGTGTAGTGTTGTTCGGTGACATAATCTTTCAGGTAGTCGGCCCCGAGATAACAGCCTGCTAAGTCACTGCCCGGATAGTTCATCTCAACCGCTAAAGACGCACCAACAGCCAAACAGACTGCATCATACTCGTTGCTTAGCTGAGATAAGGTAAAATCGACGCCGAGTTTTTTACTGGTTTGAATCTGCATGCCGTTGCGGCACATGAGTTCGATCTCTTTATCTAAGATCGCTTTTGGCAATCGGTATTCAGGGATCCCGTAGCGCAACCATCCGCCCGCCTTTGGCATCGACTCAAACACCGTCACATCATAGCCTTCATTGGAGAGATAGTAGCCAGCAGTCAAACCGCCAGGGCCACTGCCCACCACGGCAATAGAGAGACCTTTGGCTAGTTTTTTCTCCGCTACATAGGATTCTTGCGCAGCAAGGTCTGCATCTGCGGCATGTCGTTTTAGCTGGCGGATTGCAATCGAGTCGTCGACCAAAGAGCGGCGACATTCACTCTCACAGAAAGCAGGGCATACACGGCCAATAGAGAGCGGCATTGGCAGGGTGCGTTTGATGACCTCAATCGCCTTTTGATGGTCGTTCTGGGCAATGAAGTAGAGATAAGATTGTATATCGACACCAGCAGGACAAGCGGTTTTGCATGGCGCTTCGCAGTCAGCATAGTGGTCTTGCATGATGGTGTTAAGCGCTTTACGCCGGTGAGCACTGAGTTGCTCTGATTGGGTTTTTACGTTGAGACCGCGATAAACTTTGAGTTCGCATGCCCGTTGAGTGCCGCCACTCTCCACTTCGACGACACACAGGTCGCACGGCACCTTGGCCTTGGATTTATTTAATCCACACAATGAAGGTATGTCGACGCCACACACTTTTGCTGCTTCCAGAAGGGTAGAACCCTCTTCCACAATCCGGAACTTTCCGTCAATTACGATTTCTATCATAAGACCCTCACAGCGTAATTTTTAAAGCCTTACATTTTATAAGGATAACACCTGGCAAGGAAACAACGTGTGACAAAAAACGCATTGTGTGGCGTTTTTTTGAACAAAAGTCATCATTGTGCTTCCGTGCTAATTGATCAATATGCGCTGTCGCTCTCCTCAGTTAGTTGATTCTTATCAATAGATGTTTGATACACCCCTTTAGGGTTATATATAACCCTATAAACTGTATTGAAAATGCATTTATTATCTTCAGGATTGCTATGCTTACGAAGAGTGTTGAGCCTAGCTAAACCGCTGGTGTGAGGAAGTGAATCATGAGTGGGTCTAAATCAAAGACATCAGAGAGCCGACGTCGGTTTTTGCGTGATGCTGTTCGGACAGCAGCCGGTGTTGGGGCAGCGGCAAGTGTATTGGGGTTGCAGTCAATGCAAAGTCAGGCGAGAGACGGCACAGGTGTTCCGATTCGTCCACCAGGTGCTTTGCCAAAGGGTGAGTTTGAAAAAGCGTGTGTTCGCTGTGGATTGTGTGTACAGGCATGCCCTTATGACACATTGAAACTGGCCACTCTGTTGTCTCCTGTAGAGTCAGGAACGCCCTATTTTACTGCTCGTAGCATTCCATGTGAGATGTGTGAGGACATTCCTTGTGTGCCGGTTTGCCCGACGGGAGCACTCGATCCTAATTTGACCAACATCGATGATGCAAGAATGGGTACCGCAGTACTCATTGACCACGAAAGTTGTCTCAACTGGCAAGGTTTACGTTGTGATGTCTGCTATCGAGTTTGCCCGCTTGTTGATGAGGCGATAACGCTTGAACACGTGCGCAATGAACGTACCGGTTATCATGCCAAGTTGATACCAACCGTCCATTCAGACAAATGTACAGGCTGCGGAAAATGTGAAGAAGCTTGCGTGACAGAGATTGCTGCAATCAAGATCATTCCCACTGAACTGGCAAAAGGCAAGATGGGAGCTCATTACCAATTGGGATGGGAAGAGATCAACAAAACACTTGAAAACAGTGCGCCCGAGGTGCCAAACGAAGCCCTCGAAACCTTGGGAGGTAAGTTGTAATGGCTAAGAACCTAGCAAAAGACGCGGGTAAAGATGCTGTGCGAAAACTTGGCTGGTGGCAAGCTCATCGTTTTTTAATTCTGCGTCGATGTTGCCAACTGCTTATTGTGGCTCTGTTTATGGCGGGGCCTACTCTGGGAGTGCTCAAAGGAAACCTGTCATCCAGCACTTTATTTGACGTGGTGCCAATGAGTGATCCACTCATCATGATGCAGACGATAGCAGCCGGTCATTTACCTGAGGCAACCGCCTTAATCGGTGTTTTGGTTGTGGTCGCTTTTTATGCGGTTTTGAGTCCACGTGCATTTTGTGGCTGGGTCTGCCCTCTGAACATGGTTACCGACTTCGCCGCTTTTTTGCGCCGTAAGCTGAATCTTAAATCCAGCTTTCGTTGGTCATCGACCATTCGTTACTGGTTGATCCCAGTATTACTTATTGGCAGTGCACTTTCGGGCAGCGTACTTTGGGCTTGGATTGACCCTGTCGCCGCTTTGCATCGTGGCTTGGTGTTCGGTTTTGGTGCGGGTTGGGTCTTGATTGGCTTGGTTTTCGTACTCGATCTTCTGTTAGTTGAACATGGTTGGTGTGGCCATCTTTGCCCGCTTGGTGCGACTTATGGCGTGATTGGCCGAAAAAGCTTATTGCGTGTCGTGGCGGTCGAGCGAGAACAGTGTACCAAGTGTATGGATTGTTATTACGTTTGCCCTGAACCAGATGTATTGCGTCAGCCATTAAAAGAAGGGGATCGACGAGTGATGGATCAAAACTGTATCAGTTGTGGCCGTTGCATCGATGTTTGTGCAGAGAAGGTCTTTGAGTTTAAAAATCGCATTTCTATCAAGCAGCTCGATTAAAAGTAACGGCGACCCAGTTAACGGTGCTCGCCCAATGCACAGCGGCCTAGCCATAGTCTGCTGTGCAACTGTACACGCTTATGGTTGCTCGGTGAGCAAAAAGTGTTCTATAATCTCACCATCATTTCTTTAGGAGATTACGCCAATATGAATAACTAACACCTGTTATCCATTGTTTACATTATTTTCGGATTTCACAGGGTTAGTCGGCGTAGCTCGTCACTGCTTATTCTCAAGCATACTTCTCTAAACACAATTGAATATAAGGTTCCTTAGCATTATCGGGATCGATCTATCCAAACTTTGCTACGCCTAATCCTGTTGCACAGGAGGCAAAGTATGCCAGTAATACAAGCAAATAAAATCAGTTACCAGTTTGACAACGGTGATCGTCTATTTAGTGATATTTCATGTTCATTGTTCGAAAAAAGGGTTGGTCTGGTCGGCCGAAATGGGGTGGGGAAGTCACTCCTAGCGGGTATGTTGACCCAAAAGTATCGGCCTACATCAGGGAGTGTTGTAGTTAATGCGACGCACGATACTTATAGTCAACAGCCGTCGCAATGGCTTATGAACTCAATAACCGTAGCAGACTATTTAGGGGTGGCAGATAAAATCACAGCCTTACAACATATTGAAAATGGCGATTGTGATGACAAGTGGTTTGAAATGCTCGCTGATGACTGGACGATTAAGCAGAGACTCAATCAGCAGCTAGCGGATTTGGGGCTGCCGAGCGAGGTGCATTTTCCTTGTAGTAAGCTCAGCGGTGGACAGTTGGCACGGCTCCAATTGTGGCGACTGTTTAATAGCGAGGTTGATCTTTTGGTGCTGGATGAGCCGTCGAACCATCTTGATGGAGAAGCCAAGACTTGGCTGATTGAGAGAATGGCACAATTTGCGGGGCATATTTTGCTCATTAGTCATGACAGACAACTATTGCGTCAGATGGATCAAATTTGGGAGCTGAGCCAGTTGGGGTTGGTTCAGTATGGTGGCAATTATGATGTCTATTCAGAGCAGAAACAGCGAGAACGTAACGCGCTTGAACGTCAGATTGAAGCGGTGCGAGGAGAGCAGAAAAAGCTCGAAGTTCAGGCTCAGAGAAATCATGAAAAAGCACAGCAAAGAGAGGCGCAGGGCAATAAATTACGTAAGTCGGGCAGTCAGTCAAAACTGATATTGGACGGTATGAAAGACAGCGCGACGGCATCACTGTCCAATCGGTTAAAAAATGACAACAACCGGAGGATGATGCTGGCCCAGAAACATCATGCTCTGAGCGGTCGTTATGAGCAAATAGCGCAGCAAAAGATCTATCTTGAACAAGGCGAAGCTAGCCGCGCAAAGCGACTCAATATTGTCAGTGGCATACTGCCTTTCGGCAGCCGAGAGGCGATCAACCTGATCCTTGAGGGGAATAGTCGACTGCATCTTTGTGGTGGTAATGGTAGTGGAAAATCGACCTTGCTGAAGGTCCTACTGGGCGATATTTGTCTAGAGTCGGGTGAGTTAAAGATAAATCATCCGGTCTGTTATTTGGATCAGCATTTTGGTTTGATCAACGAATCACTCTCGATATTGGACAACCTAATGGAGCATTGCTCTGGGATAATTGAAAGTGATGCGCGAACCTTACTGGCAGGTATTGGTTTTCGTCGTGACACGGTCTATCGACAGGCCAGTTTACTCAGTGGTGGTGAAAAGATGAAATTGGCCATGTTGATCGCCAGTCACCAGCCACAATCGCCAATATTGTTACTTGATGAACCAGATAACCATCTCGATTTAGACTCAAAACAGTTGCTGGCTGAGGCGTTACGAAGCTATCAGGGCGCTTTCATTCTGGTTAGTCACGATGATGATTTTGTTAAGGAGAGCGGTGCTACGCAGCGATATACGCTCGGAGGAGGGTTCTAAAGGATAAACCTGACCGTTGTGGCGACAAAGGCGTGATCGCTGGCCTGCTTATCAAGCTCGAAATTCGGATTGGTTAGATGCTTGTCCAGAATCAAATAGTCCGTTACGTCTGCAAGAGAGTAGGGACTGTGAGGTTGAAACTCCTGTGACAAAAGAATGTAGTCGAGTACATTGCCGTTGGCAAAGTGGTAGTGCGTGGCTTTTCGTTCTGCATTGGGACGGGTTAAGTTGAACAGTTGCCAGCTATCTTCAAGTGTCAGAGCGCTGCTTGGTTGCTCAATTTGCTCAGTGAGCAGCCCAGTAATATCACTGGATATGGCTTGATTAAAGTCACCTAACAACACCGTGGGTCGAGGGCTGTGCTGATACTCTCGTTGCATAAACAGGCGAAGCATCAGCGCTTCCCAACCTCGCTGCTGACTGGAAAGCCAACGACCGACTAATGGCTGATCTCGTTCAGGAGAACGGCTTTCCGTCGCTCGCTGCGACTTTAGATGGCAGACGTAGACTGCGATGTCTCCAATCTCCGGCACGCGGATAATGGTTTGAACCGGCTGACGGCTAAAACTAGGAATCTGGGTCTGATAATCCAATGTAATTTCGCTGATAGGACTTACTGGATTGACCTGAGTGATGGGGTATTTTGACGCAATAGCGACAACGGGTTTGGAATAGATATAGTCTTGTTCCACTGTAGGGGTTTCCACCGTCGCAAAATAGGAGTAGCCGAGCTGTTCCATCATCTGTTGCGCCGCACCGATACTAAATATTTCTTGTAGCCCGACTATGTCAGCATTGAGTTGAGTTAACTGATGTTGCGTCCAACGTTTTTTCTCACTCCACGCTTGGTGATCATAGATGTTTTCAAAATCATAAAATGCGTTCGGGGGCTCAACAAAGTTGAACAGGTTGGCGGTGGCGAAAGTGATTTTTTTGTCTGCAAACAATGCGTTATCCAACCGATGATTATTCAGGGTCAATGGAGTACTGGTTGCGTCCACCATTTTTAGCGCGATAGAGCGCTGAGTCAGCTTTAGCGAAGATCGATTCCCAGTCAGACTGGATATTTTCTGCATCGCTAATAGAGGCGCCCAAAGAGATCGTAACTTTAAACGTGTGTTGTTCGTACAGAAACTCGTGTTGTTCGATGGTCGTTCTCAGGCGCTCTAAAGTTTCATTGACCATACTGGCACTCTCTAGTGGCATGATGAGGATAAACTCTTCTCCTCCCCAGCGAACCAGTAGGTCGTCTTTTCTGAGTTTAGCCTGTAACACGCGCACCGTTTCGCGCAATACCGAGTCCCCAACCTCATGACCGAATTGATCATTGAAGTTTTTGAAATGGTCGATATCGATAATGCTGACGAGATATTGAGTTTTGCTTTTCAGTGCTGACTGTTGTTCAAGCCACTCATCAAGAAAGCGGCGGTTGAAAGCGCCAGTGAGAGGGTCGGTGGTATTCTGGCTCTTTAGCACTGCGTTTGCTTTTCTGAGACGAAGAATGCCACGCAGAGAAAAGTAAGCCAAAATGCCAAACAGAGTAAGGTAAAGGATCTCTCGCGAACGTTGCTCTTTTAACGTGATGTCTTGCAATTCATTCTGTGCTTCTAACAGTTCCACTTCACGGCTATTGAGTTGGCGTTCTAGCGCACTTTTTTCACTCAATATTTCTTCGCTGTAGGTCTCACGGTAGAAAATTTGTCGCACCAAGGATTCGCGTTTCATGTAATTGAGCGCTTGTTGGTAGTCCCCCTGAGCTTCGTATGCTTGAACGAGCTTACCTAGAATGTCCATCTCCCACACGACTTCATCGCTTTCTGAGTCACTCAGTTTATCCAGTACCTTTTGTGCATAGTGGATGGCTTGAGAGTAGTTCTTCTCGGCCAAAAACGCAGTCGCAAACGCTTCATAGCAGTTAGCTAACATGTGGTCAGTGTTGCCAGATTCTTGAGATACATCGACACAACGCTGCGCCATGGCCAACGCTTCGGTAGTCTGACCAACCTTTGCATACTGCATGGAAATATCAGCAAGAGTAGAAAGTTTTATCCGACTTGAGCCCGTCTGGTCTGCCTCGGTAAGCGCCAGTTCCATATAGGTTGTTGCTTTGGAATGTTCACCGAGCGCGAAGTAAGTCGTGCTCGAATTGGCGTAAAGAATCGCTTCAAACAAGCTGTTGTCGTAGTGGTTGATTTTGTAGAGATCAAGTGCCCGTTTAAGGTAGTTATGCGCTTTGTGCCACTGATCCGCCATCATATAGACGGTGGCGATATTGTTAAGCGTCATCGTTGTCTGGAAATTATCACCAATTTCTGTGACCAGCTCGAACGCCATTTTGTAGTAGTTTAAACTCGCTTTTACATCCGATTGCTGCACATTGACGTTACCCAGCCAACGATAAGTTCGCGCAAGTAGGCGTTTGTATCCGATATCTGCCGCTACAGGGACAATTTCATGAAGCAGCGATTCACCCTCAATGAGTAAATCGGAGTCAATCAGTTTAATGGCTTTGATTAGCTTGGCTTCTGCGCTAATCCATTCGATCTTTGATTCGATACCGAGCGCTAACATATCCGGGCCATCAGGCACGGTGATACCTTCGTATTTACTCAGATTATGCAGGCCAAAGTAGTACAACGCTTTGGCCTGAGGCGACGCGTTATCAGGCAAGGAAATATCTTTGAGATCAACGAGCCCCGGCTGACACAAGGAGGAATAGTAAAATGTCAGCATCGAATGCTCCTTAACGGAGATATTCGAATGGAGAAAATCATGCTCTGACTCTATGTTACAAGCCGCTTGTGCGTGAGCAACACTACCGATAGCGAATAGAGTGGTTAAAAGAGACCAAAGATGCTTCATTAAAACTTATACAGCTCACAAAAAAGACAATTAGACTTAAAGTTTACCATTTTATCAATATCCTGCACTTTATTGTGGTAAATAAAAGTTACGTTTTGACCTGTTTGACGAATAATCGATAAAGGTTTAACGCACACTCGATTTCAGTGCGTTGTGAAACGGTTCTTTTGAGATTGCAATAGCGCTAGAAAAGCGCACTATGTAAGTCGCTTATGGTGACTGCTGGTCATGCAAACCAGATGGATTACTCGTGATTGACTGAAGGTTTAGATATAAATAAGGATGCCTAACTTGCAATTAAAAGGTATACACCATGTCGCCATCATCTGCTCTGATTACCAAAGATCTAAGCAGTTTTATGTCGATGTACTCAAATTGACCGTGATTGCGGAAAACTATCGCGCTGAACGAGACTCTTACAAGCTAGATCTTGCTCTGCCGGATGGTAATCAAATTGAGTTATTTTCATTTCCAAATCCACCTTCAAGGCCTTCGAGACCAGAAGCTCAGGGGCTCAGACATTTGGCGTTTCGGGTCGAATCGGTAGAGGGTTACGTCGATTACCTAGCGGCAAAGGGGGTTGAATGTGAACCGATCCGGATAGATGAATTTACTGGTAAATCATTTACCTTCTTCAACGACCCGGATGGCTTACCACTGGAGCTTTACCAAGACTCGCTTAGTCAAGCAGCTCACGTTGTATAACCGTTAATACACCAGCCTCGCGGTTAGATGGTGCTGCAAAGCGGGCAATTTGCTTGATTCTAGGATGCGCGTTGTCCATAGCGTAAGAATGGTAGCTGGCTTCTAGCATCTCTAGGTCATTGAGGTAATCCCCAAAACTCATGGTTTGCTGGTGAGTAAAGCCTAGGGTTTGCTGTAAGTGTTCAATCGCAGCCCCTTTCGATGCTTGTGCATTCATCACATCCAGCCAGATTTTTGCACTGACAACGACTTGGTGGCTGTTGCCGAATGCTTGATCGAAGGTTGGAAATACCAGTTCTTCCGTTCCGTCGAAATGGCAAATTGCCACTTTGATAAAGTCGTCATCAACAAGCAGCAGATCGGGAACATACTGGCAGCGGTGATAGTATTTTGCGAACTCTTCTAGTGCGCGGGGATCGTTGGTTTCAATATAGGCAGATTGCTTCCCACACAGCACGATGTGCGCCCCTGAAATAGCTCGAGCTTGCTTAATGATGGCGGCAATAGATGGTTTGTCTATTTCACAGCTGTAAAGCTCCTGACCTTGATGCATGACCAAAGTGCCGTTTTCAGCGATGAACATCATACGATCTTTGATTGGAGCGAAGGTTTCCATCAGGCTGTAATACTGACGACCTGATGCTGCGGCAAAGATGATCTCTTTATCTTCAAGTTGTTGGTATATATCGTAAAATTTTGGGTTTAGTTGGCTGTTTTCATCGAGGAGTGTGCCATCCATATCGGCGGCAACAAATCTAATGTTTGGCTTTTGCATAATTAAGGTTTGTAGTGTGTGCTCTTAGGCAAGACAGAAGCGTTAACTTACATCAGTTTGTCTACTAGACAAGTGATTTTAGTCAATCGGCAGAGATTCTTTTGTGTAGTGCTCCGGCGTTTTCGGACTAGTCTGCGGACCAAACATTTTTTATATCAGGCCAGCCCCAGTTTGTTAGCGCCACATCTTTCAAAACCCCCTGAAAACGTAATGTTTGGCGATGGTGGAAGAGCGGTGACAGCCAGTATTGGTTGATGAGTGCTGATGCGATAGGTTCGAGAGCGTGTAGATACTCATCCAACGCAGTTTGAGAACGAAGTTCGTTAAGGCTTTCGACTAACCAACGTTTTGATTGTTCTCCAATGCATCGCTGAATAATGGGGTTATGGTACAAGCTGTTAAAGGCTGACGCATGTCGATTATCGTCAAGGTTAATGTTGGTCACTATGATGGATTCAGAAAGTTGACCTGACGTAGAAAGTGCCGTCAGTTGGCGGTAACTATAGGTGTTAATAGTGACCTCAATACCTTTCAGTTTGAGTAAGTGTCGAATGGCCAAGGCACAATTTTTCAATGAGCTGTAATCATAGATAGCGATGGTGAGCTTATCTGGTAAAGCAACTTCTTCGGTCGCTGGGCGAGTGATTTTGTGCCACATAGGCAGCAGGTTATGTGCGATTTCACAGCCGAATAAACGTTCGGTTTGCTCGAGATAGTCGTGCACTTTATCTGGCGTTAGATAGCTAGAAAGGAAGCGACGCTGACCATCGTTAAGCACTGTATCAGCACATTGGTTGAAGAGAATAAACATGCATCCGTCTTCTGTACGGCTCTGTTTTACATCCCTTTCTACGGTTTGGCTTACTGCATGGGATACGTAGTAGTTACAATGTTGATCAGATTGCGCGCCGGGCTGATTGGTTTGTATCTGTTTATTGGACAGCTCGCTCTCATCCAGATGCCATATCGTGACATTATCTGTTAGTGCACGGCATGCGTAGTAGCGCTCGAAAGCTTGTAAATTTAGGCGAGCATCAGAGTGTTCGATCACTTCAAACGGGCCTGAGCCGATAATCATTTTATTGGCAGCATTGTTGACCTGTTCGCTCGGTTGGATGGAGTATTTTACTCCGGAAACTAAACCACCGAATCCCTGATCAGGGGTGGTCAGCTTAAACACGATTTTGTTGTTGCCAGCACACGACACACTCTCTAAATGGCTCAACTCGCTACGGTAGTCTTCAAGTTGTCTGAGTTTATTAAACAGTTCAACGACGGTTTTTCCATCAATCGGCGTTCCGTTGTGGAAAGTGAGGCTAGGTCTCAGATAGAAAGACCATTCCAGTGTCTGCTCGTTGTATTGCCAGTGATGAGCCAGTTGGGGTTCTAGTACCCCGTCGGCGGTACTCGCGACTAAACAACAGTATATTTGTCGCAATAAGTAACGTTCGCTAGAGCGTTGTAACTGATGAGGAACCAATCGTTCAAATGGACGTTTGTAGGTGAGCTGGATATGTAACTGCCCTTGACGAAACGATGCTCCGGAGGTGCTTTGCAGCAGCCGACCAAAGGCGGTTTGATCGTCGTCTAGTATTGCCAGAGCCTTCTCATATTTTCCTGCCAATATTCTTTTTATCGCCAACTGATTTTTGAGTTCGTCTACTGAGAGATTAAGAATCAATGTCGAACGTTGATTTCGACCAACTTTAGGAGCCCAAGTTAACCAAGCTAGCTGCTGCATATTATTCAGGAGATTTCGAGCATGCCTTGGACTGGTGTATAGAGCCTCTGCTATCGCAGGCAAAGCGGTTTTGATTTCGACACCGACACCAAGGGGCGTCAGGCGCTGGTAGTAGCGAAGTAGGTTCAGATCGGACACAAGTGGCTCTCAAACAAGATAACAAGCAATTTGTATGGTTATTTTGTTCCCTATTTAGTCAAGAATCCACAGATATTTGGTTTTATTTGCTGAACCTAAGCCTTAATAGGAAAAAAGAAACTAAATATAAACTCTTTTTGTTTTCCCTATTAAGCAGCAAACTTAATGGGTCAACCGAGAGGAATTTCTATGAACCATGAATCAGAGGCGGGACCTCTATTGGCGTTTTATCAGCAGCGATTGATCCGTTGCTCTGGGACAATAGAGAGACTTGCGGTGTTATCGCTACTCGCTCTAATGAGTGGTAGTTAGTTAAGTTTAAGCAGCATTACGATGAACATGCTCCTGACCCCCACGAAGAGTTCCGTGATGCTGCTTATTTTCTCTCCAATGCCTCAATGTTGATAAGGCAAAAAAGTGCTTCAGTACGGGACATTATGGTCAAAACTGACTAATATTAAGCCAGAAATCATGATAATACCTGTTGGCTACTAATATGGAAAAAGTCGTAGACCTTAATCGTTGGCATAAGGAACATGTCAAAACGGAGCAGGAGCTGCAGCACCTGTTTGCGGAAGTTCAAGCGCATTACTCTACCAACCCTTATCCAGAACTTGAGCAAAGGCTGGACATTCTAAAGAGTATCAAGTCAGAGCTACTCAACAACAAGCGAGCTCTGGTTGATGCCTTACATCAAGATTATGGCTATCGCAGCGATTTTGATTCGTTAATTTGTGACCTGTTACCTGCCATTGGACACATTAACTATACGATTCGGCATCTTAAAAAATGGCTTAAACCAAGTAAACGTCATTCAGGCTTGCTGCTAATGCCTTCAAAAGTGCGTGTTGAATATCAGCCTCTTGGTGTTGTCGGTGTAATAGTGCCGTGGAATTTTCCTATAGTGCTAAGTATTGCACCAATTATCACTGCTTTGGCGGCAGGTAACCGAGTGTTAGTTAAGCTAAGTGAACACACGCCGCATACCAATCAAGTATTAAGTGAGATTTTTGCTCAGTTTGGTGAATACGTTCGACCAGTAGAAGGTGGCGCTGATATTGCTCAGTACTTTTCGTCTCTGCCGTTTGATCACCTTATTTTTACTGGCTCAACCAAGGTCGGTAAATTGGTTGCGGCTTCAGCCGCTCGTAATTTGACACCGGTGACATTGGAACTGGGAGGAAAATCTCCCGCAATAATTGCCGATGATGCAGATATGAGTAAAGCGGTCGATGCTGTCATTTTAGGCAAATCGATTAACGCTGGGCAAATCTGTGTAGCTCCAGACTATGTAATGGTGCCTCAAGGGAAAGAACTCTCGTTTATCGAGTGCTATCTGGAGAGATATACTCAGCTCTATGTCCGCAAAGGTCGATTGGATTCGGCAACACAAATCATCAATGAGACGCAATGGTTGCGTTTACAAAGCTATGTTCAAGATGCAAAAAATTTAGGGGCATCCGTTCACTCGATTGAGGGTGTTGAGTTAGATAAGCAGCAGATGTTGCCTCAATTGGTCACCGGTGTGACAGAAGAGATGCTGGTGATGCAAGAGGAAATTTTTGGTCCCATACTGCCTGTGATTGGTTATCGTCACTTGAGCGAAGTCTTTGCCTTTATCAATGCAAGACCTCGCCCCCTCGCTCTCTATCTGATGTCTAACGATAAGGTGCTTCAGCAGCAAGTTATTGAGCAGACACATAGCGGTGGAGTGGCTATTAACGATACGCTACTTCATGTTGCGGCTGATGACGCCCCATTTGGTGGCATTGGTGAGTCAGGTATTGGCCAATATCATGGAGAGGAAGGTTTCAGGACTTTCTCCAAGGCGAAAACCGTACTCTCTACACCAACATGGTTACCGCGTAACGTGATGATATTGAAGTATCGACGATTGGCTGTAAAAGTGTTGTCGCGGCTTTTCCTCCGCTAAACGACCCCAGAAGCAAAACGGGTAACAACGAAGTCGATGAAGGCTCTAAGTCGTTTCGGCTGATAACGATCCTTGTGATAAATCGCTGAGAACGCGACACTTGGGATGTGCCATTCATCGAACACTTCGACCAGTTGTCCTGTTTTTACCTGTTTGAGGCAGTAGACTTTAGGCACTCGAATGATGCCCTGATGGTTAAGCGCGCCTTTGACCAGTACTCGACCATTTTTACACTGTAAATGCCCTTTTATCACCACTTCCAACTCACTGTGAGTGGCTTTGTGTTGATATCCCCAACGTTTAACAGATCCCGTTAGGCACTGGTGAGAGATGAGTTGTTTGGGGTGTGAGGGTCTTCCCATTACCTTGAGATAATCAGGGCTGGCTAGTGTGCTCATCTCGACAGTCATGAGCTTACGTGCAATAAAGCCTGAGTCGTCCAGTTGCCCCATGCGAAATGCGATGTCGAAATCTTCTTCTAAAAGATCAACTCGGTGACTACTAAAATCGAGGTGAATTTGAGTTTGTGGGTACTCTTGCATAAAGTCGCAGGCAATTTGCCCGATCACATCTTCACCTAAGTAGCCGCCTACACAGTTGATGCGGATCTCCCCTTGAACTTTTTCTACGTCGTCTACCGCCCCTAGTACAGCCTGCTCTATGCCGTTTAGCGCTTGCTCGCATTGCAGGTAGAATCGCTTGCCAGCGTCCGTCAGCTTGAGTGTGCGCGTGGTACGGATCAGCAAGGTCACGCTCATTTGGTTCTCTAAGTTGCTGATCTGCCTTGAAACATGTGAACGTGATACATCTAGCGCTTGTGCTGCTTTGGTGAAACTGCCTAGCTGGGCAATCAAGACAAACGATCGTATGTCAGCGAGATTTAGACTGTTGAGCATGGGAGTACCTATGAGAATGAGCTGTCTTTATTGTTGCAGCATGGCAACAGTGTTTCAACCTAAGTGATATATATCAACAAAATAATTGATCTTACTATTCCCTCATCGCAGCGAATCAGGCTGCAACGTTAATCAACAGAGGAAATAATGATGAAGAAACTCATTGTAATCACAGGTGCAAGTTCAGGAATTGGTGAAGCGATTGCTCGTCGTCTTAGTAATGAAGGCCATCCTCTACTTCTATTGGCTCGTCGCGTTGACCGTCTGGAGCAGCTAAACCTACCAAACACGCTATGTGAAAAAGTGGACGTGACAGACAAGGCGACCTTTGAAGCTGCTATCGCAAAAGCGGAAGCGAAATATGGTCCTGTAGATGGACTCATTAATAACGCTGGTGTGATGTTACTTGGTCAAATAGATACACAAGATGCCGGTGAGTGGAAACGGATGTTTGATGTTAACGTGCTTGGATTATTGAATGGGATGCAAGCGGTGCTGGCTCCTATGATGGCGCGTAACAGTGGAACAATTATCAACATCAGCTCTATTGCGGGTAAAAAAACATTCCCTAACCATGCAGCCTACTGCGGCACTAAGTTTGCCGTTCATGCGATTTCCGAGAATGTGCGAGAAGAAGTTGCGGCGTCTAACGTGCGTGTTACCACCATTGCCCCTGGTGCAGTAGAAACCGAGCTTTTATCACATACAACCTCTGAAGAGATTAAGCAGGGTTACGACGATTGGAAAGTCGATATGGGGGGGGTCTTAGTTGCGGATGACGTTGCTCGCGCTGTTGAGTTCGCTTATAACCAGCCACAAAATGTCTGTATTAGAGAGATTGCTCTCGCACCAACTAAACAGCAACCATAAATGAAAAATCAGAGTGGCCGACGTCAGTTCGGCCTCTTTTTTAAAGGACACAACCGAAAAACCTGTTTTACACACGCTAAAGGGGAGAACAGAATGGCAGCCGTTGACAAAAAATAGGTCAATATCGCTGCTATAGACTAATTGGCTAGATGAAAAGTATTGAGCTTTGTGATCACTGAGGTAGGACAATTGATTATTTGATACTATAACTGCTATATGTGTTTTATATGCAAAAAGGTCAATAATGGCGAAGGCAGAAGAAACAGCAGAATCTATTGAATTGTCGGCAAAAAATGAAAATATAGAAAAAGCGCAAGAGCCGTCATCGTCGATTCGATATGGAGAGGATGCTTTTCAGGATGTGATGCCTCTTTGTGAAGTGGCATGTATCGTTACTACACCCACTGGCAAGGTACTTAAGTGTCGAACTAAGTACATTGGGCTTCATTCAAATAACATCTTACTGATGGAGATGCCGGACATTTCAGCAAAGGAAATGTCGCTGTTTATGCAGCGAGGCTACTCTATCAAGGCTTGTGTTATCTCTTCCAAAGGGGAAGGGGCGCGCGTCTATTTTAAGAGTAAGATTGAGTATGTACTGAGTGGCGGCGACAATGATTTACTCTTGATTACCTTACCTAAGGCAACTCAGGTTGTGGTGGGTTTGCGAGAAAGTGCCCGTTTGGAAATCAGTCTTGATGGCATTTTAGCGCCAGACAGTCACAAGTATATTTGTCAGATTCGAGATATTTCTCAGCATGGTTGCTTGATCGTTGTTGATAGAGGGAAGACAAACTATAACGTCGGTTCTGGTATAGAGTTAAAAGTATTTAGCGGCAGTGATGGCAACGAGCAGGATTCAGAAGTGTTGCGAGCTGTGGTGAAAAACGTGACTAAGACAAGCCATTATCGAAAATACGGCGTGAAGTTTGATGATGATAGTTTAGAGTTTGTCAGTTCCTTTATCGAAGGTCTCAACTTCTGTTCGATTCAGCAAAAATTTACCCTTTGATTTAAGCTTCTCGCCTAACGTATGCCTCATTATTGCTTATACTGAGTAGTGAGGACATCAGCATATTGGGAGGACGAAAGCATGGAACTACGCAATGAGCATGGTGAAGTAACTCAAGTCGCAGATAACCTCACCATCAAAGAAGTGTTAGAAATGGGCTATTCGATAGACTTGTGTGACGAAACCTTTGACCCAAATGAGCATTGGACCGCAAGTGCCGATCTAGGTGCGAAAGGTGAGTTTCCCGAAAGCTAATCAACACCAATAAAAAATCCGAGCGATGCTCGGATTTTTTGTGTTAGTCACAGCATGAAAAATGCGTTAGAAGCCTTTAATGTTTTCAGCTTCTAGTTCAGTGAAGTATTTCACTGTTTTCACTTTTAGTTCTTGAGTTGCTGGCTCGTCACAAACAATCACCGATTTAGGGTGTAGCTGTAGAGCAGATACAGTCCATAGGTGGTTAACACAACCTTCAACTGCGGCTTCAAGTGCTAGCGCTTTGTTGTGGCCAGTAACAAGAATCATGATCTCTTCTGAATCTAGCAGTGTACCTACGCCGATAGTAAGTGCGTACTTAGGTACTTGGTTGATATCGCCATCAAAGAAGCGCGAGTTTGCAATACGGGTATCTTCAGTTAGCGTTTTAATACGTGTACGTGAAGATAGAGAAGATGCAGGTTCGTTAAATGCAATGTGACCATCGTTACCCACGCCACCCATGAATAGGTTGATACGGCCGTAAGACTTGATCTTGTCTTCGTAGCGCTTGCACTCTGCTTCGTTATCCGCAGCGTTGCCATCAAGCAGGTTGATGTTTTCGTCTTGGATATCGATGTGGTTAAAGAAGTTGTTGTACATGAAAGAGCGGTAAGACTCTGGGTGATCGGCAGGGATACCAATGTACTCATCCATATTAAATGTAACAACGTGCTTAAAGCTTACTTCACCAGCGTTGTAAAGTTCGATAAGTGCTTTATATGTCGCAAGAGGAGTGCCACCAGTTGGTAGGCCTAATACGAATGGACGCTCAGCTGTTGGTTTGAAATCGTTGATGCGTTTCACGATGTGTGCCGCTGCCCACTTACCGACTTGTGCTGCTTTGTTTAACGGGATAAGTCTCATTTTGTGCCCCTAATATTGGAATTTATGATGCTCTGAAACATTAATTCGCATTATAAAATAAGTTTCTGCCTTCTGCTATTGTTTTTGGTCAATTTTTCTCGAATTGGTCAGTTTAGGTGTAGAGATCTTAGCTTGCATTCGTTTGCTTTGTATAAAAAGGCACCAAAAAAGAGGTTCGACGAATGAAAATTTCAAGGCTAAAACTAAGGTAGCAGTCACTGGGTTAAGGGCGACACGTATCACGTTGTGATGCAAATGAAATGCTTTACGCTAAGGTAACTTATGCGAGTATTTAGTTATTCAGGTATGATGGTAAAGTTCAAACAATTGAGCTCACTGCCGATACAGTGTTTATTAGAAATATAAAGACAACAAAGAAGACTAAATGAATATTATTGGGATCGCGATTGGTGCGACCGGGCTTTTGTTACTAGGCATGTTTATGTGGATGCTCGCCTTGTCCATCCGCAAGAAACGCTTAGAACAAGAGCGTAGAGAACGAGAAGTTGCTCAGCGCAAGGCGATGGATAAGCATCGAAAGCAGGAACACGAAGAGCGGATAATGAGGGCCGAGGGGGGACATATCCCAACGATTCTCTATTTGGCGAAAGAGGCTGAACGGACTCGAACCAAAGAAGCTATCTACTGGTACACCAAAGCAGCGAAGCTGGACAGCGTAACAGGTATGTACGGTGTTGTGCGCATTAGCAATAAAATGAAGCAAGACGTGATTCTCCGTGAGCAGTCTAAATTTTGGCAAATTTGTATCGCCGCGAGTGAAGGGAGCCTAGAGCACAAATATGAAATGGCTCAGTCGCTGTTTTACGGGCGAGGTACCGAAGAGAATCGACCAAAAGCGGTAGACATATTGGAATCCGCTGCGCAGCAAAACCATATTGGTTCTATGCTGTTTCTCGGTGATTGGTGCCTGGCTGACAGTAACCCACAAAAGAGTCGATCTCGTTCAACGGACTACTATCGTCGAGCGGCTGAATTGAAAAGCAATGAAGGCCGTATGAAGCTGGGAATGAACTACATACGTGGTTATGGTGTTGCAAGTAACTTCAATTTAGGCGTTTATTGGTTGGAGCGTGCTGCAGAAAAAGGTCACTTGGAAGCCATGTATAAGGCTGGCGAGACATGGATGGATCAACGTCCAAATGGAAATGCGATTGCCTATATTTGGTTGTTTCTTGCGGGTCAATTAGGCCACGACTCAGCGCGTGTACTGCGTGATCAAGTGGCACTTAATATTGGTGTGGATACTGTCGTCGGGTTGCAGAGCCTTGCCAAGCCGATGATTAAGAAGATTCGTGATAATAAAGTGAACAAGCACTCTATCATCAAGGCTCTTAACAAACTGTATAAGCGTTCGATTCCCATCAGTGATCAAGGTTCACCACCCGTTACAGCAGTATTTGATGCAGAGAGTGTCGAGCAAGTTGACGAAACGAACCTCACCGAACAACCAGATGCAGAACCACAACAAGAGCGGTTGGATTACTCGCAGTCACCAATGGATAAGCAATAAAAATGGCCTCTTTAATGAGGCCATTTTTTGTATCGTTAAGAGGCACTTAGTTATTTAAGTGCTTCTTTTTGTTTTGATTTACAAACCGCTGCGGTAAAGACAACGTCCGTTGAGCTGTTTAGAGCCGTTTCCGCTGAATCCTGAACCACACCAATGATGAAACCAACCGCGACAACCTGCATAGCAATCTCGTTTGGAATACCAAACAAACCACAAGCTAGCGGGATCAATAGCAAAGAACCACCCGCAACGCCTGATGCGCCACATGCTGAAATTGCTGCCACAACACTCAATAGCAATGCGGTCATAAGATCCACTTCAATGCCTAAGGTATGAACTGCTGCTAGCGTTAGCGTTGTGATCGTAATCGCGGCACCTGCCATGTTGATGGTAGCGCCGAGAGGAATCGAAACTGAGTAAGTATCTTCATCGAGCTTAAGTTTTTCACATAGTGCCATGTTGACAGGAATGTTTGCTGCACTTGAGCGAGTAAAGAATGCTGTCACACCACTTTCGCGGATACATTGTAGAACCAGCGGGTATGGATTCTCTCCAGTCTTAACCAGCACGATTAGTGGGTTAACAATCAGCGCAATGATCGCCATTGAGCTTAAAAGAACCGCGAGTAGCTGAGCGTAGCCAGCCAACGCTTCGAAACCTGTTGTCGCCAGTGTTGAAGCGACAAGTCCGAAGATACCAAATGGTGCTAAACGGATAATAAAGCGAACGATCTGTGAAACGCCGTGGCTAAGGTCTTCAAATACCGCTTTAGTGGTGCCTGATGCGTGATGAAGCGCCAAACCAAGACCTACTGCCCATGCAAGGATACCGATGTAGTTCGCGCTCATTAGCGCGTTAACTGGGTTATCGACTAGCTTGAACAGAAGTGTGTTAAGTACTTCAGCAATGCCTTGAGGTGGTGTAGCACCTTCTGCACCTGATACTAGCGTCAATGTGGTTGGAAAGAGGAAACTCAATGCAACAGCGGTTAACGCTGCTGTAAATGTGCCGAAAAGGTAAAGAACCACGATTGGACGCATGTAGGTATGTTGGTTTTTCTTTTGATTGGCGATCGAAGCCGCAACCAAAATAAACACAAGAATTGGTGCAACCGCTTTAAGTGCACCGACAAACAGGCTTCCGAGTAAACCGACACTTTTCGCGTGCTCTGGAGATACAGTTGCCAGACCAACACCAAGAATGATGCCAGCTAGGATCTGCAGTACCAGATTGCCACGTGCAAAGCGCGCAATGAGTGAGTTGTGTTGCATAGTTATCCCTGCAATGAATAGATTTATGAATTTATAGTAATCTCAGTTATTGCTAACTGAGTCGTTAATACTAGCGACTTGAAATAATGTGTCTAGGATTAATTGAAAACTAGCATGAAAAATTAAGATAATTCATTTCATGTGAATTATATGTTTTAAATGTGTATTAAATTGGTAAATAACAAAAGGGGGCGATTGCCCCCTTTATGTTTTAGTAATCGCTCACGTGTTTTTGGTTACGGTGAGCATTTTGTACTCTCTTGTAATACTTGGTCTGTTGTTTATATGTGGCCCGTTTTTGCGCAATAGTTGCACTGTTGTGCTGTTGCTCGCGGATAAGTTTAAGGTAGTTATTCAGCCTTCTTTG
Source organism: Vibrio sp. TRT 1302 (assembly GCF_050113875.1). Lineage (NCBI taxonomy): Bacteria > Pseudomonadati > Pseudomonadota > Gammaproteobacteria > Vibrionales > Vibrionaceae > Vibrio > Vibrio sp. TRT 1302. The sequence goes on along the minus strand of NZ_JBNJOF010000003.1, from coordinate 235,184 downwards.
ATCGAGATGACCTGATTCAATCGCTTCGCGAATACGGCAACCTGGCTCGTCTTGGTGTTGGCAGTCTGAGAAGCGGCATTGTGCAGCAAGAGATTCTACGTCAGAGAAGGTTTCTGCAACGCCATCGGCACAGTCAACCAACTGGAGTTCGCGCATTCCAGGAGTATCAATGAGCACTGCGCCGCTAGGCATGAAATGTAAAGAGCGACTTGTTGTCGTATGGCGTCCTTTACTGTCACTCTCCCTGATTCCACCCGTTTGCTGCGCCTGTTGCTGCAATAAACTGTTGACCAAGGTTGACTTACCTACCCCTGAAGAGCCCATAAACGCAACGGTTTTACCGCTATTACACCAAGCAAGAAGACGTTGACACTGTTGATGGTCCAATGCATTGACTGACTCAACCATTAGCAGAGGGTCTAGCTTTTGAACTTGTGTCTTTTTCTCATCGAGTTGCTCGGTTAGGTCTGCTTTCGTTAAGACGATAACAGGCTCTACCTCTGCTTCATGAGCGATAGCCAAGTACCGTTCGATCCGGCTGAGGTTGAAGTCATCGTTCAACGAGCAAACAATAAACAGAGACGTCACGTTTGCGGCAATGAGTTGTTCAGAGACTTTACTGCCGGCCGCTTTGCGTTGAAAGAGCGACTGACGTTCTAAAAGACGGACAAATCGAGTGTCAGCATCGAGCAAAACCCAGTCACCTACCGTCATGGAAGGTAGAGACTTGTGAATTTCTAAGTTGACTTCGCCTAACTCACACAGCAACTTGTATCCGCTTCTATGGTGCTCAATGACTCGTGCGGCGATTCGTTGTTGTTCTATATCTTCAAGTGTTAACTGTTGTTGAAAAAGATTGTTCCAGCCAAGCGTCGTTAATGACATTGCTGGTTGTGCTTTGGTATTCATATATGCCCCAAGCTTACAGAAAATCTGTATCTATTCATTAGATTTGCTAGGGTCTAAGACCCCGGTTTGAGATACACCGGGCAATGAGAAGGGAAGGGGAGTTTTAATTAACCAAGCTTCGCCGTTCCTGCCGGGTGGGTTGTTAGTACAATCATCGTATCCTCCTATGGAACTGTTTCAGTTTTGTGCAATTCTAGCAAAAGAGGAGGGCGAATGCCCACCTCTGATCGTCACTATTTTTAGTGCTTGTGTTGCATTCCGCTCATGACTTTTTTCACCGGTGCGGTGAAAGTGTATTGTTCACCATTTGCGAAGGTGAGTTGGACGTCGATTTCTTGATTTTCCGCTAGTGGCTGTTTGAGATCGAATAGCATGATGTGCAAGCTACCCGGCTTTAACTCAACTTTTCCTTTCGCAGGGATGGTAATGCGGTCAACCTGACGCATTTTCATCACTTCACCCTCTTTAATCACATCGTGAAGTTCAACCTTGCCTGCCGCTTCGGTTGTAGCAGAGACAATATAGCGGTCTTGTTCACCTCTGTTCATAAATTCACCGAATACGGCGCTCGTTACGGCTGTTGGTGGCGTCGCACGCGCATAAGTGTGATGTGCCATGATGTCCATTTTAGCGTGAGCCATTGGACTAAGAACCAACGTCGCTAGTAAGAGGGCTTTAAGTTTCATTCAACTATCCTTCTGAGATAACAGTTTTAAAGGCTTCGACCAGCGGAGCTGGTGTCAGTGTGTGTGGCACTTTGGTAATTAATGTGCCATCTGGTTTTAGGAAATAGAAATAAGAGCTGTGATCGAGCGTGTATTTCAACTGCGAGTTTTCTAACTCGGTCTTGCGAAAAATAACGCCATATTTATGGGCAAGCGGTGTCGTTATTTCAAGTGGTGCAGATAACCCCTCGATCATCGGGTGGAAATATTGTGCGTACTTGTAAGAATCAGAGGCGGCATCACGCTCTGGATCAAGGGAAATAAATATTGGTCGAAATTGTTTTTTCACCTCGTCATCGACTTGATTTAACGCACCCGCTAGCATGGCAAGTGAGGTCGGACAAACGTCAGGACAGCGAGTGAAGCCAAAGTAAACAACGCGTATACGAGTATCCTGGCTGTCGAACAGGTCAACAGGCTGATTATTTTCTCCAAATAACACTACCTTCGAATCAGATTGTTCTACTGACGCTGATTTAGGTTGTTGATCAAGGTAGCTTTTTAGCCCAAAACCAAGCACAAATGCGACGACTAAAATTAACGACCAATTACGACTCATCGTTCCATCCTTATTGAGGTTTTTATTGATTCTTTGCTATCGCTGACCGTACCGTACCAAGTCATTGCCTCAGTTGTGCAAACAGGTAGGATTATCTGACCAGAAAAGCCACCTTGTGGAGTTTTATCCAGCTTGAAGACCACGGTTCCCATGTCCATTTCATACCCTTGTAGAGACAAGAGAAGATATTCACTGTCGGATTGCGGCCAAGTAACATCGATTTGGGTTGGGACTAATGGCTGACTGGTATCTTTGTCGACATATATCGCCACTTCGTTATGTTGGCAGCTCTTGGTTGTTAGCAAACAGTATTGATCAAGAGAAACTGATTGCTGCGTCGACTGGAACCAAGAAATTAGGTCACTGGCAAAGAACCCACCACCAAGAGCGGCAATGATTAGCAGTAACTTTGCGATTGTAGGCATGATGTCCATCTCTAGGATTTATAGCGAGTTCAATGCTAGCACATAACGCCATAAATCTATGAGATAACGAGTAAAAATGTGCTCATTATCAAGCCTAGCGAGCTCGACGGTTCTTGATACCATAAATGGCGTGATCGAGAATACGTGATCCAATTTTTTCCTGATTAGTCAGGATTCCTTCTAACGTCATTCCGACTCTTTCAGCCACCTGCCGACTGGCTTGATTATCTACTGCGGCAGAAAGTTGTACTTTCTCTAGCTGTAGTTGCTCAAACGCATATGTAATCAGGAATGTGACGACTCGAGTGATGATTCCTTTGCCTTGATGGTGCTGAGATAGCCAGTAACCAACTTCAGCACATAGCGTATCGTAATTGATGCTATTGAAACTGCAGTTTCCAACCAGTTCTCCCCGATAGAAAATCGCACAAGTCATAGATTTTCCATCGGCATATTCGTGCAACGCTCGTTGAACAAATAGGCGAAAATCTTGCTCACTATTGCAGTGCCGAGGCCATGCCAACCACTGTGACAGATAGTCTATCTGTTCTTGAATCAATGATGTGTACTTTGGTGCGAACGACTCTTGGACAAGGGCGATAGAAATGTCGTCATCAATTTTTTGGCTAAACATAGTGTCTCATTTGCATATTTGTTTAGTTCCAAACTAACAGACTTAAAAGGTGATGGCTATATGCTCAGATTGTAAATTAATGCCATTTCTAGCACGAAAATAATGCACTACGTTGCACAAGTCACAAATCTGTTAATAACCTTTCATAAATTGTGGTTAGAGAGTAGTCCTATAGTTTACCCTCGTACGATAAAAATTATTAATAATCAGTTTAAGTGTTCGAATGAAATTGCCCAAGGAAGACGTAAATGTTGATTTACGTCGAGTGTTGTTTGAAATCGCTTATGCACTGGACGCGGTTGGAGTAGACGATATTTATCATGGCCACAGGGTTGCCTACATTGCTTATCGATGTGCGCAGCGACTGGGGTGGAGTGAAGAGAGAGCACAAACCGTGTTTTCTCTTGGCTTGATTCATGATTGTGGAGTATCTGAAACGGCGGAACGTACAGAGCTACTACAAAACTTTGTTCCGCGAAGTACAGAGAGTCATTGTGTTAAAGGCTATGAGCTGTTACATGCTTGTCGCCATCTGTCTGATCTCGCGATCCCCATTCTCTACCATCATACATGGTGGAAGGATTTGTCTCGGCTTGACGTTGTAAGTGAAGAAAACAAGCAGTATGCAGCGCTGGTTTTTCTCTCGGATCGTCTCGACTATCTGCACAGCCAAGTATCACTCGACGCATTCGGCAACATTACCGATGAAGGAAAACAAACGATACTCTGTGAGTTAAAGGCGAATTCGGGAACCATGTTTGAACCGAGTCAGGTCGAGCAGATGACCGATTTGATAGCGTGTGATGACTTTTGGTTTTCTATGGAAGCCAGATACATAGAGAATCTATCTAACACTTTCTCGCAAATGCCCCTGTTTTCCAGTGAGATTGGTCTGGAAGGTTCGATTGAAGTGGCGGAGCTGTTTGCACAGATTGTTGATGCGAAGAGTTCGTTCACCTATCAGCATTCGTTACACGTAGCCCAACTGACCGAGTTTATGGCTCGACAACTGGGGTATTCCAACCAAACTAGTCGAACGCTTTATCTCGCTGGTCTTATTCATGATATTGGCAAGCTTAAAACGCCAAGCTCTATCTTGCATAAGCCAAGCGCACTGACAGATGAGGAGTATTCGTGTATTAAGCGCCATGCTACGGACTCTAGGCATGCGTTACAAAGTATGTTTACTAACTCGAAAGTGATTCAGTGGGCCTCTAACCATCATGAGAGGCTGGATGGGTCAGGCTATCCTCTAGGACTGACAGCCGAAAGCTTAGATGGCCCTAGCCGACTGGTTGCGGTTGCCGATGTTTTTCAAGCACTCACTCAGTCGAGACCCTATCGAGCAGGTTTGCCGCTGGAGAATGCAATCAGCATTATTGGTGACTTAGTTGATAAAGGAAAGTTAGATAGGCAAGTGTTTGGCTGCTTGGTCGCGAACGCTGCAGAGTGTTACCGAATCTCAATTGGCCAGCCTTACGATGAGCCAGCGGTCGCATAGCCGCTGGCACGATTGACATTACTGCTTATTGATAAAGGCTTTGAAGCGAGCTTGAGTCTCCGCGTCGGCCTTGCTGTACCAAAAATGGAGCATCTCTTCAGCGGTATTGTCTCCAACTTGAACGTTTTTCTGATCCAGTTTAGCTGGAAGAGTGACGGCAACCACTGCGGTAGTTGAAACTGCCGCAACTCCGCCTCTTCTGTTGTAATCCGCCAGTTCAATTTGATGGTTGCGCCCAATCTGCATACCATCTTTCACCAGTTTGTCTTGCTTCATTTCGATCGCTTGGCCACTAGTATCGATCAATGCCCATTCAAGGTTACGAATTTGCTTCGCGCCGTCGTGCTCGTTGCGATATTTAGGCAAATCAAACTCTAGCTGAGTGTCACTGGCGGTAAAGGTACCAATGATGGGATCGCTTTCTAGAATGATGCGGTCTTTACCTTGATCGAAATAGGGCTGGTACTTGAACAAAATTTGGTTCTCACCATCGGGTAGGGTCAGGGTCTTGGTGGCCGAAAAAATACTGCCAGAGACATCGGGTCTACTGTCGTTAACCACCAAAACATCAATGGTATCTGGAATAGCGATTGTGACATCCGCAGCAGCAGTGGCGCTGATACCTAGCGTTACAGCGGCAAGTAGTGTTGTTCTAATTTTCATTTTTGTTTCCTAGTAAACAGGCACTTATTGTTTAAGAGAGTGCCTAGCTCACTCAATGATTTCAATAAACAAATGTGAGAAGTTTGAAAAATTCATCAAAGCGTAATGTCACTTATATGAGTACGCGTTGCGAATGATAAATTTGAGCTATGTTTCACGGTAACTGGCGTTTTGTTTCCGCTATACTCAATGAAGTGTTCAATGAATCAGGAGGATGATGCTGTGGCATATACAGATATGTTAGACAACAGACTAGTGTTGTCGTCATGGTATAACATTGACTACACCCTATCTTTACTCAATAAAGAGTCAACGTTTCGTTAATTCCCTCAGGTGCGCTCGCGCCTAATTAAATACATCTTAATTAAACTCATTCGCGACATGACATCGCGAATAGAACAGATCTATCTAAAGGAAATTAACAATGAAACGTATCCCAGAACCTTTCCGTATCAAAATGGTTGAACCGATCAAAATGACGACTTATGACGATCGTGTTAAAGCGTTGAACGAAGCGGGATTAAATCCATTTTTGCTTAGAAGTGATGACGTCTATATTGACCTGTTAACCGATTCTGGAACCGGTGCCATGAGTGACAATCAGTGGGCCGGTCTCATGATGGGTGACGAATCGTATGCTGGTAGCCGTAACTACTACAATCTTTGTGCCGCTGTGGAACACTTTTTTGGCTATAAGCTTACCGTTCCTGCCCACCAAGGGCGTGGTGCTGAACAGATTCTATTTCCGGCGCTGATCGAACGTATGAAAACCGTACGTGGCGGCAAAGATCCAGTTTTTATCTCTAATTACCACTTTGATACAACGGCGGGTCATATTGAGTTGAATGGTGGCAAGGCAATCAACGTGGTTGATAAACATGCCTTTGACACCACCACGCCATATGATTGGAAAGGTAACTTTGATCTCGACAAGCTCCAATCCACTATTGCTGAATATGGCGCGGAAAACATCTGTGCCATCATCACTACGGTCACGTGCAACAGCTCGGGTGGTCAACCTGTCTCGATGGCAAACATGCGTGCTGTCTATGAGATTGCTGCTAAGAATGACATTCCAGTGGTTATCGACTCCGCACGCTACTGTGAGAACGCTTACTTTATAAAACAACGAGAAGCGGGATACCAAGATAAGTCGATCTTAGAAATCATTCGCGAAATGTACCAGTACGGCGACATGCTGACGATGTCTGCGAAAAAAGATCCAATGGTTAATATCGGTGGCCTGTGTTGTATTCGGGATCATGAAGAGTTGTTTCAGGCCGTACGTACCCGCTGTGTTCCAATGGAAGGATTCGTTACTTATGGCGGTATGGCGGGACGCGATATGGAAGCCTTAGCTCGTGGTCTGTATGAAGGTGCAGATGAGGACTATCTTCACTATCGTATCAGTCAAGTAGCGTATTTGGGTGAGCGACTAAGAGAGGCAGGTATCCCAATCCAGTATCCAACGGGTGGGCATGCAGTCTTTGTCGACGCTGCGAAGATTCTTCCACATATCCCAGCAGATGAGTTTCCTGCTCAGGTACTGTGTAATGCTTTATATCTAGAAGCCGGAATTCGAGCTGTCGAGATTGGTTCACTATTGTTAGGTCGTGACCCTGCGACGGGGGAACAGAAAGCATCAGAGCTCGAGCTAATGCGTTTGACGATTCCGCGTCGTGTCTACACCAACGATCATATGGATTACATTGCGGATGCGATTATCGAGTTAAAAGAGCGTGCACATGAGCTAAAAGGGCTTACTTTTGAATATGAACCGCCCGTTCTTCGTCATTTTACGGCGCGTTTTAAGTCGAAGTAACACGTTAAAATGATAAAAAATGGCACCACTTTCTTGCGGTGCCATATTTCAAAAAATCAACAATTAATAGTCATATCATCTAGGAAGTTTCCTACAACCATTTTGTTTTGCTACATAATGCTATCACCTTGAATTTTGGCTCAATGTCTTTGTTGTAATGTAACAATATGATAATGAGTTGTTAATTTCTTAATTTGGCTCGAAGTTAACAGTTATTCTTTTGCTACATGAAGAAAGTTTCTTAAATACTTGTCGGGATGTTTCTTTGTTTATAAGGGAGCAGATCTATCGTTGGCAAATTGCGCCAAACAACAAGTAGTGAGAGAAATAGGTATGAATCGGATAACCTTGGTGGCCGCGAGCATCGCTATGGTGATCTCTGGCACAGCAGCGGCAGCCCCCGCAGTCCCAGTCGTAGATGTAAGTGGCTCTAATGATCTTCAGTATTCGAAGGTTGAACTGGCAATGGGATCACCCGCTGGTTATAACCAGATGGTTCAGTATAACGATGATGTTGCTGTTGCAATCAAGTTCAATCAGTGGAGCAGCCCGATCACTGGGGACACATATAAGATTTATTTCGATGGGCAACAAGTGGCTACTGGCCCCATTACTGGCAGTGAAACGATCGCCAACTTCCTCTACAACCAAGCAGGTCGATACCAATTGACCGTTGAAGCGTGTGACGCTTCGGGTTGTGCTTCAAGCAATCCGGCAGAATTGGTCATTGCTGATACGGACGGTTCACATTTAGCACCACTTGATATGAACGTTGACCCGAATAATCAATCTTACAACACCGATCCTAACACTGTAGTGGGTACTTATTTTGTTGAATGGGGTATCTACGGAAGAGGATACACCGTTGATAATTTACCTGCGGATAATCTGACGCACATTTTATATGGCTTCATTCCTATCTGTGGTCCGAATGAGTCACTAAGAGCAATCGGCGGCAATAGCTATTCGGCTTTAGCAACTGCGTGTCAAGGGATGCAAGATTATGAAGTCGTGATTCATGACCCTTGGGCAGCCTATCAGAAATCCTTTACTCAAGCGGGTCACGTTAATAAAACACCAATTAAAGGCAACTATGGAATGTTGATGGCGCTCAAACAGCGTAATCCTGACTTAAAGATCATCCCTTCTGTAGGGGGATGGACGCTTTCAGACCCATTTTTTGATTTTACTACTAAAGCAAATCGTGACACGTTCGTTGCCTCGGTTAAGCGCTTCCTGAAAACATGGAAGTTCTATGATGGCGTAGATATTGACTGGGAATTCCCTGGTGGCGGTGGTGCGGCAGCCAATTTGGGTGACCCTGTCAATGATGGTCCTGCTTACGTTGCTTTGATGCGTGAACTGCGCTCTATGCTTGATGAGCTTGAGGCCGAAACTGGTCGTACATACGAATTGACGTCAGCGATTGGTGTCGGCCATGACAAAATTGAAGATGTTAACTATGGCGAAGCGATTCAATACATGGATTACATCTTTGCGATGTCATATGACTTCTATGGCGGTTGGAACAATGTTCTCGGTCATCAGACCGCGCTCTACTGTGGTAGTTTTATGCGACCTGGAGAGTGTGATGGTTCGGGCTTAGATGAAAATGGTGAACCATACCCAGGGCCAGCATACACATCTGACAACGGTATCCAAGCCTTATTGGCACAAGGTGTTCCTGCCAACAAGTTGGTGCTAGGCGCTGCTATGTATGGCCGTGGTTGGGAAGGGGTAACTCCAAATACTCTTGCTGATCCAAGTGACCCAATGACTGGCACGGGTAGCGGACCGTTAACGGGAACCAGTGCTCAAGGTGTATGGGAGGCGGGCGTCATTGACTATAAGGGTATTAAGTCTTTCATGCTGGGGCCTGACAATACGGGTATCAACGGCTTCCAATATGGCTATGATGAGCAAGCAGAAGCCCCTTGGCTTTGGAATCCAACATCAGGGAAACTGATCACATTTGATGATTCGCGATCAGTCATTGCAAAAGGTAACTACGTTCGTCAACTTGGTCTTGCAGGTCTATTTTCATGGGAAATCGACGCTGACAACGGTGATATTCTAAATGCGATGCACGAAGGTCTCTCCGGTGGTACTCCGGTGAATCGCAGTCCTGTGGCACAAGCGGGTGTGGATACTGTTGTTGTTGGACCTGCTACCGTTTCGCTGGACGGCAGCGCCTCGAGTGACCGAGACGGTACTATCGTGAGCTATCATTGGAACCAAGTTTCCGGTACTCCGGTCGTCCTGAATGGTGCCGATAGCGCTCTAGTGAGCTTCAACGTGGCTGAAGTAACACAGGCAGAAATACTTACGTTTGAACTGACTGTGACTGATAACGAAGGGGCGACGGCGACCGACTCTGTGCAAGTGACGGTTACTCCGACTGAACCTGAGGTTGAAAACCAAGCTCCCGTTGTCAACATCACTGCACCAGCAAGTGTGAATAACGGTGAGCAGGTTGTTGTTAGTGTTGCAGCGACTGATGCAGATAACGATCCACTCACATACAGCTGGGAGGTTCCTGCTGGCATTACTGTTACCGACAATGGTTCGACTGTGAGTTTTGTTGCACCCGAGTACAGCCAAGATACCTTGCTAACGTTCACTGTTTCAGTAAGTGATGGTCAGGCGGTGTCATCAGCGTCAGCGACAACACTAGTACTTGCTGCTGGCACTATTGGTGGACAGTGCGACAACCTTTGGGATCCTACCGCTGCTTATAGCGTAGCTGGCACTCAAGTCGTTTGGGATGGTTATGTTTGGGAAAACAAATGGTATGCCAACCCTGGTGACAACCCATCTGATTCAGGCCCTTGGGGAACTTGGAAACAAGTTGGTGTCGCCGATTGTAGCGCTGGAGGAGAGACATCTGGAGTCTCAACAGACTCGACAGACTCGACAGACTCGACAGACTCGACAGGTTCGACGGGTGACCTAGGTGGTACGGATACTTCAGACGGTAACGTGGAGACAGACACAGGCGCAAGCACTGGTGGAACTGAAGACAACACCGATGTAAGTGGTGCTCAATGTGACAACCAGTGGGACTCATCTGTCGCGTACAGTGTGCCTGGTACTCAAGTTGTTTGGGATGGGTATGTATGGGAAAACAAATGGTACGCTGAGCCAGGTGAAAATCCATCGGATTCAGGTCCGTGGGATGTATGGAAACAAGTTGGCGTCGCTAACTGTTCTGCACAATAACTTAGATCAGTAGTTATTTAAATTAAAAGCCACTTGAGGTATCGAGTGGCTTTTTTCATTGAGGAACTCAGTAATTATTTCGACTCAATTGGGCGTTTTTGGCAACAATTATCCGATTCATTCAGAGTTGCTATGAAATAACCATCCGCAGAATCTTCCCTACAATTTAGGAGTGTTTCTTTAATCTAGGGTGAGTTAAGGCTAAATAATTACTTTATTGAGTAAACTCTTATAATTCAAATTATTAGAGTTTATTTTATTAGCAGAAGCTTAGATGTTTTTGGCTCGATGTGGACTTTTCTAATCCTACGAAATGAGAAGGAATTATTATTACCTGACCTTAATTCTAAAACCTATTCTATTTTTTTACTCAGCAAACAAACTGACTTAAATAGATAGCTGTAGCGATGCTCTCATAGAGCATTTGAGCTCAATGAGTTAGTTTGTGAATAAGAAAGAGAGAAAAGGTATGAATCGTATTTCTTTATGTGCCGCGAGTATTGCTTTGGCAACGTCAGGCATTGCGACTGCCACTCCTGTCGCCCCAGTAGTTGACATTGGTAGCTCGAATAATTTGAAGTATTCAAAAATAGAATTATCGATGGATGCGCCATCAGGTTATACCCAGATGGTTCAGTACCACGATCAGATCCCAATCACCATTGCCTTTAGCCAAATGACAGGAGAAACAGGCGAGACCTACAAGATCTATTTTGACGGAAACCAAGTGTCTGAAGGTGTCATTTCGAGCCGCCAAACCGTTGCAAGTTTCGATTACAGTGACGGTGGTCAATACCAGATGACAGTGGAAGCTTGCGACTCGTCAGGTTGTAGCACAAGCGCTCCGTTAGAGTTAGTGATCGCTGATACGGATGGTTCTCATCTGGCACCATTGCCGCTAAATATTGATCCAAATAACCAGTCTTATAACACGGATTCGAATACTGTCATGGGAGGCTATTTTGTTGAATGGGGAATCTATGGTCGAGATTATACGGTAGACAAGATTCCGGCAGACAATTTAACCCATCTGCTATATGGCTTTATCCCAATTTGTGGCCCTAATAACTCACTTATGGCGGCTAATCAAAACAGTTACGCAGCGTTAGTTTCAGCGTGTCAGGGTGTTCCAGACTATGAAGTGGTTGTCCATGACCCATGGGCTGCCTATCAAAAACCATTTGAACAGGCGGGTCATGACGGCAGTTCAGTGATCAAAGGCAGTTACGGCATGCTGATGGCACTAAAACAACGTAACCCTGATCTTAAAATCATCCCTTCGATTGGTGGCTGGACACTGTCTGACCCATTCTTTGACTTTACCTCTAAAGATAATCGAGACACCTTTGTCGCTTCGGTTAAACGTTTTTTAAAAACGTGGAAGTTCTATGATGGCGTTGATATCGATTGGGAATTTCCCGGTGGAGGTGGTGCGTCATCCGCTTTAGGTGATGCCGCCAATGATGGTCCCGCTTATGTGGCATTGGTTCAAGAGCTGCGAGCAATGCTAGATGAGCTGGAAGAAGAAAGTGGTCGAACCTATCAGCTTACTTCGGCGATTGGCGCTGGTTACGACAAAATTGAAGACGTCAATTATGCAGATGCTGCTCAGTATCTGGATTACATTTTCGCTATGACGTATGACTTTTATGGCGCTTGGAACAATGTGCTAGGCCATCAGACGGCACTTTACTGTGGAAGCTTTATGCGACCTGGAGAGTGTGACGGAACTGGGGTTGATGAAAGCGGTAATCTTTACCAAGGTCCAGCCTACAGTTCTGATAATGGTATCCGTGCTTTGTTGAACCAAGGTGTTCCTGCCAATAAGCTGGTGCTTGGCGCCGCAATGTTTGGCCGTGGTTGGGAAGGCGTCGTACCGGAGTCATTGGCTAATCCTAATGATCCTATGACGGGAACGGGCAATGGCCCTCTTACAGGTTCTTCGTATCAAGGTGTTTGGGAACCTGGAGTAATCGACTACAAAGCAATTAAATCACTGATGTTAGGACCTGATAACACGGGCATAAACGGCTTCCAATACGGCTATGATGAACAAGCTCAAGCGCCGTGGGTGTGGAATCCTTCTTCGGGACAATTGATAACATTTGATGATTCACGATCGGTGAATGCAAAAGGTCAGTATGCGCGTCAGATGGGGCTAGCAGGCCTGTTTGCGTGGGAGCTTGATGCGGACAACGGCGATATCTTGAACGCTATGCATGAAGGTTTTGCCAGTGGAGAAAATATCGAAGTTCCAAATGAAGCCCCAATTGCTAACGCTGGTGCAGATATGATTGTGGTTGGCCCAACAACGGTTTCTCTTGATGGTAGTGGGTCAATGGATAGCGACGGCACTATTGTCAGTTATCAATGGGTTCAGCTATCGGGTTCTCCTACAGTAATCAATCAATCTGATAGCGCACAGGCAAGTGTATATATTGATGATGTAACACAAACTGAAATGATCACTTTTCAACTGACAGTGACTGATGATCAAGGCGCTGTTGCAACGGATACCGTTGTCATTACAATCAATCCGTCACCAGAAAATCAAGCTCCGGTTATTGAATTAACTGCTCCCAACACTGTGGAGTGGGGAGAAAGAGTAGTGATCAATTTGTCATCCTATGATCCCGACGGTGATCAACTCTCTTATCGCTGGGATATTCCTTCTTTAATGAAGATCCAGAGAGTTCGAGTGGAACTGAGTGACGAAGCATTGTCATTTAATGCGCCATTTTACGTCAGAGATACACCATTGACGTTTACTGCTGTGGTCAGCGATGGGGAAACATCGACCACTAAGTCGGTAACTGTCATCGTCAAATCACCATTTAGTCCTATTCTACAATATGTCTGGTCATTCCTTTTTGGCTCTCACACCAGTCTATTTAGATAAGTTCATTTGATATAAAAAAGCCATTCGGGTGACCGAATGGCTCTTCTTGTGGAGTTCCTGATAGAACCACGGATTAGTTGACAGCTCTTACTTTACCTTGTTTAAGGTTGTTGAGAACTTCTGATTTCGGACCGTCTGCGATGATACAGCCTTTTTCCATCACAATGACGCGGTCAACCACATCGAGCATCGACGTCTTGTGGGTAATCAAAATCAAGGTTTCACTCGCCTTAAGTTGGGCTAGTTGCTGCTTAATGTGCATTTCTGAGCGGTTATCCATCGCACTGGTTGGTTCGTCCAACAGTAGAACGGGTGGACGACCGAGTAATGAACGCGCGATAGCGACAGCTTGACGTTGCCCGCCTGAAAGTAGCATACCGCCTTCGCCAACCTGACGTTCTAAACCAGCAGGATCTTGCTGAGTAAAGACAGTCACGCCGGCTCGGTTTGCCGCATCGAGTACATCACGGTCGTCTGCTAATGGTCGACCAAGAGTGATGTTGTCGCGGATGCTGCCATAGAACAATTGACTATCTTGAGGGACACAGCCAATGTTACGGCGAATATCAATATGGTGCAGCTGATCAATATCGGTGTCGTCGATACGCACATGACCTTCGGTCGGCTTATAAAGCCCCATGATCAATCGCTCTAGCGTGGTCTTACCGGAACCAATTCGACCAATGACGGCAACTTTTTCACCTGGGTTGATGGTCAAACTTAAATCACGGATAGAGGCAATCGGTGAATCTGGATAGTGGAAGGTCACTTTATCGAGCTCTATCTTGCCATGGATGATAGGGCGGTGAATGTAACGTTTACCTTGTTCTTGTTCATCCGGCATCGACATAACCTGCTCAATGATGGTCATTGACGATTTTGCTTGGTTGTAACGGGTCGATAGCAGAGAAAGTTGGACCATAGGACCAATGGCTCGGCCACTGAGCATTGTCGCCGCGATTAGGCCACCCATTGTTAGGTCTCCTTCTGCGATCAAGTAAACACCCAGTATAATCATACCGACGTTAGAAGCTTGCTGAACAAAGCCTGCGGTATTTTGAATACCATCTGTGATTCTGCGGCTCTTAATGTTCCAGTTCGCCATGTGAGCGACGGCTTCTTCCCAGCGGAACTGGAATTGACTTTGAGCACCAAACAGCTTGACGGTTTCAAGCCCGGCAAGGCTTTCAATGAGGTTAGCGTACTTCTGTGATGCCAATCGAGAGCCTTCTTCAATAGCATGTCTGAGTGGTCCTTGAATCAGCATGGAGTAGACGATCAGGATCAGTACACCGACGATAGGCACGATAACGAGATTACCTGCCATCAACCAGATTAAGATCAGGAAGATGATGGCGAAGGGTAAGTCGATAAGTGAGCCAATTGTCGCTGAAGTGAAGAACTCACGGATAGACTCAAACTCTTGCAAGTGTCTCGCGAAGGCACCGACTGACGCGGGGCGCGCTTCCATACGGATGCCCATGACTTTACTAAATAGTTTCGATGAAATGAGAATGTCAGACTTCTTGCCAGCGACATCAATAAAATAGCTGCGCAGCAATTTGAGGGTTAAATCAAATAAGAAAATAACAAAAATACCGCTCGCTAATACCCAAAGTGTTTCGAATGCGAGGTTGGGTACCACTTTGTCATAGACTAAGCGGGTAAACATAGGGGCTGCGATCGCAAACAAGTTGATCAAAATTGAGGCGATGAGAACATCGCGGTAGATCTTTTTCGATTGCCAGATAGTTCCCCAAAACCAGTGTCCTTCACGCGTCTTGAGTACTTCAGGGGAGCGTTCGTCATAGCGGAACTGCTTTTTGACCAGAAAGTAGCGCCCTATGTAGAGCTCTTCCAATTCCTTGAGTGGAATCGAAATGGGTACCAAGCCTGACTCTCCGGTTACAATTTCGGCTTCGCTCTGATCGTTATTGATGCTGTTTAATACACAAGCATCGCCACTTTTAAGTATCAACACCACCGGAAGGACTAATTGAGATATTTCAGTCAATGCCGATCGGTTTTCTTTCGCCACTAAGCCTGCGCGTTCAGCGGAACGCGGGAAAAGAAAAGGAGTTAGCTTACCGTCTGAAAGCGGTAAGCCATTGATAAGTGCCTCTGGAGAATTTGCTAAACCGTAGTATCGACTGACGTAGATAAGCGAGTTTAATAGCGGATCCTGCATGCTATACCTTTATATTGTTATTTATCTACGATAAAGCCTTGGAAGACTTCAATAAAGTGTTCTGATAAGAAATCCAGCTGAGTCTGAGTTTCGACACGCGATGCGATGGTTTTTATCCCCAAGTTGTGGGCGGTTCTAGAGATCGAAGTCAGAGTGAACTTCTGTTTCTCATCGTCAAGGTGATGCGTGTACAAGTAATCAAGCTTCACATAAGCTGGACGGAATTCATTGATGTAATCCAATGATTGGAAATTACGACCATAGTTGTCAACACCAAAATCTGCGCCAGCAGCACGGACGGCATTACAGAATAGCGCCGTATGGTGCGGAGAGTTGATAAAGCAGTTTTCTGGAATCTCAAAGTGCAGTAATGACGCGATAGAATTGTGCTTGTTAAGCAGTTGCGTTACCCAGCGAATAAAGCTTGGTTGTGAAATGCTGCTCTGTGCAATGTTAATGGCAACCGGCTCTTCAAACTCTCCAGATTCAAGTCGTTTGACGATAGATTCGATAACGTACTCATCGAACAGATGACTGGCGTTAAGCTGTTCAAGAGCGAATAGGTATTGGTTTGCACTGTATCGCTCCCCATCTTTCTCAATCGCAGAGAACACTTCTCTGTGGTAAGCCTTACCCCAGCTGTCATTAGCGGCCTGGAAGCGGAAACTGAACCAATCGTTGCTGATAGCCTCTTCGACCAAGTTTTTCCACTGCTGTTTACCCATCAGCCCTTCGCTGCGTTCGCCAGTTACGTAACCATAGCTTAGCTCTGGATTTGATTTCGCATTGGCCAGAGCATTGTCGAGCATGGTTAACAATTCCGACGAGCTGGTGGAGGCTTTGTTGTAAACAACGCCTAACGCCAAGTTAGACGTAGCCATACCTGTTGGGTCGGCATTAATATCTTGGACATAAGTAACGATACTTTCTGCGATGAGTTTGAGATCTGGTTCTTCGGTATTCGGTAAGATGAAACCAAACTCTTCCGTCGAGATGCGCGCGAGTGTCACGTTTGGCGAAGAGAGAGAAACTTTAAGATGATCGGCTAACTCACGAACCATTCCATCACCTGCTTCGTAGCCTTTGTCATCATACAATTCGCGGATAAAACTAGCTTCTAAAATTGCAACACCACCGATACCCCCTTCACCAATCCATGAATTCAGTTGGCTCATGTAGTATGCGCGGTTACCCAGTTGTGAAACCGGGTCGATATAGGCGCGTTCGCGCAGTTGTTGTGCTTCTTTTGCTTGAGCTTGGAAGGACTTTTCAAGTTGTGCCGACATGCTGTTGATACCATCGACCACATAGATGAGATCTTGAGTCGCTGGTCTTGGTAGCGGCTCGCCAAACTGGTTTTTAGCAACCTGTTCCATCTTATTGACAATAAGTTGAAGAGGGCGCAGCGCACGCTTGAGGATAAATGAAATAGCGAACAAGCCAATCAGCATGATGATACAGAATGCAATCACTAGACGTTCAAATGCAAGCCATAGCTGGGTGTAGGCTTCCCCAGGGTGACTCACAATCTCTACTTCGGCAAGTTGCATCCAGCCACTGGTCACGACTCGACGATCATGGATCTTCTCAAACAAGTTAAGGTTAGTGAACCACTTAGGCACATTGTTTGGTTTGATCGGATATGAGCGGAGTATTTCATCGCCAGTGTCTAGGAAGATCAGGCGCACAATCGAATAGCTGCTGCCATCGAAAAGCGCATTGATTACTGATTCAACGGCCACTTGGTCCTTGTCTTCCAAATAGGGAGCTAAAGCCAACCCCACGGTGTTGATGGTGTTGTTCACCTCAGAGCGTTGTTGTTGAATGAGGTTACTTCGTGTTGTGTTGAATTCGATGATAAACACCGAAATCAATAACATCAAAATCACCGCAATCATGCCCGCGACAAGTTGTTTATATAACGTCATATTGCCTACTCATCATAGTTAACTATGGGTTTATTAAGTTTGAGCGATTTCTCGCGAGCACGTAGGTCATTCCATAGGCTTAACCTTGATGATTCCCCCGCGAGTTGTCCGTTTTTCGACTTCATTAACCACAAGTTCTTACCGTTAAAACTGTAGATAGGTAACAAATCTCGTCGCGTTGAAGCTGGTTTTATTTCTGGGTTGATATTGTCTAACAGTATGGGCTCTGCACTTGGCTTTGAGTAGTAGGCGAGCACCATATGGAATTGATTCAGTTCGATAGCTTTTACGTACACTAAGCGTAATTTTTTGTCGGAAACGCCAAGTTCTAGCAGGGAGAAATATTTTGCGATGGTAAAGTCTTCACAATCCCCCGCATTACTACCAAGAAACTCGAGAGGCGTTGCCCAATAATCATTTTGTCCCCACAAATTAATGTCGTTAACAAAATTGAGTTGGTTGAAGAAATTGTTGACCTTAGTCAGTTTCTGACGCTCAGACAGCGATTTGTATTGAGACATCTCTTTGCGCCATGTCTCAACGCGTCTCCCTGCGCGTTCGCCGTAGGTTTTACGCACAGCATCAACCCAACGTTGCTCTTGAGTGTTAAGAGCAAACGAGGTCGTTGATGCCAGCAAAAGTAGTGTAACTACTAATGCTGACTTCAATATGAAGCGAACTTTCAAGCGTGCATCCCTACGTAATTGACCATACATCTATTCCTTTAGCGCGTTGTTTTGGGCGCTGAGTATTGGTTTGAGCAGATATTCGAGGATGGTTCGCTTACCAGTAATAATGTCTACGGAAGCCGTCATACCAGGTATGATTGGCAAGGTGTTATCTTTGTCTAGACTGGTCTCTTTAGTGCGAACACGAACCAGATAAAAGCTGTTGCCCTCTTCATCAGTGGTGGTATCTGCACTGATGTGTTCCAAGGTGCCTTCTAGACCGCCGTATTTAGTGAAATCATAAGCACTAAACTTAACGATGGTGTGTAACTCTGGACGTAGAAACGCAATATCTTGGGGAGCAATCTTTGCTTCAACCAGCAAGGTATCTTCACTCGGGACAATTTCAACAATATCCATACCTGGTTGAATAACGCCACCGACGGTATTGACGTTGAGTGTTTTTACTGTACCCGTGACAGGTGAGGTCACGATGGTACGGTTTACTCTATCTTCCAGTCCAACCGTTGACTCCGTCATCGACGATAACTTGTCTTGTGCTTGGTTGAGTTTCTCTTGTTGCTCAGAACGGAACTTTTGCGCTGCGTCGATGCGGCTCAACATCGCCTCTCGAATCGCTGATTTAAGCACCGGCATTTTTAGCTCACTAGAGGTTAACTCACGTTGAGTATCGTTGACTTGGCGCTGGAGCTTAAGTAACTCAATACGCGGTACAACCCCTTCATCAGCGAGAGGCTGGGTGATTTCCAGCTCTTTTTTTGCAAAGCGGTAGCTTTCACGCAGGTTTTTAATTCGTGCCTGAATTTCAACCAGATCCTGTTGTTTCTGCTTTACCTGTTGGTCAATCAGTGAAATCTGGTTACGAAGATTATTAAGATCTTGGCGATATTCAGCGCGCTGACGTGCAACCAAGTCTGGTTGCAGTTCACTTAAAGTAGGTGGGAAAGCAAGTTTATTAAAATTTAATTGGACGTTTTTTTGCCAATTATTTTCGTCGAACTCCTCATCGATATCGACACTGGTGATCGAGGCCGAAAGTTGTAGAACGCTTGCGGTTAAGTTGGCAACCTGTTGCTCTCTTTCGCGGTAGTCTGAGCGGAATCGAGTATCATCGATAAGCAGTAGCTGCTGACCTTTCTCAACAGTTTGTCCTTCGCGAACCAAGATCTCTTTTACCAGACCACCTTCAAGGTTTTGTACCACTTGAACCTGTGATGAAGGCACAACTTTACCTTGACCGACGGTCACTTTATCGATCTCTGCCCATGATGCCCATAGAATGGCAAATACGAAAAAGACCACCATTACCCACAGCATGATGCGAGCGCTGCTTGGCGTATTTAGCAATAGAGCGGCTGTTTTATCGTCAACGTAATCCAGCTCGTCAGGAGTAAGCTTGTTGTAACTGCTCTTACTCATTGGTGATCCTTGTAAAATGGTGTTATTTGATTGATTTTATTATTCATTGCCTAAAATGTTAAGGATTTGCTGTCAGTTTTGTTCCCCTAATTGATATATAGCGATGTTTTAATAGCTAGTTTGTATAGAGTGTAGCGTTATCCATCGCACTGGGCTTGAGTTCTTGTCATTAAGGGCGCACAATCGACAAAAAATTTCGCCAAGGAGAAAAGATGGAACTTGAAGATATTCGCCGTGAGTACACCAAAGGTGGCTTGCGTAGAAAAGACTTGCTAGCGGATCCAATTGCCCAATTCGATTTATGGCTTCAGCAAGCGATCGACGCTAAGCTGACTGACCCAACGGCAATGACGGTCGCAACGGTGGATGCATCAGGACAACCTTTTCAACGAATTGTGCTACTAAAAGATGTCAATCAAGATGGTTTCGTTTTTTATACCAACCTTGGTAGCCGTAAAGCTCAGCAGATTGAAGCGAACGCAAAAGTTAGCCTGCATTTCCCTTGGCATCCTCTTGAGCGTCAAGTGCATATTACTGGTGTGGCTGAAAAGCTATCTGCGGTCGAAAACATGAAGTACTTTTCTTCTCGTCCTAAAGCAAGTCAGCTGGCGGCAATCGCCAGTAAGCAAAGTAGCCGTATTAGTGCTCGTGGCGTGTTGGAAGGTAAGTTTCTAGAGCTCAAACAAAAGTTTGAAAAAGGCGAAATCCCTGTGCCTAGTTTCTGGGGTGGATTTCGAATCAAGCCGCAAAGTATCGAATTTTGGCAGGGCGGTGAGCATCGCCTTCACGACCGCTTCTTGTTTTCAAAAGAAGCTGAAGAGTGGCATATTGACCGCTTAGCACCATAAAAAAATACGCCGCTTTATGCGGCGTATTCATTATCTAGGGCGACAGACAGCTGTCTTTTTAATAACGTCTTAGGTATGTGAGAACCATATCCCTGCTCTAGAGCCATATCGATCAATTGCGCTTTAGAATGAGCGCCAAACTTTACTCGCAGTCTCGCGACATAGCTTTCTAATGTTTTTATCGAGATGTTCATGATTGTGGCGATGTAGTGGGGTTTCTTACCATAGAGCAGTAAAAACAGCGCTTCTGATTCTCGGTTAGTCAGTTTGAGATCAAAGCGCGTTGTCGTAGGTGTTTCTGCGATTAGACTACTTTCAGGTGGTAAACCTGTCGCGCGACATATCCAGTGACCCACTTCTAGAATTGCGGTATCAGACAACTCTTGCCCATAAAAAATTGTCCCTTGAATCTTTTCTGAATCATCTAGCCATGGGATTTTGGTAAATAAATGCGCCCGCCAGCTGCCATCTGGGTATGGGTGAATATCGAGAACTCTCAATGACGTATTGTTTTCAATGACATACCGATCTTGTTTAACAAAATCAGCAGCGCAGTGAGATGTGGGACTGGGCATTTGAAAGTCGGTAAGACCAATACAATCTTGTGATTTCTCGAAACCGATCAGTTTGGCATAAGCAGTGTTAGCATAAACAAAGACAGAGTTGAGGTCTTTGCATCCCCAGAACCCGGGGAGTTGACTGAATAAAGAGACTTGCTGCTCGTTCACTTAAAAAAACTTCTTACTAAACAGAGTGAGTATGATACCAAAGTCACATGTGCTGTACGATAAAAAATGCCAGGCATCGTTGGATGACTGGCAAACACAAGATAAATCTTGTCGACGTGTAGAAGAGGTTCTATGTACTCAGTAAATTACTGAGCATAGACATATCAATTGATACCGAGGAGGATGGATAAATCCAACTCGTTAATGATTGTATCTGAAGGGAATAAGATAAAAAGGGGGGAAATCCCCCCTTAATATAACTAGTTGATGTCTCTAACGACTCGGAAACCTAAGTAGTTAGCGGCAGAGAATGGTGAAAGGTATAGCTGCTTGTCTGCTGCGGCCATATCTGGTGAGAAGTTCCACGCACCACCTTTCGCAATGCCTCTCGGGCTGCTTGTCCATTGCCAAACATTACCCACCGCATCATATACGCCTAACTGATTAGGTTTGAAAGCGCTTACGGGCGCAGTACTTTGGTTTGACCAAGGAGTGCCACTCCAGCCAGTGTTTGCTTCACCTGGTGCAAATTCATTACCCCACCAGTATTTATCTTGGCTGCCAGCACGCGCCGCAATTTCCCACTCTTCTTCTGTTGGTAGACGGTAAGAAGCACCAGTCTGCTTACGCAACCAATTAGTGTAAGAGACAGCATCGTTTTGGCTCACACACACAACCGGTGAATTAGGTGATTGTTTGAACCCAGGATCTCGCCAACTGCTGTTTGGAATTGGTGTTACTTCGCCTTGAGCTAGCGTGGTACAGGTGTTTTTTAGCTCGGCATCGGTTTGGTAATTGGTTTGTTCAACGAAGGTTGCAAACTGACTGACGGTGACTGGTGTCGCGCCAATACCGAAAGCATGATCAAGGGAAACTTGGTTAGAAGCTTTCTCTCCAGTGTAGTAAGTACCTTGGAGAATGGTGATCAATTCCGGTGCGTGACCGCTGCTTGCCAAGCCATCAGCAAATTTAGCACCAGCGCGTAGCGGGTTAGCTTTTTCAGTCAGTACCGCACGTAAAGACGTATCCGCGTTAACGGAAAGTTGTTGGCTGTATGACTTGTAGCCTTCTTTCTCGATCGTAATGTCGTGGATACCTATTGGTAGCATGATTTCTACAGGAGTGCTGCCATAAGAAACGCCATCGATCGTTACGCTGTCGTTGTATTGGTTAGAGCGAATAGCGAGTGTGACCCAAGCGATCTCTTGGTCATCTTGGAACTGCTGGTTTCCTGCCGCTCCAGGCGCAAAACAGTATTGACTATCGATTTGCAGAAGCTCACATGCCACTTTGGCTTTAGGGCGAGCCTCAAGTTCTACATCCATTAGTGTTCGGTAACGAACACCATCGTAGAAGCCCTGTTCGGTAGTAATGTGCTTGACAACGTGGATGTTAAGAGCAACATCATTGATATTGCGCTTGACCAGTGAACTTTCGCTGGTTTGCTCAACAATCTCACCGCGAAATTGCTTAACCGCTTTCTGCAAAGCTAGCTCTTTGGTTTGCTGATCACATTGCGCCAAAGTTAAAGAGGCTTGGCAGCGGTTAGTGAAACTGACCGAAATTTTCTGCGACTGTTCCAGTTCAAGCTTGAGCTGTTCGACTCTGGCGCGAAGTTTTTGTTCGTCCAATTCTGCAATAGCAACCTTAATTGCATCGGCTTCCGCTTTACGAGTAGCAAGATTCGCTCGCTCTTCCTCAAGCTTTTGTTCAGCGTCAAGGCGTGCCTTTTGATTTTGCTTAACTGACGACCAAGCATCTTGATAGGCCTTCTGAGATGCAGCTAGGTCAACATTGGGATCATCAATCATACGTTGATAATCCATTTCAAGCTTATTCTTGGCACTCGCAAACGACTTATCAAGAGACTCTGCCGTTTGTTGCAGAGACTTTAATTCGGCTTGCTGCTTATTGAACAGAGCTTGCTGCTCGTCTGAGGCTTTTTGTGCAGACTTTAACTCATCGTGTTTGCTAAAAAGCTTATCGTCGATCTGAATAACCGACATCTTCGCTTCCTCTGCGGAAGCGGGAGATAAAAGCAAACAAGGAGATAATGCTAATAAAAGGATTGATAAACCTGGACGCATCGTCTTTCTTCTACATCTAATTATTGATTAATTGGGTATTTTAAACGAAAACGCCATCTTGTCTTAAGTTATCCGTTGATAACTTAGGATCAAAATGGCGTTTTAGCTCATCTTTGTGAATCCGGTAGGTTTTTTTAGCCGTTATCCATTTGGACGTAGCTTAACCCAAACCGTGTCATTTGCGTTGACAGTGATCACGCGATTGTATGTCTGAAAACCATTTTTCGACACTGTAACTTGATGTTGGCCACGTGGTAGAACAACTTCTACTGGCGTGCTGCCATAGTTAATGCCATTGATAACTACGGAATCATCATATTGATCTGAACGAACGGTCACATTCACCCAATTCTTGTCTTTCTTAGCGGTTTTCTCTTCTTCACTGCCTTTTAGACAGTAACGAGTTGAAACGTTAAGTAGTTTACAAGCTGCTGAGGCCTCTGGACGCGCCTGCAATTGCGATTGCATTTGAGTGAAGTAGCTATTGTTGCCTTCAAAACCAGAGCGGATGAGCTGGCTCTCTTGAACATGAACATTCAACTGAACGCCTTTGGCATTTTGCTTAGCTAGGTTTGACTCCGTCAAACGATCCATCAGTTTTGCTTTGAACGCTTTGACGGCTTTCTGTTTAGTCAGGTATTGACCCTGGCTAGCACACTCGCCCAAAGTCATGGTCGATGAACAAGTTGTTTTGTAACTTGTTTCGAGAACATCACTTTCACGTAGCTCAGCAGAAATACGTTTTACACGCGCTTCCACTTTCTGCTCTTGTAAGTAAGAAAGCTCAGAAGTTAGACGTGCTTGCTTCTGTTTTACTTGTGAGAGGCGCATTTCACTTTCAGTTATCGCTTGTTGGTTTTCCAATAGCGCAGACTGGTTATCTTTCACTTCAGTCCAAACATCTTGGTAAGCTTTCTGGAATGAAACTAGGTCGATATCTGGATCATCTAAAAGACGGTTATACTGTTTGTCCAGAGCTGACTTAGTGCGATTGCGCTTCGCATTGAGTTCTTCCTCATTGCGTTTCAGCTTAGTTCTATCATTCTGAAGTTGTTGGAGACGATCAGCTTCAGAGTTAAACTCCGCAGCCATCGTGCCCATTTCTGCTTCTTTATTTTCTAACTTAACTTCGATTTCAGAAACAGGATCACCCTGTACATTTTCTTCTGCGAAAATCGAAGTCGAAACCCAAAGAGGGCTTAGCGCAAGCAAAAGCGCTGGCATGCGACGTATGATCATAAGTCCCTGCAACAATTAACGTTTAATAACCAATAAAAAAATAGTCAAACTTAGTGCATATCATTGAAATAGTGCACTTTATATAGAAAAAAAGACAAACTTTTGACAGTCCATTGCAAAGGTGCCTTGAAAAGGTCTATTTCTTCCTTCTATTCACACTAGTTAATAGAGCGAATTACCTAAGCTTATCATAAATCGAGATAAACTTAGGTGTTACATCATCCATTTTGGGCTGATTGAAGAAATATGCAAGTAAAGATTCTCGATCAGGAATAACGAAAATCGATAGAAGTGACATAAGCCGTAATTTATGTGCACTTGATCATTCTTCCAGTACGACAAATGACCAGATTTTCAGCAGTTCGCCCCGATAATTTTCTGTTTGTTGACGATGGTAAATGCAACCATTTTTATAATCAAACAATACAATTTTCGAGTTGCGTCACTTCTGGTATATCATGGCTTATCGAACATGTAATTTGACTGTGTGTCTCTATGTCATCATCCAATAAGCCGCTAAGTGAATCATCCACTGCCAAAGAATTGTCACCAAAACCAGCTCAATTGGTTACGTTGCCTTCGTATATGGAATGTCACGCGCACGACTATACTCAGGTGGTGATCGGTTTACGTGGTCAAGCGGAGTTTGAAGTTGGTGGCTACGGTAATATGGTCGGTCCTGGGCAAGGTTGCGTCGTGACATCCGGTTCAGGGCACGCATTTGGTGGTGTCGTTGGTCAATCTGATATTCTGGTACTCAATATGCCTGTTCCCTCGCAATCTGACGCTTTGATGATGCAGCGGCTTAACGAGCTTAACCAGAAAGAGACCTACTTTCAGCTGAACACTCAAATCCAGAAGCTTATCCAGATGCTAGTGTCTGAGATGCATTCTAGCCCAGATGACTTGCTGCTAAGCCGAGCTTGCAGTGATACGGTTGTGGCTTTATTACAGCGCCATATGTCGGCCTTTGAAGCGAGTCGTAAAGAATCGCGCTTCGATCTTGAAGCGATAGATCGCTATATCGAACAGCACATGAATCAGAGGATCTCAGTGATGCAGCTCGCAGGCAGTGTGTTCTTAGGCGAGAGTCAGTTTCACTCCTTATTCAAAGAACAGATGGGTATTACCCCTCACCAGTACGTGCTGGGCAAGCGAATCGACATGGCGAAGCAGCTAATAGAGCAGGGCAATCTCACTTTGGGACAGGTCGCCGAGTTCACTGGATTTTCAGGTCAAAGCACCTTTACTCATACTTTTTCCCGTCTTCAAGGTATTTCACCTTCTCAGTACAAGAAACGATTTGGTTAAATAAGCTAACGTAAACGATATAAAGTTTTACTTAATTGAGTGTGACTCTGTTTTTGTTTTGTTAATATTCAGAGTTTTTAGCAAAAAACTCGGAGTTTTTGACAAGTATTCTTCTCAAGCTCAAAATACACTGCATGCCATTGTAGAAAACCTGAAATGATTTCAGGTGTGAGATTGAGGAAAACGCATGTTTACAGCGACTAATGTGTTAAACGCTGAGTTTGTCGAGCAACCGCTTGAAAAACTTTGGTCGTTGATCTCGCCACTTTATATGGTGGACGAATCACAATGGCTTAACCAACTACTGCCATTAGCAACACCCACTGAGTCAGAGAAAGAGCAGATTGCCATCAAAACGACGGATTTGATCAATACGATTCGTGCTGACAAAAAGTCCATTCAGATGATTGACGCTCTGTTACTGGAGTACAGCCTTGATACTCAAGAAGGTATTCTGCTGATGTGTCTTGCTGAAGCTTTGATGCGTATTCCTGACGCTGCGACAGCCGATGCTTTAATCCGTGACAAGCTTACTGTGGCAGATTGGAAATCACACCTGAAAAATTCTGATTCCGTTTTTGTTAATGCGTCTACATGGGGCTTAATGCTTACAGGTAAAGTTGTTGGTCTTTCTGATAGCGAATCTCAAAGTCCGGTAAGTGCGGTTAACCGACTAGTCAACAAGATGTCCGAACCTGTGATCCGTAAGGCGATGCATCAGGCAATGAAAGTCATGGGACACCAGTTTGTACTTGGCCGTACCATTGCCGAGGCACAGAAAAATGGTCGTCACATGCGCGACAAGGGCTTCACGTATTCTTATGACATGCTTGGCGAAGCGGCGCTTACCACTGTTGACGCAAATAAGTACTTCAAAGATTACTTAATGGCCATCGAAGCGGTAGGCCGTGATGACTATGCTGCAGATGTGAGTCCAGCGCCTTCTGTGTCGATTAAGCTTTCAGCACTTCATCCTCGTTATGAGGTCGCGAATGAACAACGCGTTCTGACCGAATTATACGACACTTTGCAGCAATTGCTCCGTCGTGCGGTTGAGCTTGACGTCGCAATTACCATTGATGCTGAAGAGGCAGACCGCCTAGAGCTGTCCCTCAAATTGTTCGAAAAAGTGTACCGAAGTGAATTGGTCAAGGGCTGGGGTAAGTTTGGTCTAGTGGTTCAGGCGTACTCTAAGCGAGCGCTTCCTGTTTTGGTTTGGCTAAATGGCTTAGCGAAGCAGCAGGGCGATATGATTCCTCTGCGTCTTGTAAAAGGTGCTTACTGGGACAGTGAAATCAAATGGTCACAGCAGGCTGGTTATACTAACTACCCTGTTTATACGCGCAAAGAAGCGACCGATGTGGCTTACTTAGCTTGTGCTCGATTCCTTTTGAGTCAACATGTTCGCGGTAATATCTTCCCGCAATTTGCGAGTCACAATGCTCAGACAGTCACATCGATTGCTGTGATGGCTCAGCATAAAGATTTCGAATTCCAGCGTCTGCATGGCATGGGCGATTCTCTTTACAACCATGCGATGTCAGCCTACCAACAATCAGTGCGCATTTATGCACCCGTTGGTAGCCACAAAGATCTGCTGCCATATCTTGTTCGCCGCTTATTGGAAAATGGTGCAAACAGTTCATTTGTTCATCGCTTGGTCGATGCTCGTTGCCCTGTCGAAACACTGACACAGCATCCAGTAGATATGCTTAACGCGTTTGATTCTTTCTACAACACAAGCATTCCTCTACCAACCAACGTGTTTAACGAGCGCAAGAACTCTTTGGGTGTCAACATTGATATCGAGAGCGAAGCTAAGCCGTTTGAACATGAAGTAGAGAGTTTTCTAAGCAAGCAGTGGCTAGCGGGTCCGATCATCAATGGCGACATGTTTGCCGAAAGCATGATCAAGGAAAACATCAACACAGAACAAGTCACCGCTCCTTACGATCGTCGTATTCAGGTGGGTCAGGTTGCGTTCGCTACGCTTGAGCATGTTTCGGCAGCGATTGAAGGTGCTGAGCAGGCCTTCCCAGCTTGGCAAGCAACGCCAAAAGCCCAACGCGCAGAGAAGCTAGAGGTTCTCGCTGATCTGTTGGAAGAGAATCTTGCAGAGTTTGTTGCGATTTGTCATCAGGAAGCAGGTAAAACGATTCATGACAGTATCGATGAAGTGCGTGAAGCGGTTGATTTCTGTCGTTACTACGCTAAGCAAGTGGACGCGTTAGGCGAACTAACCATTAACGGTTTTGATGGGCAGACTCGTCAAGTGTCTCGTCAAGGTCGTGGTGTTTTCGTTTGTATTAGCCCATGGAACTTCCCTCTGGCAATTTTCCTTGGTCAGGTGACAGCCGCTTTGGTTGCAGGAAATACGGTTGTGGCGAAACCAGCCGAACAGACCAGCTTAATCGCAGCACGTGCGGTTGAACTGATGCTCGATGCAGGATTCCCAGCAGGGACGATTCAGCTATTAACAGGCCGTGGCGCTGAAATTGGCTCGGCTCTGACGTCGCATCCAGCCATCGCAGGTGTTGCTTTCACTGGTTCAACAGCGACGGCGCAGCGCATTAACCAAACATTAGCAGAACGTGATGCCGCTCCAGTGCCTTTGATTGCTGAAACGGGTGGTCAAAACGCAATGATTGTTGACAGTACAGCACTACCTGAACAAGTGGTGAGAGATGTGATTCGCTCTGCGTTTGCTTCTGCGGGTCAGCGTTGTAGTGCGCTGCGCGTTCTATACGTTCAAGAAGACATTGCCGATCGTATTGTTGCTCTGATCCAAGGTGCGATGGAGGAGCTAAGCGTAGGTAAACCTTATCTTCACTCGACAGATGTTGGTCCGGTTATCGACGCCAATGCTAAGAGCAAACTGTTAAAGCACATCGAGTTTATGACTGAAACAGAGAAGAAAGTCGCTCAACTGGTGCTTACTGATGAACATGAAAACGGTGACTTCGTTGCACCTTCAGCCTTTGAAATCCGTGATATTTCTTGTCTTAAAGAAGAACAGTTTGGCCCGATCTTGCACATCGTTCGATTCAAAGCGAGCGAACTCACTCAAGTGGTTGAGCAGATAAACAATACCGGTTTTGGCTTAACCATGGGTATCCATAGCCGCAATGAAACTACTTACCGCTGGATTGAAAAGCATGCTCGTGTTGGCAACTGCTACATCAACCGTGATCAAGTCGGCGCGGTCGTAGGAGTACAGCCATTTGGTGGTCAAGGCCTATCAGGTACTGGACCAAAAGCGGGTGGTCCACACTATCTTTACCGTTTTACACAAACACAGTTTTGTTAATCGAGTGAGCAAGGAGAAGTAATTATGGTTCATCAAGTAACTCGTTTTTCTGACGCTTTCTCTGCTTGGGAAAACTGGAATTTAACTAATTTTGATTCTAAAAGTGAGTGCCTACTCGCTTTTAAACAGGCTTTACAACAAGTTAAGCCTGAGTTGGCTTCGGTCGTTTCGTACCATATTGATCAAGCGTCGGCATTAATTGCTGATACCCATCATCTGGTCGGCCCTACAGGCGAAACCAACGAACTTTACACCGCAGGTCGTGGTGTGGCTCTTGTGATTCAGGATGATGTTCAAGAGCAAGCGAAGCTATCCGTCGTTGCGCAACTAACGGCTGCGCTGATCGCGGGTAATAGTGTCATCTTATGCAGTGATGATGCGGAGCTTTGCCAAGTGTTAGAGGCTGCTTATGTTCAGTCTTCACTTCCAACTCACCTTGTCCAGTTCGCAGCATATGATGCTTATCATCAGTTGCTCGAGTCGGACGTGCGAAGCATCGGTTATGTTGGAAATCCAGAGGTGGAAAGGACGATTAACCGCCAACTGGCTAAACGTTCGGGCGCTATTGTAAGCCTGACGTCTGAAACGGATCTTGTGAGCATACCTGTTGCCCACGATCCTCATTTGGCGCTCCGTTTTATCACTGAGCGTACAAGAACAATAAATATAACAGCAGTGGGTGGTAACGCGACCTTGCTAGAGCTCGGAAACGAAGCCCACTAAACTTCATTGATTTGCCCTCGTATTGAGGGCATTCAGGGAAGGCGATCTTTCAAAAGAGGACAAATCACATGGAAAATAGCTTTGCTATTACAACCACGTTTATTGCGTATCTGGTGTTGATGCTTGCCATTGGTGTCATCGCATACCAGCGTACAAAAAATTCAAGCGACTACTTTCTTGGTGGTCGTTCATTAGGCCCTTGGCCGGCGGCGCTTTCCGCAGGTGCATCGGATATGAGTGGTTGGCTTCTGCTTGGTCTGCCGGGTTATGCGTACGCAGCAGGCATCGAAGCATTTTGGCTAGCGGGCGGTCTATTGGTAGGTACATGGTTGAACTGGTTAATTAATGCTAAACGTCTTCGTACTTACAGCATCACGACTGACGCACTGACTTTACCAGAGTTCCTATCTCGTCGTTTTAACGATAAATCTAAACTGATTCAGGTTATTTCTGCTTTCTTTATTCTTTTATTCTTCCTTTTCTACACCAGTTCAGGCTTGGTTGCAGGCGGAAAATTATTTGAAACAGTCTTTGGCCTAGATTACTCAACGGCGGTAATCATTGGTACCGTTTGCGTCGTCTCTTACACGCTATTCGGTGGCTTCCTTGCGGTATCGTGGACTGACTTAGTGCAAGGTCTGCTGATGGCAGCGGCACTGATGATCGTTCCAATTACTGCGTTGGAAGGTGGTTTTGGTCAGCTTAGCAATGATCTTGCGGCGATTAACCCACAGCTATTAACGCTATGGAATGACTCTAAAGGTGAACCACTTTCTGCGATTGCGATTATCTCTCTGGTTGCTTGGGGCCTAGGTTACTTTGGTCAGCCGCATATCCTTGCGCGTTTCAAAGCATCTCGTTCAAATAAAGATCTGACAACGGCTCGTCGTATTGCGGTGATCTGGACTGCGCTATCCATGGCAGGGGCGATTCTAGTAGGTCTAGTTGGCTTAGTTTATGTGACAAACTCTGGTGTCAGCATTGATGATGGCGAGAAGATCTTTATGCTTCTAGTTAACTCTTTGTTCCACCCTGTTGTTGCCGGTATCCTACTTGCTGCCATTCTTGCGGCGGTAATGAGCACTGCGGATTCTCAGTTACTGGTTTCCTCTTCAGCGTTGGCAGAAGATTTCTACAAGCAAGTGTTTAAGAAAGACGCGAGCTCTGAAGAGATTGTTATGGTTGGCCGTATTGCCGTCGTTGGTATCTCAGTTGTTGCGCTAGTTTTAGCGATGACACCTGACAGCTCAGTGCTTGGCTTGGTTTCTTACGCATGGGCTGGTTTTGGTGCTGCATTTGGTCCTGCGCTAATCCTTAGCCTTTACTGGGAAAGAATGAACCGTAATGGTGCACTCGCGGGTATTGTGGTTGGCGGTGTGACTATCGTTATTTGGAAGCAGTTATCAGGTGGCTGGTTCGACGTTTATGAAATTGTCCCTGGTATCATTTTCTCGACTCTTGCAATCGTTGGTGTAAGTTTAACGACTGGTGAGCCGGAAGAGGCTGTAAAAGCGCAGCACAAGACGTTCAAAAAGCACTTAGCTGAACTGGACTAATTGATATTGGTTCGAGTGAAAAGCCCCTAAATTAGGGGCTTTTTTGTTGTCTATTGACTATTTATTGAACTTGTCTCACGTTTTCTAAACTAATGTTTGAATTTAATGAACTCTAGGTTCCAAAATATGTCAGTTATCAATAACGCTAACACTTAGGACGAACGGAAATGCCTCACATGTACTGCCATTGTTGTGATAAAAAAACTGCACATAAAATTGTCATGAAGCGTTGTGAGACGCAGAATAATTCGGTAGTTAAAAATATGGCGAACTTCTTTGCCACCGTTTTCCAAGGTGATCACTACGTAAAAATGGAAAAGCAGGCCTTTTGCAGAGTCTGCAATAGCCAAACAGAAGTTGTGACCGCGCAAGACGCTTTTTCTGACGCAAAAATCGCATAACCTTCACATAATTTATCGCTAACTCAACGATCGCTATCTGTGGCTCGGTGCTTTTGTTTTAGAATACCTTCAGCATCTATAACAACTTAATGAGCCGTTAATGGATTTAGATAGAATTGACCGTGAGATCCTACGCGCCTTGAATCTGAAAGGCCGACTTCCTATTGTTGAACTCGCCAAGCAAGTTAACTTAACCACCTCTCCTTGTTCTGATCGGGTAAAAAGATTGGAGAAAGAAGGCTATATTACGGGCTACCATGCTGAGCTAAATCCAGAAAAGCTTGGCTTGGATGTACAAGTGTTCATTCATATTCGTTTGGATCAAACCAGTTTTTCAATATTTGAAAAGTTTGCTCAAGCAGTGGCGGACATGCCAGAAATTGAAGAGTGTTATTCGCTATCAGGTGACTTCGATACCATGATTAAGGTGCGTGTAAAGGATATGAAAGCATATCAATACTTTATGTCGACGAAATTAGGGACTTTGCCCGGCGTGATTCAAACTCGCAGTGAAGTGGTTATTGAAGAGCATAAGACCAGCTTTGGCGTTAATGCAGATCTCATTTCGAAACTATAAAAAAGGAAGCTTACAGCTTCCTTTTTCAATTTTAAGCAATAAAAGATGAAATTATGCCAATAATGCCACCAAAGATTCCCCCCCAAACGACTAACCAGCCTAGGTGTTCTTTGATCATTCTCTGAACGATTTCCTTAACCAGTTTGGGTGTGAGTTCATTGAGGCGCTGATCGATGATGTTCTCAACGTTAGTGCGTATTTCATCCATCATCGCTGGGGCTTCAAACTGTTCTTTTAAGGCATCTTTGATGGTGTCGCTCTGACTCATGTCGACAATCGCTAGTTTCATTTTCTCGACAAAAGGTTGTTTCATAGGTTGGAGCGCTTCTGTGCCACCAAACATCGCCAGCATGCCACCAAATTGAGAGTTAGCGATGACTTCAACGAGTGAGTCAAACGTTGGGTTAAAGTCTATCTTTTCAATCACAGGCTCAAGGTTAAGGGACTTGCCGCCAGCCATTTCCCTGCTTAAGAACTTGTCGATGTTTTCTTGGGTAAAAAACTGCTCCATCATCAGTGTCTTGATTGCTGATTTAAATTCTTCAAAACGCGCAGGAATAACACCGGAACCATAGAGACCTGGAACCTTTTCAAATAGCATATGAATAGCAAGCCAGTTGGTGATGGCGCCTGAAAACGCAAATAGCCCAGCGTATAAGGCAATTTGGTTGTCTGCTTGATAGCCTCCTGCGAGTAAAGCGAGTGCGATAAGATTGGTTAGTAAGCTCTTGTTCATTGACAAATAAGGTGTTTATTAACGATGGAGAGGAGTATATACCAAGTCAAATATGAGATGTCACACAAATTGATTTGGCGCTCTGATGACATCGCCAAATCGAAACTAGGGTTTTGAGATCATCGCTCTTCGGCTAATAAAATAGCTTGTTTGATGTTTTCAGGTATTGAAGCTTTGGTGTGTTGCTTAAAGTCAAACATGACGCAAGTGGCTGAACCAACGGTCGTGACTTTACCAGTGTTCTCACTCACGATCTGGTACTCCATTGTGAATCGGTCGTCTTGCAAGTCAGTGACACGAGAGCCAATTAACAGCGTGTCTGGATAAGTTACCGGCGCTTTGTATCGACATTCGGTGTGGCTAAGCACAGGACCTATATGGTTTTGTTTTAGGTTAACGAGCAGATTGATTTTGTTGAAGTAGTCGAGTCTTGCTGTTTCAAAGTAGCGAAAATAAACCGCGTTGTTGACGTGTTGCAAAGCGTCCATCTCGCCCCAAGCCACCTGAATTTTCGTTACTGTAGCAAATTCGGCCAGTAGTTCTTCCATGTTACATCTCCTTAAACTGAGCTTTTATTCTAGTGGCTAAGTGCGAGCCTGTGCAGAAATTGTTATCAGTTTGTGATCCCAGTTGTTCGGTACAAGGCGGTGCAACTGAAATGTTCGTCACGGAGATGAGTCTGCACTACAGGGCAAAAAGAAAGGACCCAAAGGTCCTTTTTTTGTCTATTAAGTGCGATAGCCTTTTAGTATTTCAGCCAGAGATACGGAGGCTTTAGTAAGATTGGCTACCCCCATTGAGGATTGTTCTGCCACGCTACGAATCGTATTAGATTGCGCTCGAATTTCACTCAGTTCTGAGGCGATGTCATTGGCAACCGCGCTTTGTTCTTCCGCTGATGTTGATATCTGAATGCTCATATCTTTCAGAGCGCGTGCTGATTCGGAAATGGATTGTACGTCATGGCCAATGTCCGCGACGATATCACTGCTGGTTTGAGCTTGGCTCACGGTTTGTTCAGTAATTGAAGCGATACTGCGCGTTTCTGATTGGAGCTTCTCAATCATGGTCTGGATTTCGACTGTTGCGGCTTGCGTTCGTCCTGCCAACGTGCGTACTTCATCCGCTACTACAGCAAAGCCACGTCCTTGTTCACCAGCACGAGCCGCTTCGATGGCGGCATTCAATGCCAGTAGATTGGTTTGCTCAGAGATAGCGTTGATGGTGGTGATCACTTCATTAATTTGTGTCGTGTTATCAGTGAGGCTAGAGACGGATTGTGATGCCTGACCAATGTACTCGGACAGCTTTGTGATTTCATTGATAGCGGACTGAACGCGTTGGTAGCTTTGGTCAATATGCTCAGAATCGCGCTCAGTTTGTGCTGTTGAGTGCTGAGAAATGTTTGTCACTTCTTTTGCTGAAGCAGTCATCTCTTCCATGGCGGTAGCGACAGAATCTAATGAGGCGTACTGCTGACTGATCTGGGTTTCGCTCAATTTCATCTCTTGTTCGAATGAAGCTGAAGTTTCGCTCAGTGTTGTCGCGTTATCTTTCACGGTCACGACTAAGTCGGTTAGGGTATCCATAGCTTTGTCTAGAGCACAGCCGATAGTACCAAACTCATCACGCCCTGGATGGAAGCCAAGGCGAGAGGTTAAATCACCTTCACCAATGCGTTGTGTTGTGGTGTAGAGAACCCACAGAGCACCACCAAGGAATGTGGCGACCCAGTAGCAAAATAGTGCAAAAGGAAGCGCCCAGATAAAACTAAGGGCAAAACTGGTCATCGCTTCGGATTTTAACTGTTGTAACTCACCAGAACGATTTAATGTTAACTGATAGAACTTACCATCTTGCGCTTGTGCGGTCGCTGTAACGACGCCGTCACGGAACGCCGCTGCTTGTGAGCGGTTGACTTGAGTCACATTAGAAAGTGCGCCAAGTTTCTGTGGTTCGGCGACTTTGGCTAGCTCAGCGATGCGCTGTTCTGCGGTGACAACGGCTGACTGCTCGAACATTTCGATAGTATTGGTATATCTTCCACCAGCCAATGAGGCTACCGCTAAGATAAATAGGGCAAAAATCGCCCACATCTTGTCATTGATCGACATTTTAATGAACAAGCGATCTATCGTTCGAAACTCTACTTCTTTCATACTAGGATTCCTTTTCCGTCTCAGCCGGAAAGCTTACAGTTATATTGTAAAAATCTGATTACAAATTTATCGGCCTAAGGTGAAGAATTATGAGTCATCTGTCGCAATAATTTGTAATTAAAATTCCATTTTATCCAAGTAATGTGACAGTGGTCGTTATTCAGAGGAAGCGCGAGTTATACCCGTTGTATATGAATCACAGTCACCATGCAGATGGAAATATTTGGTCTTTTTCTTGCTAAGTTAACAATAGTATTGAGATATAGAGAATGATAATGGAAATTAAAACAGGTCTATTGGATCACCCTGATGTGCTATTGCTACTTGAGCAGCACCTCGCGGATATGAATGCCACTTCTCCCGCCGAGAGCGTTCATGCGTTGGATGTAACGGCGCTGAAGGATCCTCAAGTGACTTTTTGGACAGGCTGGAGCAATGGAAAGCTATTAGGATGTGCTGCGTTAAAACACATTGATGATACGCATGGAGAGATCAAGTCAATGCGTACTGCCGAGACTTCGCGTGGCCAAGGGGTTGCCGCATCTTTGCTCAATCATGTATTGGAATATGCCCATCATTCCGGGCTGAACCGTGTTAGCTTAGAAACGGGCTCTATGGCCTTTTTTGCTCCGGCCCGTTCACTGTATGAGAAATTTGGTTTTGAGTACTGTGAGCCGTTTGCAGACTATGAGCTCGACCCTAACAGCCAGTTTATGACGCGTAATATCTAATTTAACTTAGCAATAGCCCAAGCGTACGAATGCTATCTATTGGTGCGTTCGTGCACTTTAACAGTGCGACAATACAGGTCCAAATACCACATTGTTCTAACGGCAAGATGTCCCAAAGTGTCCAACATGAATTTAGATGTAATTTTCATCTGGTGAGAATTACACCAATCTGATGGGTCGTTATTCTTATCCGCAGTTACTACTCTAGAGCCACATATGCCACCTAGTAGGTGTTCTACACGATGAATCTGATTGTTAATATTCAAAAAAGTGTGCGAAAGCATGGCTTTGAGATGGCGACGAGACAAGCTTGGCGATGTGGGGTCAAAGCCAATTTAGTTAAGCGAGTTATTGGCGTTGCTCGTGGGCAAATTGTGTGTGTCGTTGAAGGTGTTCGTCCTGAACTATCGACAGAGATAAATAACGCGCTTCACTCTGATGACAAGCAGGGCAGATATGTGTTTGTCGGAGGCATTGTTTGGCTCCCAAATGATTTGCTAGCCCCCGGGTTTCCTGACTTTATGTTTATGCACGTTAGAAATCTAGGTACCAAGCATAAATACATGACAGATGAAGAGCTGTTCTTAAATTTGGCGTAGGTAAGGCGTAAGGCTATGGTAGCGTTGTTTTTTAAATGTCTGATTGGGGCCGCCGCTGTGCTGGTGATTGCACTGCTGTCCAAATCGAAGAACTTCTTTATTGCTGGTTTAGTACCGTTGTTTCCAAGCTTTGCTTTGATCGCGCATTACATTGTCGGCTCTGAGCGGAATATGGAAGATTTACGAGCCACGGCCTTGTTTGGCCTCTACTCACTGCTCCCCTATGCTAGCTATCTGTTAGCCGTCTACTATTTCAGCTATCGCTTTAGTTTGGTTCAAACCCTGAGCATGGCTACCGCCGTTTGGGTTGCGTCAGCGATGATGCTGCTCGTAATTTGGACCAGAGGTTTAGCGGTCAGTTAGAAGAAAGCCTAGAGTTCGACTCTAGGCTTTTTTGTTAGAACGGGTACCAGAACAATTCGGTTTCTAGATATCGCTTAGCTACCGCCAATATGACGATGACCGCAATGGCTAGCAGGCAGAGTTTGTCCGTGCTGCCTAGTGGCCTTGAGCTATACCATGAACGGGTATTGTGGCGTCCAAAGCCTCTTAACGTCATCGCGTTGGATATTTCATCCGCTCGGTCCAAGCTTGAGAAGATGAGAGGACCAAGGATTTTAGCCACGTTTTGTAGGCGCTGCACTAGAGGTGTGTTTTTTGATATATCAAGGCCACGGGCCTGCTGAGCGTGCATGATATTGACGAAATCGTTCTTGACCTCTGGAAGGTAGCGCAGTGTCAAACTGACGGCATATGCAATCTTGTACGGCACGCCAATGCGGTTCAAGCTGGCTGCAAACTCTGTCGGGTGAGTAGTAAAGACAAATACCAAAGCAATTGGGAACATGCTGAAGTACTTGAGTGTGACCGTCACCAAATAGAACAGAGTCTCTTGAGTTAGCGAATAGTGACCAGGCAGATTAAACAGAACAGTACTTGATCCAATGTATTCACTGCCTTGTTGGGGAGCCAACAAAAACATAAATAGTGCGTTGAGTGTTAAGACACTGGCTGTACCAATGAGCAAAGGTTTGTAAACTTTGAAAGGTACTTTTGTGATTTTTAGTAAGTACAGGCCTGCCACAATCAGTAAACCAATCAATCGGATATCGAAAGTGGTCAGTACCACAGTGACCCAAGCCATAAATAAGGCGAATTTGGTAATGCCATTTAGTGCATGCAAAGGCGACTTGGTATCGACATAACTGATACCAAACTTCATTTTAGAAGCTTTCATGCTGCGTGATTCTCTAGTTGGATGAAGTACTGCATAAACGCATTGATATCGGCGACATCTAAACACTCTGCCAAATCATATAGGCTAGTGGTGGTTAGATTTGCTTTGTCGAGTAGCTCGGGCTGGCTGAAAACTTCAGTCATCGGCGCATCAGCTATTAAGCGGCTGTCAGAAATAACAATTGAGCGGTCAGTGTATTCGAGCACGAGATGCATATCGTGGGAAATGATCATGACAGTAATACCCAGCTGCGAATTTAGTGTGCGAACAAAGTTCAGCATAGAGGTATAGTTGCGATAATCCTGCCCTGCGGTAGGTTCATCAAGAATCAGCAGCTTAGGCTCTAAAGCAAGGATTGAAGCGATGGTCACACGCTTTTTCTGTCCATAGCTTAGCGCCTCAATTGGCCAGTTTCGGTACTTGCTCAAACCACAGAGTTCAAGGGTATCGAGCACTTTCTTCTCAACCTCTTGCTCTGACAATCCTTTGTTGCGTAAACCAAAGGCAACTTCATCAAAGATCATGTGATGTGAAATCATATGATTTGGGTTTTGTAACACCACACCAATTTGCTGGCTGCGCTCAAAGATAGAAAGAGTAGAGATGTCTTCTCCCTCTAAACAGATAGAACCTGAATCTGGCTCGATCACGCCCATAATTAATTTGGTAAGCGTCGATTTGCCCGAACCGTTTTTGCCAAGTACAGACACAAATTCGCCGTGAGAAATAGTAAAAGAGACGTTTTCCAATGCATTCTTCTCACCATCGTAAGAGTAGGTTAACTCGTTGATGGTAAGCAGACTATCGTCTGAGCGAGTAAGCGTTTTGGTTGGACTCTGCCAGTTAGCAAAGTGAGGCCTGTAGCCAGCGATAGGCATCTCTTTAATAGAGGAATAAGTGTTCAATTGTTCCAACGGACAATTGGCCGCTTTTAGAGCCGTTAAGTAGAGCGGTTCACGAATTCCATGAGTTTCGAGTAGAGTTGACGCCAGTAATGCGTCGGGTGTCATGTCTGCAACAATTTCTCCTTGTTGCATTAGAATGACTCGATCGACGGGGCGGTGTAGAACATCTTCTAGTCGATGTTCTATGATGATGACGGTCTTACCCGTATCACGATGTAACTGATCAATGATCTCGATGGTTTTTCGGCTGGTCTTTGGATCCAAAGCGGCAAGCGGTTCATCAAATAGCAAAGTATCAACATCATCAACTAAAATGCCGGCAAGTGATACACGTTGTTTCTGACCTCCAGATAGATCGTGCGGTGAACGATCGAGCATGTCACCGAGTTCTACCATTTGTGCCGTTGACTTGACGATAGGATACATCTCGATATTCGAGGCCAGTTGATTCTCTAATGCAAAGGCAATATCTTCGCCAACACTCAGCCCAACGAATTGGCTATCGGTGTCTTGTAACACCGTACCAATC
The DNA here is from genome assembly GCF_050113875.1 of Vibrio sp. TRT 1302. Taxonomy (NCBI): domain Bacteria; kingdom Pseudomonadati; phylum Pseudomonadota; class Gammaproteobacteria; order Vibrionales; family Vibrionaceae; genus Vibrio; species Vibrio sp. TRT 1302. Next base: position 195,931 of record NZ_JBNJOF010000003.1, on the reverse strand, counting down.
TGCTCTGTGTATTGGTGAAGATCCAACTGAGTCGCCGCTTTGCCATTTAAAAGCAGTTGACCTGAAGTCTCGCCTTTGATGGCGTGCGGGATCAGACCGTTCAGGCATTGGCCAAGTGTCGACTTTCCGCTACCACTTGGCCCTATAATGACGATTTTCTCTCCTTTCTCTATCCTTAGATTGATATGTTTAAGCGTCGGTTTATCCAGTGACTCATATCTAAAAGAGAAGTCAGAAAATTCAATGGTCATTATCGTTTAAGCCTCAGAAAGATTGCGGCTTTGTTTGTTGCGTTTTGCGACAGATTTAAGGATAAAGTAACCCACAACGGCGATCAGAACGGTGTTACCCGCAGCGATGATCGTCAACTGAGTAAAGACCTTGGTGAATGGTTCTGCGTAGAGAACGGTGTCGAGCAAGGCTGAACAGCCGTAGCCAAATACATTGCCAACCAAAGCAAGGAGAACGAAGAGAATGAAATCTTTGTTATCGAAGTGGCCGTGAGAGATACGCTGTTTGGTTAAGATAGGGAAGAAACCGATCACCAAGCCGACAATGCCTGAGCCCAGAACCCAAGTTAGCCATACGCCCCAGCCAGCAAATAAATCGGTCACCCAGTGGCCGATAAACCCAACTAAGAAGCCGACGATAGGGCCAAATAGTACAGAGAAAAGAGCTAATACAGCCATTGCTGGTTTAAGTGTTGTATTGGCGAAAACTGGAATACCAAACATAGGCAGCCCGCCGATACCGTAAAGTGCTGCGCCGATCGCAATGACCACCACTGTTTTTGCTGAAAAGTTCATAGATAACCTTTTGTATTACATCCTTTCATCCGTCATTTTAGTGATTAATAACGAGCGAATGAATGGCAATGAAATTGTAAAAGAACGCAATGATAGGTGCTTTATTTGATTAAGTTTTATACACCTAAGTTCGTAAGGCGCAGATTATACCTTCAGAGCTTGAGCTTGGAAAGCTAACTATCTGGATGGCTAAAAAGTAGCAGATGCTTTTACTGATTTAAAATGCTGTCCTTAATCCTGATAATGAAAAAGGCCTCTATGGTAGAGGCCTGTTGATAGGTAGGGTTAATGATCGAGATAGAGGTAGTTTTGCCAGCTCTTCATTCGAATCAGGACTTTACGCATGATAGAAACATGGCTGAATCTATCTGAATAGACGGCCACTTCAACGGCAGTACCTAAAGGAAGTTGGTACTCAGTGAGGTCGTCAGTAATTTTAAGCGTCACAAAGACTCGTCCACTGGTTCTCAATGCTTCAGTACCGAGTAAGCTACCACGAGCTTGGAACTGGCTCTCACCGATAGCGGGTAAAACATCAATCACTTCGCCTTTAAACACTTTGCCTGGTAGTGCTCTGAATAGAAATTCAGCTTCAAAACCTGGTTTTAGTCTTTGTAGCGAATTTTGGCGAAACGCGGCGGTATAGATTTTTTCTTCGGTATGGACGAAAGTCATAACCGGTGCCAGCGGTAGCGGTACGGCCATCACACCAGGTCGAAGCGCAAGTTGTGTGGCAAAGCCATCTGTGGGCGCTCTAACGACGGTCTGCTCTAAGTCAAACTCGGCTTTGCGAAGGTCAGCTAAAAGGCGAGCAACCGTGGTGTTTTCACCGCCGATCTCAGAGTCTAGCGCTAGCTCAGCTTGTTCAACGCCCGCTGCTGCGGACTCAACGGCTGCTTGCGCCGCTTTGTAGGTTTGGCGGCGAGTATCAAGTTGTTGCTCGGTGAACGCACCTTTATCGTAACCACGTTGATAGCGTGAGAACTCTCTTTGTGCTTTATCTCGTTCAGCAATCGCTTGTACTTCTGCGGCTTTGGCGGCCTGAAGCTTAGACTCTAAGCCAAGCGCTCCCTGACTTGCCTCTTTGATTTGAGCTTCTAACTTAGCTACTTCGGCCTGATAAGGGATGGGATCGATTCGGAACAAAATATCGCCTTGTTGCAATGGCTTATTTGCTTCGACAGGGACCTCAATCACTTTACCACGCACGCCAGACACGATAGGTGTTGAAGAGAAAACCTGATTGCCAATCTGAGTAAATGGGTGGTTGAAGTTCATCAATAGAATCAGCGTACCGATCAAAACCACGCCCCCAAGTACTGCTGTTGGGACAGTCCACTTATTCAATGGGATATTGAATACTTTGAAAATGGTAATACACAGTGCGGCATAAGTCAGAATGAGTAGTAAATCCATTATTGCTCCTCCTGCTTATTGTTATCATCAGCCTTTTGCTGCCTTTGGCTGGCTTTGAGGGTTGCAATTTCCTGCTCTAACTGAGCGACCTGATCGATGAGGATGGTCACTCGATGGTGGATATCATGCTGCTCTTCTTCGAGCTTTTGAAATCCCCAGCCACGCTCTTTTCGCCAAATGGTGGCCCAAATCCACAAAAATGGCCAAATGGCATGAAGAGTAAAGAGGCTAACCCAGCCCGCGTAGTGAATGGCGTCTTGGTGGGGATGCCCGCGTTCTTTAGCTATTTCATAGGGAATATCGTGAATAACGATAATGCCATAGAAGATAACTAGGGCAACAAAGACCAACAGCCCTAAGGCGAAGTAGTCTAAAAACATAGCTAAGTCCTTGAAGTGGTGTTTCTAAATTTAAATCGTACGGCGGTTGAGACATAAAGTATAGAAATAAAAACAACAAATTAGCGATTAATTGGTTACAATTTTATCAAAAATTAAAGCACAGTAACGTTATGCGAGGAATGATGGGTTTTCAGGGAGAAATTGCCGCAATTGGCGCTGCAATGGTGTGGGCGCTTGCTACTTGGATCTATAGCCAGTTTAGCCATCGTTTTTCAGCACTGCAGCTGAATATTCTAAAAGGCGTCATTGCTTCGGTTATGATGCTGGTCGTACTGCCGCTTGAAGCACAGTTTGACCAACCGATCTCTAAAGAACACTTACTGATTTTGGCTCTATCTGGCGTGATTGGAATTGCGGTGGGCGACAGTGCGTACTTTGCCTCATTGAGGCGGATTGGTGCCAACAAAACACTCTTGCTGGAGTCATTGGCTCCGCCGCTCTCCGGTGTACTGGCTATCGTCGCTCTTGGTAGTACACTGTCATCACAGAGTTGGCTTGGCGTCATGATCACCACTCTTGCGGTTACTTTCGTCATCTTTCAACCCACTGAAAACAGCAGCAATATGTCTTGGTCAGGCATAGCTTTCGGCTTGTTGGCGAGCGTGTGTCAGGCGACAGGCGTGGTTATTTCTCATTACGCTTTAGTCGCTGGTGATCTTCCACCGCTGCTCGGTGCATTGATCCGACTGTCTGTGGGAGTCATGGCGGTGATAGTGGTGATCCAGTTTGTTGAAAAAGCCCCTTTTCGAATGATAAAACAACACTTAAAAGAACTGACATCACAAGCGTTTTTGTGGCTGCTGGGGGCGATTTTTGTTGGTACTTTCTTAGCTCTATGGTTGCAACAGGTATCACTCAAATATGCCAATCCGGCAATTGCGCAAACCTTGATTGCGACCAGTCCTTTGTTCATGCTTGTGATTTACGTGTTTAAAGGACAGCGAATCGATGCCAAAAGTGCTGTAGGTACAGTGGTCGCGGTGGGTGGTATTTCCTTGTTCTTTATTCAGTAGTTGACTACTCAGTGCAGACTTGGTTGCGCCCATTTGCTTTGGCTCGATAAAGGGCTTTATCTGCTCGATAGAATGTGCGCTGGGTGTTTTCACCCTCACGGTGGAGCGTAATGCCAATACTCACGGTTAGCCCGCGTTCGCCAAGGATATTTTGCCAACCAAAATTGAAAATACGCTCACGGTAGTTTTCGGCATGCAATTCGGCCTGCTCGAGTGTAGAACGTTCGAGTATCACCAAGAACTCTTCTCCACCAAAACGCACACATGAAGCGCCCCGAAACTTGAAATAGGTTGAAAGTTCGTGGGAGACGTTAACAATAGCTTTGTCTCCAACCAAATGGCTTAACTCATCATTGATCGACTTAAAGTGATCGATATCGACGACCATCAACGCAAATGGCACATCATGCAACAGCAAGTCTTTCAGTTTGACATCTAGCCAACGGCGGTTGTGTAGAGAGGTCAAAGGATCGGTAAACACATCTTGTTGAAGCTGAGCTACCGTATGTTTTTGGTTTTCGGTGGTCTCTTTCAGCTCTCGGTTTTCTTGCTCAGACAAGATCAGTTTTAATTGCAACTCAAAACGAGAAAGTCGACGTAGTTGACTGGCGCCTAACTCCCCGATTGGGATCTTCTTCATTAGATCACTCTCAATCCGGTAGGCGCGTTTTTGGTAGTCTAGGGCACTTTTGAAATCATTTCTCTGTGCGCTAATTTCTGCCAGCGAGTTACATAGCTGAAGGTTGAGGATCGGAGACGCGTATTGTTTGATTCGTTTGCGTGTCGATTCTAGAACCCAATTCGCAATATGAGGCTTATTTACTTCACACAGGCAGGCAGCAAGTTCTAAACGAATCATGTTAGACAGCCAAGTCGAGTGAATGTTACCTGTCGTGTACTGTACGTTGCCAAGACAACGCATCGCGGAGTCTAGTTGTTTGCCTTGTCGATATAATTTTGCTTGGTAGAGAAGAATCTGGCCAGACAGGACTTTGTCACTGACTAAGATGCTTAACTCTTCACACTCTTTAATCAGATCGCTTGCCGCAGTGGTTCGATTGAGTTCGATATAACACGCCAACATATAGAGTTTGTATCGCAAACGGAGCGAACGACTACTAATGGCATGGTCGATACTGTCAACTTTTTGGTAATAACGCAGTGCGCGGTTGTGATCGCCATAGGCATCGCATAAGTTGCCCATACCTATGACGGCAAGAACATAAGCATCAATGAAGCCGTTATCGACCGCTATCGTCGATGAACTGCTGTATTCACCAAGAGCGCCGTGGTAATCACCATTTTCTACCAGTTTATCTGCAAGTGCGTTACGTACCTCTAAAATCAGCTCCGCGTCTTCAGGCAGAGAGAGATAACTTAATGCTTGTCTAAGCTCATCGATGCTGGCTTGCAATTGCTTCAGCTCAAAACGAAACTCAGCGCTAATGACTAAACACTGCGCTTTTTCCTGCGATGTGGTTGCTACATGTAGTCTGACATGATCCCAAAATATCAATGCCTCTTCACCGGACACGGAAGCAGCATCTAAACCGGAGTCAGATATCTTTTTAAACAATGCTTCCATCATGATCTTCCTGTTGCAGGCTATCTTCGAGCTGCTCTAATGTGAAAGGGAAAGAGAGAATATCTTGGTATACAACCTTAGGTAAGTCTTGGTTGAGCCCACGACGGTGCCAAGGGTAAATTTCAATCATTTTTGCAAGGATATGGAAAACGTTAAGCGCTTCTTCACCTTTGTCGGCCAGAAGTAATCCGAGGCGTTCACTACTCAGTCGAGCCAGCAGATCTTGTTTATTACAAATCGAGTGTGTCAGTTCCGCACAGACATCAAGACAGTTGGAGTCATGGTGTTGGATGGTGATGACGGCATGGTTCGAGCGTTTAAGCTCGGTCTTGAATAGAACTAACTGCTCCCACCAATAGGTTTCCGATACCATCTGACTTAACTGTTTGTCTGGGTCAAATTCATGTTGACCACGAATTCGGTTGATCAGCTTGCGGGCGCGTTGTTCGAGCTGTCGTTTAGACGCGCGGGCTTTATCGTTGCTCACTCTTGCTGTTTGCTCGCGGAGCATAGCAATAGAGTGTTTACGATATTTTTGAAACGCTTCAAGGGCGGTTTTGTAGTCGCCTGACTCTTCAGCGACACGAGATTGTTGGAAACAGATTTGCGATAGCAACTCGCCATTGTCGAAGGAGATGGCAGACTGTTCTGCCTGTATAAGTAATTCTGCGGCTTTTTCGGGTCTTTTACGAAGAAGTTCGACTCGCGCTCGGCTAATAAATGAGTGCGCCTTCATCCAAATGAGATCGTGGCGCAGAGCGAGTTCGTGAGCTTTGCTGGTGGCTTGTTCGGCATCCTCGACGCGCTCAAGTCCTAGCAAGGCTAATCCCCTAAAATCCCACACTTCTGCTTGCCATGTTTTATCGTGGTGGTCTTTTAACACTTCCATCGCACCATCAAGAACCGAGAGCATTTCCACATAGTTGTTGAGTAAATACAGATCCCAAGCGAGTAAGATTCGTGCCTTGCCTTCGAGCCAGCCAATACGACTGTTATTGGCAACCTTAACGGCTAATTCATGGGTAGATTTGGCAAGTTGATATTCGTGGGTGATACGCCAGACATTACCAAGACCAATCAGTGCTTCGAGTTGGATTTCTGTTTCATCAACTAGGGCTGACTGCTCTAGCGCGTTGATCCAAAATTGCTGTGCGGAGTAGTATTTGGCTTCTCCCCAGTAATGCAGGGCGTGAATGTGTAAGATTTCTGGAAGGAGGTCGTCAGTATCAAGTGCATTGAGTTTACTATGGGCGTCTTTTATGTATTTTAAGCCCTTGCGGTATTCCATTGTGCACCAAGCACAACGAGACATGATGATTAGACACTGGATTTCACCTTCAGGGTAAAGGATCTGCGACGAGCGAGCGGCGCATTGCTCAGCAATCGCCCACACTTTATCGGGTTCCGTTTCAATTCGCCCTTTGAGTTGCTCAATTTCGACTTCTAACAGCCGCTGGCTTTTATCCAATGAATCAATCCTTTACTGCATCAGTGTTCACATACCTACTGGTATTATATTAATTGCTAAAGAATGAACACTACTAAAAGTGCTAAAACAGAAACTGTTTACGGGCATTCGTCACATTACTGAGAATTATGAAAGTAGCTCGCGCAAAGTCAAAGGTGATTGAGTCAATTCTAAAGTTTGAGCGGCTGTCCTTCCTGTCTTATCCTGATAGCATAAATTATGCCATGCTCTGAATATATCAAGCATTGGCATCAGTCCACCTGGACGTAATTTGCGTCGAGGTTCATTGATAAAGCTCTCAAACAAAGTTTGAAAACGATGTTGATAAAACTCTGTTTGGCGAATTGAAGCCTTACGAAGCCACTGTTTTGGTTGGTTATTATTCCCAGCTAGGTAACAAATACCTTTAGCGGCTTGTTCTCCAGACACAATTGCCCATCTGTCGCGCCACCATCCCATATGAACAATGTCGATTTTGTCGATTGGGTTTTCTTCTCGCCACGCTTTATCTTCCTCAACATACATAAGGTCGATATTTTGACGCTGTATTCTAGGCAGGCAAACACTCAATGCCGCAGAACGTAGTACCGGATCTTGTGGCAAATATATGGAGACTTGACGCTCGCTCTGACACATATCCATCACGTGTAGAAAATGCGCGTAGGAAGTATAGGGTGGACGAATCAACGCCCCCTTCGACGGGTAGTTAAATACCGTAAGATTTCCCATTGGATCTTCAACGTTACCGCGAGCCAAAATGGTTTGATATTGCTGATCAATGCGCTCCCTTAAGAAAGGAGAAGGGGTTGGCGCTGGCATATTGGCTTCGGATGAATGTTCACGTGAAACGAATCGTGCCGGAAACTGATACGGATCGTGATCAACACTCCCACTAGGTTCTTCGTCAGCAGAATAATTGACGTGTTGACATAAGATGTAACCACTGTGCGCTTCACCAGTCGCTATCCACAAAACGCCATTATTGCTTTTGGGCTGGAGAGAAACGTAATGAGAGGCAAGCTCATAGTTTTGAGCATGGTTTACCCAACGGGCGTCAAACATGGCCAGTTTTCTACGGCAACGACTTGCGATGTGATCGAGGTGATCGTAAAACGTCTTTGGATTGATCTCTAACTTACGGCATATTTCGCGTACGGAATAGCCCATAAAGAGCAAACCAAGCAGGTTTTCTTGGAAGTGCAGTTTTTTATTGGCACCTGACCATTTATCGACAAACGTCGACTGACATGACTTACAACGGTAACGTTGGCGGTCACCGCTATAGCCAAAGGCATGGTATAGATGTTTATGGGTGTGGACAGAAAGTCCGAAGTTTTGACAGTCGTCATTACGACAGGCGGGTAGGCCGTCGCTGTGGAGATGTCTAAGGCGGTGAAGTTCATTTAAAACTTCACGGTTATTAAGTAAGGGGGGGAAAGCACCACACTCCCGACATACCATCGCAGGTCGCTTAGGGTTAGCATGCTGCACAACGTAACGATGCGCTTCACTCAATCCAAAGTTGTCACACGCCAATGTTTTACAAAAGTTGAGCTGTAACCCGTCTGCTTCCTGTGGCAGTTTGCCAGTAGTCACTATCTCCCCCTCGGGATATTCAGGCCACCAAAGACATCTCTGGCGGCAATAAGAATAGAATTAGATGTTGATCGCTGTTTCTAGAGCCACTTTCATCATGTCGTTGAATGACTTCTGACGCTCTTCTGAACTTAGCTTCTCACCACGGATGATGTGGTCAGATACAGTTAGGATAGTTAGTGCTTTCGCGCCTAAGTCTGCAGCAACACCGTAGATACCTGCTGCTTCCATATCAACACCTAGAATGCCTAGTTTTTCCATCTTCTCGAAGATGTCTGCTTCTGGTGTGTAGAATAGGTCTGCAGAGAATACGTTACCTACTTTTACAGGAACTTGTTGAGCACGCGCTTGGTTCACGGCTTCTTCAAGTAGACCGTAGTCAGCAATAGCCGCGAAATCATGGTTGTTGAAACGAATGCGGTTAACTTTAGAGTCAGTAGAAGCACCCATACCGATCACAACGTCCATTAGGTTTACGTCGTCACGTACCGCGCCACAGCTACCTACACGAATTACGTTCTTCACACCGTACTCAGCGATAAGTTCGTGCACATAGATACAACAAGAAGGGATACCCATACCGTGGCCCATAACCGATACTTTTTTACCTTTGTAAGTACCAGTAAAACCAAACATATTACGAACGTCACAAACTTGCTTGACGTCTTCTAGGAAAGTTTCAGCGATGTACTTAGCGCGAAGCGGGTCGCCTGGCATAAGTACTGTTTCTGCGAAATCACCAGGTTGAGCGTTAATGTGTGGGGTTGCCATAGTTATTACTCCAAATTTATTAGTCAATCATGGTGCTGATTACTAATTGTGTTGATTTTGAAAAATCTGTTGAGGCAATACTAGCTATATCTGCCAATACTCCATGAGAAGTATGTCACAAAAGAGCGGCTATGTGTGCCAAACATACCTATTGATAACTAAATATGTTGAAACTGGTAAAGCAATCGATTCGGAAAAACGTTTGCTTTATGTGGTGAACCAAATAAGCAATTTTTTCGTATCATTTGCCATGATTGTACAAACACTATTTTTGTACAGTTGAAGAAAATTATGCTAAAACTTGTACAAGATGTTTACTTGTATAGCCTAAAGGTTCGTAAGGAGCTCGCTATGGAACAGAAGATTAAAATTGGCATCAGTGCTTGTGTATTGGGCGAACGAGTTCGATTCGACTCTGGTCATAAAATCAGTAAGTTTGTGACCAAAGAGCTCGCGCCTTATTTTGACTTTGTATCCGTCTGTCCTGAGGTGGGGGCCGGGATGCCAGTACCAAGACCGACGATTCGCTTGATTTCGAATGAAGAGCGAATTGCTCTGGTCGAAACGAAGGATCCGAGCAAGGAACATACTCAACAAATGATCGACTTTTCTAAAGCAAAAGTAGAGGCGCTAGCAAGTGAGCAGCTATGCGGCTATATCGTCTGTGCTAAATCTCCAACTTGTGGCATGGAGAGAGTCAAAGTCTACAAAAAGGGTGGGGCTGAAAACATTGGTGTCGGGCTTTATACCAGAGAGTTAATGGAACGAATGCCTTGGCTACCGGTAGAAGAAGACGGTCGGCTCAATGATCCTGTGCTTAAAGAGAACTTTGTCACTAGGGTCTACACTTTACAAGATTTCTATCAGTCTATGGGTGATGAACCGACGAGAGGGAAAATCGTCGCATTCCACTCTAGATATAAGTTGGTACTGATGGCACACCATCCTCAGTCCTATAAAAAATTAGGCAGCTTAGTCGCCAATATGAAAGAGTATCCGCTTGATGAGTTTTACCTTCTTTATCGTGAAGGGCTAATGAAAGCGATGTCGTACCGAGCGAGCAGAAAGAACAACACCAATGTTCTTCTCCATATTCAGGGCTATTTTAAACGCCAATTAGGTAAAGCCGAGAAACAAGAGCTGCGTCAGACCATCGATGATTATCGTGTTGGTTTACTCCCTTTGCTTGCGCCACTCACTCTGCTTAAACATTACTTGTCAGCGCATCCTGATCAGTACCTTTCTCAGCAGGTGTTCTTCCAACCTCATCCTCAGGAGTTACGTTTAAGATATGGATTGTGAACAAAAGCAGTACGCAATTAGAGAAGTGTCTCAACTGACTGGTGTAAAGCCCGTAACATTGCGGGCTTGGCAACGACGATACAATTTAATTCAGCCACACCGTACGGAAAAAGGCCACCGAATCTATACTGAGCAGCATATAGCGCTTATTGGGGAAATACAGAGCTGGCTCAGTAAAGGAGTTTCTATCGGTAAGGTTAAACAGGTTCTAGATCTGAATGACGCCGGTGAGGCAAATGAGCTGGCCACTGTCAACCAGTTGGATGAGGTGCCGTTGCTACTAGAGGCTCTCGCTAAGCTCAGCAAAAACAAAGCGGACTCCATCATCGCTACAGTGCTGAAAGAGTACCCGATTGACATTGTAGAGCGGCAGTTCATTCAACCCACTGAAAAAGCGCTTTCGGTGGTTCGGTTTGGTTTACGATCACTCCAAACTGGGATGATGAGAACTTTGTTAGTTGCACGGCTTAACGAGATTGTAGAAGCAGAAAACAAAGTATCGAGTTCTAAACGATGTTTACTTATTTGCTATGAAAGCACCAACGATATCGAGTCTCGCTTGTGGGCATTAACGCTTTCTCAGTCTGGTCTGCATGTTGTCATTGTCGATGGTGTCGATGACTTGTCGGGATTAGTGGAACACCCTGACTTACATGTTTATGACACATTGGCGATTTTTAGTGGACGCCCAGTTACAGCAGCCCAGCAATCTCACATCGAGAGAATTAAGCTCAGTTTTAGCGGCAACCTGGAACTATCCGATATGGTAGAAAGCGAGTAAAACGATGAAGTTAGTATGGCTACGTAGAGACCTGCGTGTCGAAGATAACCGCGCCTTGAACTTAGCATTAGCATCAGGCCACCCTGTTGCAGCCATCTATGTTGCAACACCTAAGACTTGGCAGCGTCACGGCTTGGCACCTATTCAGGCAGACTTGATCTTTCGCCGCTTATTCGAATTGCGCAATGACCTCGATTTACTCAATGTCCCTCTATTCTATGCGCAAGTAGAGACGTTTACACAGGCTGCAGAGATAGTGGGTGAGTTGGCACAAGCTAACTCAGTGAGCGGCGTTTTCTACAATAAGGAGTATGAAGTTGACGAGCGGAACCGCGATTCGTATTTAGAACAGCAACTGAGCGATTTAGATATCGACGTGATCGGGGTTGATGACAAGTGTGCGTTGAAACCGGGTAGTGTGCTCAATAAACAAGGGGACTACTTCAAGGTTTTTACCCCGTTTAAACGCGCGTATCTTACCAAATTGTACCAACAGCCCATTAGCGTATTGAAAGCAAAGTCTGCCGACAGCAAAGCTGAGCTTCAATCCCTAAATGGTATAGAACGGTTTTCGCAGGCTTGTGCTCTAGATTATCCTCGTGTGTGCAGTGACAGTTACCCTGTGGAAACCAATGCTATCATTGGTCAACTTCGTCGCTTTGTTTTTGAACGTTGTGATCAGTATGATCAGCAAAGGGATATTCCATCCATCAATGGCACCAGCATGCTATCTCCCTATTTAGCTATAGGGGCGTTATCGATACGTCAGTGTATGGCCCGTCTCCATGATAGTCAGACATTGCCACTCAGCGCGGGAAGAGAAGTTTGGCTAAGTGAATTAGTCTGGCGCGACTTTTATCAGCACCTGATCTACTTTGAAGATAAGTTGAGTAAAGGCAAGAGTTTTGTTGAATGGGGAGACTCTCTTACTTGGCGAGATTCAGCCAGCGCAGTGATAGCTTGGCAAGCAGGACAAACAGGCTATCCCATTGTTGATGCCGCAATGAGGCAGCTCAACCAGACTGGCTGGATGCATAATCGATTAAGAATGATTGTGGCCAGTTTTTTAGTCAAAGATCTGCATCTGGACTGGCGTGTCGGCGAGCGATACTTTATTTCGCATCTCATCGACGGTGACTATGCTGCCAACAATGGTGGCTGGCAGTGGTGTGCTTCTACCGGTTGTGACGGTCAGCCCTATTTCAGGATCTTTAACCCCATTTCTCAGGGAGAAAAATTCGACCCTCAAGGCGACTTTGTTTACCAATGGATTCCTGAGTTAGCCAACGTGCCTCGCCAGTTTATCCATCAACCTTGGAAGTGGAGTAAAGCAAAGGAATTGTCATATCCGTCACCAATAGTTGATCATAAGACCGAAAGAGAGATAACCTTAAGCCTTTATAAAGATGCTAAGGACAATGTGAATGGTACGTAAGTTTATCGCGTTCTTTTGTTGTATAAGTTCGCCTTTATTTGCGGCTACTTACGACTTGCCTGCAAAAGAAAGCAGTATAGTAGGCAGAACTCAATATCATAAGGTGCAAGAAGGTGACACATTGGCGAATATCGCCAAGCAATACGATGTTGGTTTTCTATCTCTTATGGCTGCAAATAAGGGGGTAGATCCTTTTCTTCCCACTATAGACTACGTATTGACTATTCCGACCCAAATCATTTTGCCTAATGTTGAACGTCAGGGAATCGTGATCAACTTAGCCGAGTTACGACTCTACTATTTTGAACCTGAGATCAATAAGGTACATATTTTCCCTGTCGGCATTGGACGTATAGGTCGTGATACTCCTGAAATGGAGACCAAAATCAGCCAGAAACGTCCAAACCCTACGTGGACGCCACCAGCATCGATTCGAAAAGAGTACCTTGCTAAAGGCATCGAGCTACCAGCGGTTGTTCCTGCCGGACCAGAAAACCCACTAGGAGAATATGCATTACGCTTGGCCTATGGTGCAGGAGACTATCTAATTCATGGTACCAACAAAGATTTTGGTATCGGACTTAGAGTCAGTTCAGGTTGTATTCGTATGGATCCGAAAGATATCGAGTGGTTGTTTTCGCAGGTTCAGTTAGGGGAGAAGGTACGTGTGATCAATGAACCTATCAAGGTGGCATTGGAGCCAGATCGAAGTGTGTTTCTTGAAGCTCATGAGCCTTTGACTCGTAGTGATGGCATCAAAAAACCTTTAATCATGCCGCAAGAACTGACTTGGTGGTTGGAAGAATTTGATCAATCGGATGTTAAGGCACGAGCCGCAATCCTTGCTCAAAACGGTGTTCCTGTCGAAATCGTCGCACCAAGCTTTATCAACTAAAGAACAAAAAAAGAAAGGGTCTGCATGCAGACCCTTTCTTTTAAAAGACGTAATTACTTAGTGTAAGACTGAGCAATGTTGTCGATACGCTCATTTGCACGAGCTGCTTCTTCTTGAGCTGCCATAGCCGCATCACCAGACTTACGAACTTCTGATTGAAGAGCTTGAACGTCTTGGCTTAGCTGGCTTACTTGATTGCTCAGTTCATCCATTTTCGCAGTAGTAGCTTCGTCTGGACCAGACGCACAACCAGCTAGTAGAAGCACAGAAGATGCTGCAGCTGCGATCAACATTTTGTTCATAAGTGAACTCCTTGCATGTATAAGTATCAATAAAATGTCCTATACCTTTTTGTGTATAGTAACGTCAATTAGTGTAGCCCTAATTTTACGCTTCCAAAAGCCAGAAAAAGTCAAAAAAACCCAAGATTTTAGGTAATTATCGAATTAGTTGACCCACGTCTCATTGGTGAGAGCAATGAATGTAAGGCAATAAAAGTGATACTTTTGTCGCATTAGTGACATTCGAGATTATTTTATGTGATCTCTATCCTCCTTGTGCGAATCCAGTTATCATAGCCTGTTTTTATTAATTCCCGTGTTGTAAGGCTCCATCATAAGCTTCGCCTGCGACACTTAATGATCAAATGGAGAATACTTTGCAATTTAAAGATTTAGGTTTAGACAATCGCTTACTCAAGAACTTAAAGCATTTTGACTTTAAGAAGGCGACAGAAATACAGCAACAAGCGATCCCGGTCGCGATTGCAGGTAAAGATCTGTTGGCTTCTTCGAAAACGGGTTCTGGTAAGACGTTGGCTTTTGTTTTGCCTATGTTGCACAAGTCATTAAAAAACAAAGCATTCTCTGCAAAAGATCCTCGCGCAGTAATTCTCGCACCAACACGTGAGCTGGCAAAACAGGTTTACGGCGAACTACGTTCTATGCTGGGTGGCCTGACCTACGACGCGACTCTGATCGTTGGTGGTGAGAACTTTAATGATCAGGTGAAAGCGCTACGCCGTTACCCTAAGTTCATTGTTGCAACGCCAGGGCGCTTAGCCGACCACTTAGAACATCGTTCACTGTTCTTAGATGGACTTGAAACACTTGTTCTTGATGAAGCAGACCGCATGCTTGACTTAGGTTTTGCGCCTGAACTGCGTCGTATTCACCTCGCCGCTAAGCATCGCCGTCGTCAAACTCTCATGTTCTCTGCCACACTTGATCATGCTGAAGTGAATGACATCGCTTTCGAAATGCTTGATGCGCCAAAACGCATTGCGATTGGTGCAGGTAGCGCAGAGCACACAGATATCACTCAGAAGTTTTACTTGTGTGATCACTTAGATCACAAAGAAGCGATTTTAGAACGCATCTTAGAGCAAGAGAATTACAAGCAGTTGATTATCTTTACGGCGACGCGAGCCGATACGGAAAGACTGACTGCCAAGCTGAATGAGAAAAAGCTTAAAGCGATTGCGCTTAGCGGTGGCTTAACTCAGACTCAGCGCAATACGATCATGAGCCAGTTTGAACGTGCAGTGTTTAAGATTCTTGTGACAACCGATATTGCTTCTCGCGGTTTGGATATTGCTAACGTTACGCACGTGGTTAACTTTGATATGCCGAAACATACTGAAGAGTATGTTCACCGAGTCGGCCGTACTGGTCGTGCAGGTAATAAAGGTGACGCAGTTTCTTTGGTTGGGCCAAAAGACTGGGATAGCTTTAAGCGTGTAGAGGCGTTTTTACAGCAAGATTTAGCATTCTCTGAGCTTGAAGGGCTGAAAGGTAAATTTAAAGGCTTACGTCCTAATAAACCCGATTATCGTGGAAAAGGTAAGTCTGCGAAGAAAGCGGCACCACAAGCCAAGAAAGCAGCCAAGAAACCCGTTAAACGCGATAAGAGCTTCCATCAGAATGTTGCTGTGGGTGATACGGTATTCATTCCGAAAAAGAAAGTCGCACCGAAAACAGACGACGAATAAGCCGTCAGATAACAAGAAAATGTCACGAAAAAGGGTTGCCGTAATGGCAACCCTTTTTGATTGTTCACCACCCATTCTTTGGTGGTGATTATCACTGCGTTAGGGCAGTGTACTTATTAGACTTTAAAGAAACCAAGTTGCTGCTTTTGGTTTTCTGCAAGGGTTGAGAGTTCTTGGCTCGCCGCCGCAGACTGAGTAATACCCGTCACGTTTTGGCTTACTAATTCATAGATGTTGCCAAGATTTGTATTGATGTCAGCAGTGACTTGACCTTGCTCTTCAGAGGCGACAGCCACTTGTGCATTTAGCGTAGTGAGTTCAGAGATAGACGTACTAATGTTGTGCAATGCACTACGAACTTGCTCAGCTTGTTGCTGATTCTGTGCAAGTAGCTCTAAGCTTGAACTCATGCTGTCGTTTGCAGTACCTGATTGTGTTTGCAGCTCTTCAATGATGGTCTGAATCTCTTTCGTCGATTCTTGAGTACGTGCGGCTAGCATACGAACTTCGTCAGCGACTACGGCAAATCCACGCCCACTCTCGCCCGCACGCGCGGCTTCGATTGCAGCGTTAAGAGCCAGTAAGTTGGTTTGCTCAGAAATGCTTTCAATTACTTCAATGACTTTACCAATCTGCTCAGATTGTTCTTTAAGATTAGTGACTACGTTTGCAGCTTGGGCCAGTTGATCAGCCATCTTGATGCTTGCACGAGTGTTTTGCTCAAAAATCTCTAGACTTTCACGAGCCAGTTTATTTGCACTGCTTGAGGCGGCATCCGCTAAGTTAGCATTTTGTGTTACTTCCGCAGCGGTGGTTTCCATTTGGTTGATCGCCGAAGCGACTTGCTCAACTTCATTCTTTTCTTGATCTGAGTTCACGCTTGATTGAGTCATTACCGCTGCGAGTTCCGTTGACGCAGAAGCCACATCAACACTGATTCTAACCAGTGAGTCTACTGTTGTTTTCAGTTGAACAACTGTCGCATTAAAGTCGCGCGACAGTGCAGTAATTTCATTGTTGCCTTCTTCAGCTACAGTGACACGTAAATTGCCTTCAGCCAGTTCTTTCATTGCTTTCTGAAGTTGCTTAATTGGTGTCACGATGACGCCAGCAAGTAGCCAGCTGATTGCGCACGCGGCCAATAGAACAATAGCCAATCCTACAACCGAATTGAACATGACGCCTGAGTGAATCTGTTCATTCTGTTCCACTTCTGCGAGAGCAAGCTGGTTGAGCTTTTTCGATAGGTTGTCGATAGCTTCTACCATCTGTTTACCTTTATCACGGTAGATGCCAGAAGCTTGATTGTACTGGTTATCAAAATCACTTGAGGTCACAGATTGACTGTGTTTTTTGTTGAGTAACGGAATCATCGTTTCTATCGAATAGCTAACGTAATCCTCGATAGCGAGTTCCATTTGCTCGATCTCACGCTGAAGACCGTCTATATCACGCAAATTATCGAGTAGGCGTAGATTCTCTGTCTGTTTAGTGCGAAGCGTTACTTGTAATTGCGCAACATCTTCCGCGCGGAACAGGCTGTAGATCGCCTTGATGCGCATTCCGTAGGTATTATCAATAATTCTAGTCAGCTCATCTTTGTGCTGAATAACATCATTGGTAGAAACGGTCACTTGGTTAAAGGCATGTTTAAGGGTTGAAGTGCTGTAGCTGATGCCTGCAATAAGGAGCAGTATTGTAAATACTACAGGCACAACAACTTGCAGCTTGATAGATAAGCCACTTAATAACTGGCGCATGAATAGTCCTCTTCTGATAAAAGATATTTATTATATTTGTTTGATAATCATTCTAATTTGCATTATTGATAATGCAATCGATAATTCGCGCTATTGTAAAACATTGCACGGCGCAGGGTCACTAAGGAATTATATTATTTAACATAGCCTTACAGGATGTTGCTTGGTTTGTGTGAGATGGTACTTATGTTTGGTTAACCTAGGGTTACAATTTTATTTTGAGCATTGAAAGATTTTCACCTTTGTCATAGAGGCTTCAACTAAGTGAAACACAACTGTCATATTTGAGTCCTAAAGTGGGCAGCGTTCAAGTGAAACACAACGGCAATAACGCCACTTAAGGATAATGTGATGAAAAAGACAGTAATCGGTGCAATCGCACTTCTAGGCGCAATGGCAGTGACTTCAGTTTCTGCTAAGGAAACGATCTCTGCTGTAGGTTCTAGCAGCGTAACTCCACTGATGGAAGTTTTCTCTGAAACATACATGAAAACAAACCCAAACATCTTTATTGAAGTACAAGGACCTGGTTCTTCTGCGGGTGTTAAAGCGGCCAAAAATGGCAGCGCGGATTTAGGCATGTCTTCGCGTAACCTAAAAGATTCTGAAAAAGAGCCAGCTCTTAAAGAATTAACAATCGCGCTAGACGGCATCGCAGTTGTCGTTAACCCAAAGAATGGTTTAGAAAAGTTAACGGGCGAACAAGTAACGGCAATTTATAAAGGCGAAATCACTAACTGGAAAGATGTTGGTGGTGCAGATAAGCCAATCGTTGCGATCACTCGTGATACAGCATCTGGCACACGCGGTGCTTTCGAAGACATCATGCAACTTAAGAAGAAAGTTTCTGGCAAGAAAGTTTCTGCAATCTCTCAGCGTGCACAAGTGGCAAACGGTAACGGTGCACTAAAAACAATGGTTGCTTCAAACCCTTACGCAATTGGTTACATCTCTTTGGGTACAGTAGACAACACAGTCAATGCACTCGCAATCGATGGCGTAGCGGCAAATGTGGACAATGTTAAGAACGGCTCTTACAAAGTTGCACGCCCATTCCTAGTTCTTTACAAAGACGGTAAACCATCAGCAGAAACTCAAAAGTTCCTAGATTGGATGGTGACGCCTGAAGCACAAAACCTAGTAGACAAAAAAGGCTACATCTCAGTTAACTAATCTCAGTTAGCCACCCTTAACTTTGCTCAGCCCACTTTTTCGGGCTGAGCGTTTTCAATCCATTTCGACTCTGCTTTGCAGTTCGAACTGCGAGATTTTCATATGACCATCGCAAATAGTGAAAAGCTTATGAATACTGAATTGACTCAATTGAATAAGCCAGGTCTGCGCGCTAAAAAGCGTGTGGATTGGAAAGAACGAATTTTCCACGGACTATTTCTTACCAGTGCGGTTATCGGTATTGTCTCTCTAGCGGTTATCGCTTACTTCATCGTTAAAGAAAGTATCCCTGCGTTCCAAGAAGCGGGTGTTTCGGGCATCGTTCTCGGACAAGACTGGTTACCACCTGCACTTTATGGTGTGGCAACCATGATTGTCGCATCTGTGGTTTCTACGTTAGGTGCGGTTGTGGTAGGGGTTCCTATCGGTGTTTTAACGGCAATCTATATTGCTGAAATTGCACCAAAGCGTGTGGCGGATATTATTCGTCCAGCGGTAGAGCTGCTCGCGGGTATTCCTTCGGTAGTTTATGGTTTCTTTGGTTTGGTCATCATCGTTCCACTGATTCAACAAATCTTTGATGTGCCCGCGGGTAACACGATTTTGGCGGGTATTATCGTACTTGGTGTGATGATTCTTCCTACTGTTATCACCGTATCTGAAACGTCCATTCGTGCGGTTCCACGTACCTACAAAGAAGGTTCATTAGCACTTGGTGCGTCGAAAATATTTACTATTTTTAAGCTATTAGTTCCAGCTGCGCGTAGCGGTATTATGACAGGTGTGATCTTAGGTATCGGCCGAGCGTTAGGTGAAACAATGGCGATCATCATGGTGATGGGTAACGCGCCCGCGATGCCAGAAGGTATTCTCGATTCCGCACGTACACTGACCGCTAATATTGCAATCGAAATGTCTTACGCAAGTGGTGTACACGCCAACGCTCTATACGCTACAGGTGTTGTTCTACTGGTATTTATTATGTCTCTTAATGCCGTTCTGCTTTACCTGAACCGCGAGAAGGCGAGGTAATAATCATGTCTGCTATTAAATCATCACCTAATCAGTCAAAGGTCTCGCAAATGGACACTGCAAAGCTGAAAAAGGCGCGTCAGACAAAAGATAATATCTTGAATGCTTTTGTTTGGGCTTCTGCCGCACTTACCGTTGGATTCCTGTTTTGGATTATTTGGTACATTCTGTCGAACGGACTAAAGCACGTAGATTGGGCATTCATTACCGATATCTACACCGCAACGGGTGAAGAGAAAGGTATTTTTCCTATGATTGTGTCGACCATATATATGGTCATCGCATCTATCGCTGTAGCTGCACCACTTGGCATTATGACCGCTATCTACCTAACTGAGTATGCCAAAGTCGGAAGTCGCCTAGTTAAAGTGATTCGTTTCTGTACCGAGTCATTAGCCGGTATACCATCGATCATCTTTGGTCTATTTGGTATGACATTTTTTGTGGCGATCCTTGGTTTGGGTTTCTCGATTCTCTCGGGTGCGTTAACGCTAAGTATTCTTATTCTTCCGGTGATTATCCGTACTACGGAAGAAGCTCTCATGGCAGTGCCTCAAACTTATCGTGAAGGTTCCTATGCACTGGGGTCTTCAAAAATTTACACTATCTGGCGTCTTATCTTACCAAGTGCGACACCAGGTATCTTAACTTCGGTCATTCTGAGTATTGGTCGTGTAATTGGTGAATCTGCGCCTGTTTTCTTAACCGCAGGTATGGTTGCGCGAATCCCTGATTCTTTACTCGATTCGGGACGCACGCTGACGGTTCACCTTTATAAGCTAACTACCGAGCTGTTCACTATTGATGAGTGGAATCAGGCATACGGTACAGCGACAGTGCTGATTGTTGTGGTCTTACTGATCAACACGGCAACGAAATTTATTGCGAGCCGCTTTAATAAAGCGACGTATTAGCCCTTTCAGCACAAGTTAAACACGAATTACAGAATTTAAGAGATTAAGAAAATGAACAAATTTAATATTGAAAACCTAGATCTTTTTTATGGTGAAAACCAAGCTCTAAAATCGATTAACTTACCTGTACCAGAACGTCAGGTAACGGCGCTGATTGGCCCTTCTGGCTGTGGTAAGTCAACATTGTTACGCTGCCTTAACCGTATGAACGATTTGATTGAAGGGGTTAAGATTACTGGTCGTCTAGAGATGGATGGCGACGATATCTACGGTAATATCGATGTTGCAGACCTACGTATAAAAGTAGGAATGGTATTCCAAAAGCCAAACCCATTCCCAATGAGCATCTACGAAAATGTCGCTTATGGCTTACGCGCTCAGGGGATTAAAGACAAAAAGCATATTGATGAAGTGGTCGAACGTTCATTGCGCGGCGCGGCGTTGTGGGATGAAGTGAAAGATCGTCTGAAGTCACATGCGTTTGGCTTATCTGGTGGTCAGCAGCAGCGTCTTTGTATCGCACGTACTATTGCGATGGAACCTGATGTTATTCTGATGGATGAACCTACTTCAGCCTTAGACCCAATCGCGACGCACAAAATAGAAGAGTTGATGGAAGAGCTGAAAAAGAACTACACCATTGTTATCGTGACTCACTCAATGCAACAAGCGCGTCGAATCTCAGATCGCACGGCCTTCTTCCTCATGGGTGAACTTGTCGAACACAATGATACGCAAATTATTTTCAGTGAGCCAAAAGACGACCGCACAAGAGGTTATGTCAATGGTGACTTCGGTTAACCAGTTACTGGCACAAAAATTATAACTATAAGCGATGGAACTTTGCCCCTCATTTGAGGGGCTTTTTTATGTCTTTAAGAAAGAAATGACTGTTTCACATCTGTCTCACCTGTCTCACTACACTGTCTCATGTGAGACTGATATATGTGAAAAATTTTCCTAACACTTTGATTTTTAGCTGTTTAATTTTTGGCATGAGCGTTGCTCTTCCTAATGTGAATCCGAATTGGCTTCAGGTTAGGGATAATGCAAAAAGTAATTCTGGTAATAACAAGTTTATTTAGCCTTCAACTCTCGGCACAAGATTTAGTCACTTTAGGTCCGTCCACTTTTCAGGGGGCGGAAGGGGCTATTGCTGTCAATATCGCTGCTGGTGAACACAATATTCAAAGCAGTAACTTCATCTACTCTGCACAGGGTGGTTATGAGTTAACTATTGTCTCTGCAACACAAAGTTCAGAGATCTCTCATTCAGCTTCCGCATCAATTGAATCAGGCGCATTCGATAATGCTGGAGGTTATATCAGTGCCAATCTGGCTGCTGGTAAAAGTAATCAACAGCATAACGTCATTATCTTCGCGCCTAGTTCGTATGCGCACTGGGAAGCAACGGATCTGAGTTCTCAGTCAGCTGAGATCTCTGATAGAGAAATTTCAGAAAATAACCATGACCTTTCAGTAGAAATTGCTCCACTCGCTCTTAACGGAGCGAGCGGAGTTATTCAAATGAGCCAAATCGCCGGTAGTGGCAATACCGTGCGCAATACATTCCAAATGCCAACAACCATAAATTAATCTCAATGAAATGAGGAAAAAACACCATGGAAAAACAATGGAATAAGGTACCGCTAGCGGTAATCATCGGAACGATCCTTTCTGCACCTGCCTATGCAGATGGACTTGAAGTGGAGGCCAATAATTTGCAGGTCTCCGCGGACAACTGGGTGGATGTAAAATTTAATGCTCCAGGTATTGCCGATTCGGGTATCACCAATAATGCCTCATTAAGTAGTGGTGCATTTGATGATGCGAGAGGTGTTGTGCATTCAAACGTTGCTGCGGGTTTTTATAATCAGGGCAGTAACCAAGCTTCTATGGGGACGCGAGATGAAGGAAATATAGATCGCGCTGCTTCAGTTAGAGCAGGTTCTGCGCAAGCCAGCAGTGGTGAAAACCTAACTATGAAGAAGGACTTTGGTGGAGATAATGACAACAGTGCAACTTTAAATGGTGCGTTTAAGGAAGCGAAAGGCATTATCGGCACAAACATTGCCGCAGGTATTTCAAACTTGCAAACCAATAACGTTGCTATGGGTAATGCAGAAGATGCTAGCGAACTAACATTGATAGCAGCCTCTGAACAAACTCTTGGATTTGCACGCACTAAGGGTGGGGATGTCGAAGGAAATACGATTAATTCACTAGGTGCAGATAACGTTGCAAAAGTTCAGGGTAATGCTTTTAACCAGGCTAACGGTGTTGGTGGAGCCAACGTTGCTTCAGGAATGGCAAACCAACAAGCTAACTCAGTAGCGTTGGCTAACTTTGTGACCGTTGGTTCAGGTGACCCTTCTGAAGGTGATGCGGCCGCAAATATAGGTGAGACATTAGGCGTCGATGGACTACCAGCGAATACGAACAACAAGCAACCTTTAGATAACCAAACTGAAGTCACAAAGGTTACTCTGACATCAAAGGGTAAACAGAGTTTGGATGGAAATAGTGTGACTGTTGATGGCGACCCGCATCAATTCCAAAACAATACTTCGCTGATCGATAATGTATTTAACGCAGTAAAAGGCATTTTCGGTCTTAACGTGGCTTCTGGTGATCTTAATGCACAAAGTAATAACGTTTCCTTAGGCGTAACGGCTTTGCCAGATCCAGATAATGGTAGTTCAGTTAATGTGAATGCACTTGCTGATCAGAGTGTTCAGAACAATACGGTAAGCTATACCAACAATGGTGGAAATCGCAGTAACCCATCAACCAATGATGCCACTATTTCGAGAAGCTTTGTTGGTGCCAATGGTATAGTCGGTGCTAATGCTGCTGCGGGACAAAATAACGCGCAAACCAACAATGTTGCGGTTGCTGTGACTGAGCCTAACGGCAATGGTCCTGTTGACGCGGTGAGTGTCGTCGCATCATCAAATCAATCGGTATCGTCCAATACATTAACTCAGACGAAAGACCGTAGTCTTGGTCAAGTGACTAACAATGCCACGATTAACAATGGTTCGTTCTCAGGTGCTCAAGGTATTGTAGGCGCTAACGCTGCTGCTGGTCAGTTCAATGCCCAGTCTAACCAAGTGAGTGTCGCGTCTGTTGCTGGTTGGATTGACTCGCAAGCTGATACTAGTGGAGTCGTTAAGGCTAGCTCTGAACAAACAGTTTCAGGCAACGGAATGGCGACGAAGGACTCTGGTAACTACGAGGCGACTTCAAATGCGACACTAACTGGTAATGCATTAGACAATATTACCGGTATTGCTGGTGCGAATATCGCAGCAGGCCAAGGCAATGCTCAAACAAATAATGTTGCAATGAGCAGTGCATATGGTGATGTTGATTCATCAGAAGTTGTGGCGCAAAGCAAACAAAATGTGACTCAGTCAGATATTGCACCAGATAGTGATTCAGATTTAACGTCAAGCGCTACTATTAAATCCAACTTCTCTAGTGACGTATCAGGCATTATGGGTGTCAATGTGGCTTCAGGTCAGTCCAACGTCCAATCAAATAACGTCGCGTTGGCTTCGTATAACGATCAGAATGAATCTACAGCAGATGTTCTAACAGTTGAAGCAACCAGTCAGCAGTCAGTGAGTTCAAATGATGTCTTTGCTAGTGGTAGTGGCTATATTGATAACAACGCATCAATTGACAAGTCGTTTAATGGTGGTGTCAGTGGTGTTGTTGGTGTGAACGTCACTTCGGGTCAGGCTAACGCAGCAAGTAACAACGTTGCACTTGGGCTATATGCAAGTAAGCAGAAAGACGACTCTCAGGGTGACTTAATCAAAGCCAAAGCGAGCTCAGAGCAATCGGTTGTAGGTAATACTAATGAAATCGGTGCAGGTAGCGAAGCTCCTATCAGCAATACAGCGTCAATTACGGGCTCATTCACTAATGGAGCATCTGGCGTGGTTGGCGTGAACAACGCAGCAGGTCAAGGCAATGCTCAAGCGAACAACGTCGCTATTGCTTTAGATGAGTCATCGGATGATGGTGCGGGGGCTGGCTCAGTTATCGCAGCATCAAATCAGAATGTCATCAGCAACAACACAGTTTCAGATATCGAAGAAGGCATTGCGGTGTCTAACCAAGCGACGCTTGCTGGTTCATTTACGGATGTCTCGGGTGTCGTTGGAGTCAACTTGTCATCAGGTCAAACTAACGCGCAAGCTAACAATGTTGCGATTAGCAATGGTTCCGGCGGTGGTGAGACAAACCCATTCTCTAAACAGAACGGTATTGATACAACATCAAGCTTTAGTGGCGTACTTGCGGCAAGCGTCCAAGAGATCGACGGCAGTGATGTAACGTTAGGAGCTAGTAATTCTGTTTCGGAAAACGTTGCGAAGCTTACTGGTTCGTTTAGTCAAGCAAGTGGCGTAATTGGTGCTAACGTGACAGCGGGACAAGCTAACGCGCAATCGAACAATGTGGCGATGGCAGCTGACGGTCAATCCGGTGCGCAAGATGGAACATTAGCAGCGGCGGCAGTAAGTCTGCAAGAGTTCGATGAAGTGGATGTATCTCTGGGAAGTGGTTTCGAAAACAGTGCAACACTGAGTGGATCGTTCAATAATGGTACGAAAGGAATTGTTGGCGCGAACGTGTCTTCTGGTCAGGCAAACGCTCAAACCAACAACGTAGCACTTTCTTCAAACGATGGTCAGCCATCAGTAGCAGTTGCTGGTAGCGCTCAGGTTATTGGTGCGCAGCTAAATGGTGCAGGTACTGGTAATACGGGTACCAACAATCCAATGACTGTGACTAACGAGCTGTTTGCAAGTAATGCTGAGCTGTCGAACTCATTTGAAGACGCGAAAGGCATCCTAGGTGTCAATATAGCTTCTGGTCAGTTAAATGCTCAGGCAAACAATGTTGCGGTTTCAGTAACGGGTACAAATGCAGGGGCTCCTACTGGCGCAATCAATGTTCAAGCCGCGGTCATTAATGAAGTAAATTACAACGCCACAGGTGCATATACAGCAGTACTTGGTAGTAATGCATTCAACGGTGCGACTGGCGTAATTGGTACCAACATGGCAGTTGGTGTAGCAAATGGCCAAAGCAACAACGTTGCAATGCAAATTGCAGATGGCAATACCTCGGGTCCTGCAGTGGCAGCGAACATCCAAGGCTCGTTTGCTAATGGAGCTGCGACCAGAACGACAACGGGCGCAGTCAATGTAGACGGCATGGCTGAATTCGCTGGCCTCGCTGTTGAAAGTGTGCAGCTTAGTAAGTTTGCTGTGTCTGATAACGGTATTGGTACTAACAGTAACTTGGTCAGCGTAGGCAACACAGCGACAATCAAAAACAGTTACAACGGTGCTAAAGGCGTTATCGGCGTTAACGTAGCGTCAGGCTTAGGTAACTTGCAAAGCAACAATGTTACGCTTGTCGCCTCTCGCGGCAACTAACGACATGGTGTAAATATCGAAATGCCCTCCTCGGAGGGCATCCTTTTAAACTTAAGGAAAAGTATGAAATTTTGTCTTTTGACTGTTGGACTATGTTTATCGACCTTGACTCATGCGGCTACGGTTTATCTTGATGGACTTGTACCTGGGGTGGGTTCGATGCAGAAAGAAGTGGTCAGCATCAAAGAGAGAAAGTTTCTAAATATCGTACGACAACAAACAGACTTTTCTTGCGGTGCAGCTTCGCTCGCTACTTTACTTCGTTATGGATACAACATTGATACCGATGAAAAAAAGGTAATGAACGGCATGTTTCAGGTCTCAGATGCGACTGCAGCAAGAAAGCTTGGTTTTTCCATGTTGGATATCAAAAACTATGTTGAACAAGGATTAGGGATGAGGGTGCAAGGTTACAATATTCCTGCGGATAAGCTGAGTGCTCTACCTATTCCGACGATCGTTTTGCTAGACATCAAAGGATATCGCCATTTCGTCGTGTTAAAGAGGGTGGATCAGAGTGGGAATGTCTATATAGCCGATCCTGCGCTAGGTAATCTGACGATGTCAATTGAACAGTTTACTCAGGGTTGGCAAGGCGTCGTTCTGGCCGTGGTTGGCCAAGGGTATGATCAAAGCTCACCGTTAGCAGTGCCATCCCCACCACTCACTGTACGGTCACTGGAGGATCAGTTCGCTCCTGTAACGGCCTTTAACTTAATGGATTTTGGCTTCAATGCCTCGGAGTTGTTCTAAAAGGGAATTACAATGAAGATCAAATGTTTAGCTGTTTGCCTATTTGTCTGCTTTCAGGCGAATGCGGCGGTTGATTGGAAGTCAATGCAAGCAACCTTGGTAGATGAACAACAACTATCAACAATGCGTGGTAAGTATCGAGTCGCGCGTTCTGGAGAGGATCTCTATTTTGGGGTGCGGATGATCACTCATTGGAGTGATTCGAATTCATCAGGTTCAGCAGGAATGGATGTTGTCGTCAATGGTAACAATGTTAGTGTTACTCCATTAGATGGCAGTGAGTTACAAAGCAGCATTAATGACAATGGTATCCATGGAAATGGTTCGGGAATGGTGCAACTCGTTCAGATAGCGGGCAATGGCAATGCTGCAAGCAATGACTCTGAGTTAAAGCTGGTGGATAGCAGTAGGTTGACGTCGAAGTCGCTTACAGAGTCGTCGCAAGTAGAGTATTACCAAGTCTCGGGTGGTGAGAACCGTGTCGGATATAAAGTGACCATCGGAGAAAGCATAGCAATCCAAGAAATTCGGAGCCTGAAATCGGCACATGGAGCCTACCAAGGTATAAAACTCAAAGGTGATGATTTGGTGGTTCAGAACCAAATGTTAATGGAGGTGAAGATTCCCGACTCGTGGAAACAAAGTCGAGAGTTAATGGTATCTCATTCATTATTAAAAGGTTTGTAAGTACGTTAAATGTACTTCTGTTTGATATCTCACTTTTGAAACAGCAACGAACTATAAATTAAATTAACATCAAGCGAGTTCATATCCGGGAGGTGAATATGAAAAGGAGCTCGCTTACGATAAGTTGCCTGATCGCAACTAGCAGCCCTGTCATGCATCTGCATGCCAATGATCAAGTGGACGCGTTATCCCAGCAACTGGCTGAGCAAAAAGCGGCAAATGAAGCTTTAAGAGCTCAGTTGCAACAGCAGCAACAGGTGATGCAACAGGTTATCCAAGCCGTCAACAATCATCAACAAGTGCTAATCAATCATCAGGGAAATATTGATAGCCTAGTTAAAAAGAACCAGCGCGTTTCCGCGGAGATGAAATCTCAACTTAATGGTGATAAGGAAGAAAACACCCTATCGCGTCCCGAGAAAGTTGCCATCGATTCGACAGCTGGAGCTTCGCCGTCGGTTCGCCCTGAGACTCAAACTGCTCACTCTCAAGCTCCGAAAGCTACACCGATAAATGCAACTAAGCCTCAAGATTCAAGCCAGAAAAGCCGCAGCGCAGAAGATGTATACCAAGAAGCCGGTAACGTCTTTACACGTAAGTTCACACTGGAAACTGCTTTTCGTTACAGCTACTTTGACCGCAAGGATCTTGCATTAAGCGGTTTCTTAGCTCTTGATTCAATTTTTCTTGGTGATATCAACTTAGATAGAGTGCGTTCTAACACCTTCAACTTAGACTTTTCTGGACGTTACACTATCGATGACCGCTGGCAGGCAGAATTAAGTATTCCGACGGTTTACCGCTGGTCGGATTATGAAACCGTAGGTCAAAACAACTCGAGTGATGGATTAGAGTCAGGAAAAGTGTCTAGCTCAGGTATAGGCGACATTAGTGCAGGCATATACTACCGAGTTCTTAAAGAGACTACAGATTCCCCCGATTTAGTCTGGAACTTCCGTGTTACCGCACCAACAGGTAAAGACCCATATGGAATATCTACCTCGTCATCACAGTCTGGAAACCTCAATGTTCCCAATGATTTGCCAACAGGTAATGGTGTGTGGGGTTTAGGTACCGGAATCTCCATTGTTAAAACCTACGATCCGGCGATCGTATTTTTGAACCTCAATTATACCCATCAGTTGGAAGAGCAGTTTGATGACATCAGCAGTGCTGCGGGCAATCAGGCAGGCAGTGTCAAATTGGGAGACAGTTGGGATTATGGTCTGGGTGTTGCCTTTGCGATAAGCGAACGCATGAGTCTCGCAATTAACTTTAGCCAATCAATGAGTAATACCTCTAGACAAAGACTTGATGGGGGGGATTGGGTAGAAGTTATCGGCAGCGATGGCAATAGTGCCACTTTGGGTATTGGTTCAACCATGGCTTTGACCAAGAACTTGAGTATGGTGACGCAAGTCAGTTCTGGTTTAAGTGATGATGCTGCTGATTACGCAATCAGCATCCGCTTCCCTTACCGATTCTAAAGGTGATGAAGGTATTATTATGCGAGAAGAACAAGCGGTATCAATATTAGTTATTTCGCGTGATCATCAACTATGGTCAGGAATTTTGTCTGCTCAGGGGTGGAGTTATCGAATTGTAGCATCGGTTGATACTGCAAAAGAGATATTAAAGAATGTACACCGACTTGTGGTTGTATTCGACTTTTCATGTGGTCGATATCAATGTAAACAATTAGAAGTGCTCCATGGAATCGGCTTGGGAGTTCGCACTATTGCTTACTTGGACAAATCCCAAAGAGAGCTGATGACCTGTGAAGATCTCAACTATATTTCATACTATTGTGTTGATTATTACACCAGTCCTTTGCCTAAAGAAATGGTAGTGAAAACTCTAGGTCATCAAGTAGGAATGCTCGATTTGAAGAGCAACTCACTGACAAAATCAAAAGTAAATGTTGTTGAAGGTAAGACGACTGCGTTGATTGGTGATTCTCCTGTTGTCCATCGTCTGAGACGACAAATAGGCAAAGTTGCGCCAACGGACGTTAACACTCTAATTTGTGGTGAAAGTGGTACAGGTAAAGAATTAGTTGCTAGGGCTATTCACGATGCATCCTCACGAGCGAATGAGACATTTGTAGCGGTGAACTGTGGTGCTTTGAATGAACAGTTAGTTCATTCAGAGTTATTTGGTCATGAAAAGGGGGCGTTTACAGGAGCCAGCACAAGCCGAACGGGTAAAATAGCACTAGCTCATAATGGCACACTATTTTTGGATGAAATTGGTGACTTGCCCCTAACTCAGCAAGCCAATTTGCTACGGTTTCTTCAAGAAGGAACGATTGATGTTCTAGGGGGCAATGAGCCGGTCAGAGTAAATGTGCGGGTGGTTGCGGCAACTCACGTTGATTTGGAACAAGCGATTAGGGAAGGGCGTTTCCGACAAGATCTCTACTTTAGATTGAATGTGCTGCGGGTTAATGTACCAGCGTTAAGAGAGCGAGATCAGGACATATTAGTCTTGGCTGAATTTTTTATGAAAAAGTTTAGCGTTGAATACAATTGTAACGTCTCGCATTTTGATGAGGGAGCAAGGCAAAGATTGCTTGGATACCATTGGCCGGGAAATGTAAGGGAGCTCATCAATATTGTTAAGCGTGCCGTGCTGATGAACGATATCGGAGTGATTTCAGCACAAGATCTTGATATATCCGCTAATGTTGAGTTTTCTACACCTACCAACGGTCATAAAGGTGAAAGCTTACGTGATGCCTTACTCCTTTATGAAGGTAATGTTCTAGAAGCCTCGAAATATTTAGGAATCTCAAGAGCGACCGCCTACCGGATTATAGAAAAGTACGACCTAAAATCAGCATTGGTTAGGGCGAGAGGTCTCAATTAGTGATTACTGACGGCATGTATTTCGTGTGATCGTTTGTCGGAATACATGCTTAGGTCAGCATGGGTTAACAACTCAGCGACATGAAGTGAATCTTCTGGATATCGAGCGATACCGATACTAGTGGTTAACTCGAATTGCGTTCCATCTTTGATTTTAATTGGTTTGAATACGTTTTGGTGTATTGTGTCGATTGTCTGATTGATAACAGCCAGATCAGTTTGATTTGATATGACGGCAAACTCATCACCACCAATTCGGTAGCATTCTAGCCCGAGACGACTTAAGCGCCTAGTGACAGCTTTAAGTACCTGATCCCCTGCATAGTGCCCATGATAATCGTTGATTTGCTTAAATTTATTTAGGTCAAGTAGCAAAATACTGAATGGTGCATCAGAATCTATTCTCCGTTTTAATTCACTAAACATCGCCAAACGATTCGCAATACCTGTTAGCGAATCTGTGAGAGAGAGTTGCTTATGGTACTCCGATTCTTTATGAAAAATGTACATTGCTAGACAGACGCACAACACAAGCAGCATCAGGGAGGCAAACTGGATATCGTTGAGATTCTGTGCTTGCTTCATCTGATCGCGATAGAGCGGACTCTTGATGCGAAAATTGGTGTTTACATACTGAATCATAGACATGTAAAGAACGTTGAACTCGTCACTGACCTTCTCTACGTAATCAGGATGCGTAAGAAGCTCCAGACGGGGTTCGAGCGCTTTGAATTGGCTAAATAGTGTCGAAAAGAAGATTCTTGCTCCGGGTAACGCGATGTAGGTATCCGCTTCTCTACTGGTCAGAAGGAGATCAAAACGGCTCCAAGTAAGTTCGTATTTAAGCAGGGCTCGTTGATGATAATCCTCATCCGTTGCCGCAAAAGGAAGAATGGAATTGAGCTCCGAAAACTCCTTACTCAGTTGGAA
This sequence comes from Vibrio sp. TRT 1302, assembly GCF_050113875.1. Lineage (NCBI taxonomy): Bacteria > Pseudomonadati > Pseudomonadota > Gammaproteobacteria > Vibrionales > Vibrionaceae > Vibrio > Vibrio sp. TRT 1302. Next base: position 164,900 of record NZ_JBNJOF010000003.1, on the reverse strand, counting down.
TAAAAACCATGTCGCTTGATTTTGCTGTTCGCTATAGGACTTAGCGTGTTGTCGAGTTGCACTAAGAAAGTAAAGATTCGCGATAATGACCACAAGACTCAGCAAGAGCAGTAAATACTTGGCCCTTTTGAGAATAGCGGATGATTGGTTGTAATTATTGCGCTGCCACATCTTGGTTTCTATGTATGAGTATCTCGTCTATCTGCCACACCATTTGAGCGTGGAAAACAGCATTATCAATTTCTGGGTATTGGTCTAAATTAAAGACCAGCCAATAAGGACCTTTATTTCTAATTTTAATGGGTTGATTGTTTATCTGATACGCCACAATAGGCTGATACGTTTTTATATCTTTGATTTGTGAGCTAGCCGCGTAATCATTGAGTGCAAGGAAAGAGACAGAAAATGCGTCGTTAATTCCAAGGTGTGTTAGGAGATCGGAAACCTTGAATCCAGTAAATTCTTTCTTATCTTCGAACCAAGGTAGGTTGGTGGTAAAGCTCGTTGGTGGAAGGAGCGATGTGATTTGCTCATGGGTAAGAACAATCGGTTCTTGATCTGCTACACGAATGACCAACTGAGAGCCAAAGGTTTGGAAACTCAAAATCGAGGACAACAATGCAGCCCAATACCACCTCATAAGCTCTCCTTGGATTGTTTATTTAGATAAATATCATTAAGTATATTATGAGAATTGATGGATTAAAAAGCTTTTACGCAAACAGTGAGAGTTGACAAGGGTGCTGTCGGATAGGATTAACAACAAAGCCCCTAAAAAGGGGCTTTGTTCATCAGCGCAGAAACGGCGCGGATTAGAAAATCAGGTGAGCAACCGCTGCAATAACAGGTAACGTGATAAGAGTGCGCAAAATGAAGATTGCAAACAGCTCAAAGATATTCACAGGGATACGGCTACCTAATAGCAGAGCACCCACTTCAGACATGTAAATTAACTGAGTAACAGACATAGCTGCGATAACAAATCGAGTCATCTCGTTGTCAATTGAGGCTGCTAGGATTGCAGGGATAAACATATCAGCAAAGCCTACAACCATAGTTTCGGAGGCCGCGGCTGCTTCTGGAATACCGAGGAGCTCAAGGAATGGGATAAAAGGCTGGCCTAAGAAGCTAAATACCGAAGTGTATTCAGCGATAATTAGCGCGATAGTGCCCAAGCCCATAACAACAGGCAGTACGCCAAATACCATATCGATTGCATTGTGGACGCCTTCTTGGAATACACTTTTAACCGACTTAACTTGGCTCGCTTTGTTAAGTGCCAGTTCCATACCCCAAGAAAAACTTGTGTGACCTTCTGGGATTGCATCTGCATCTTCACTTGGCTTAGAACCATCGATGAAGGCATCTTTTTTGTAGCTAAGTGGTGGAAGGCGAGGGATGATCACCGCTGCGATGATACCAGCCAAACAGATAGCGCCATAGAAAGGCAAGAACAGATGTTCCAACTCCACTTGAGCAATAACAACAAGGCTAAAGGTAATGGAAACCGCAGAGAAAGTCGTACCTACAACTGCCGCTTCACGTTGGGTGTAGAATTTGTTTTCGTACTGCTTGCTGGTCAGAAGAATGCCTACTGAACCATCGCCTAGCCACGAAGCCATACAGTCGATAGCACTGCGACCCGGCAGGTTGAACACTGGACGCATTACTTTGCTAAGAAGAGTACCGAACAGCTCTAACAGGCCAAAATTAAGAAGTAGAGGAAGGAGTAAGCCTGCGAAAATGAATACTGAAAATAGGGTAGGAAGCAAGCCTTCGAGCACCAATCCACCAGTATTCTCTTCCCAAATTGCTTTCGGACCAATTTGGAAAAATGTCATTACAACAGCTGCACCGCCAATCAAGCGCACCGCTAGCCACAATGGGCTTGGGTTAAACAAGCTGTTTAAGAAATTACTCTTGGCAATAAAATCAGGTGTCTTAATTCGACATAAAGCTGAGGCTGCAGCCATAAATGCGATGATCGTTGCGACTATAGCAACTAGGTAATCACCAAATACGGCTTGGATGGATTTGGCCAATACCGCTACAGGGATGGTAATATCACCCTGATAGCTAATTGGTGCCATAAAGACAAAAAGGCCAAGTAGGGATGGAATAAAAAACATCCAAAAATTGCCTTTACTATTCACTTGTTTCATCGTTTGTGCGCTGTCTTGCATAAGTTTCTCGAGTTACAACTAGTGTAATACTTAAACCAACTTTGTTGGCATAGTTATTCACTAAACATCCATATATTATCAAATCTGCGCAAGATTAATGGCTTTCCATAGCTCTTGCAATACTATTCAATAAAAATCGCTAAATATTCAACGGAAAATGTCATTTATTTTACCGTTGATGGTTAAATGTGTCGGGGATGTTAAATTGTTTGCTCTAATGTTTCAAGTGTCAATTAGGATTGAGCTCGAGTTGGATGGCTTGAAATGAAGACCCAGTAAGCGATAGCAAGGCATAGAGCGAGTATGATTGGAGCAGCAAGCGCACCGATTGCATAATATGCGAACAGCTTGGCACCGATGATGCCACCGGATAAAAATCCACAGAAGATAAACATGAAGAGTTTCGCTTTGCGATAATCGAATGATTCACCACGAAGCTTCGCACCAATCATGATGCCAAGGTCAGTGATGATGCCAGTCATGTGCGTCGTTCGTACCACGGCTCCGCTAAACGTTGTGATCATTGCGTTTTGTAAACCACAAGCAGCGGAAGCTAAGTATTGCCCCGCGGTGATGTTTTCTTGCAACAGAATGTATGCGCCAAAAAGCAGTAAGCTTTCAAAGCAGAGTGCCACGCCATAGCGTCGCCCGAGTTTGAGTGCCGTACTTTCAATAAAAATACCACTTAGCACCGCGCCAATCAGAAAGCTCAGTAAGATAAGTAAAAGGTGGCCTGTTTGCTGATCAAAGGCTTCGATTGAGGTGCCAAGCAAGGTGACGGTACCCGAAATATGCGATACAGCCTGATGTTGAAAACCTAGCAATCCTATTGCGTTTACAATGCCTGCGAGTAAGGCGAGTAGAAACGCTCCATATTCTACCCAGCGTGGAAGTTTGGAAATCAAAAGGTGCTCCTTAGATCTAAGGCGCAATTATAGAGCGAGTTCGCGTTTGTCGATAGGAAAAATCGAAGCCAAAAGTTGATCAAAGATAACTAAAGATAGTGTTCCATCTGGCAATCAAACTTAACCCATCCTAGCTTTCTCTCCTCGTAAATTGAAAAGCTTGGTGTGGGAAGATCTTGTTCCTGAAATACCCCGATAGGGACAATGAGGTAGTTAGGTGCAGAATCCAGTCTCAACAACATGGTGGTACTACAGCGAGGACAGAATAAATAACTGACTTCGTTGCCAGAATCACTGATACGTGTGTAACTCACCATCTCACCACTGTAAGAGATCTGCTGTCTAATAAAGCGAGCTTGAACCCCGAAAACACTTCCCGTGCGTTTTTGGCATTCAAAACAATGACAAACTGAAGTACGCTCAGGTTCTCCGCGGCAAACTAAATTAACTTGACCACAGCTACAATCAGCCATTCTAATTTTATGCTGTTGTTCCATTTTATCTCCTTGCGGTAGCCTGCTAACATGCTGTTTGATTGTTCTTTGATTCCAATAAAATTGATAACCCGATGAAAAAACGTTTATTACCGATTCCCCTCATCCTTTTGATTCCAGTTGTATTGCTAATTATAGTCGCGGTTGCAGGAATCAATCGTTTCAGCCTTACAGATGAAGAAATTCTAGCCAAATTTCCCAATCAAGCACCACAAAATAATGCCATTATGGCGCAAGTTTTTGGCATTAAGACAACCAATCCTTGGACAGTCAAAGTGCCTGACAGCAATGCGTTTACCTTCATAGAAAGTCTAGAACATCCACCAATCGCGACAGGTAATTATGAGGATGGCCCAGTCCGAGGCCGCGTTGCGATAAACACGGAACAAATCGTTAAGTTAAATGACACCACCTATGCTGTGATTCTTGCGGTTAGCAATCAGGGATCAGGGGTGTTTTATTATCTTGCAGTTTCAAAATATGATGAGTTCAGACAACGCATGATCATCAGCGGCGGAGCATTGTTAGGTGATCGAATTAAAGTGGCGGAAATCTCCGCTGTTGATAGATTGATTACTATTAAGCTGTTGGAACGTGAAGCGAATCAGTCTATGGCTGAGGAACCGTCACAAATAACCACTATACTTTTCAAGTTAACTGAGCAAGATAGCTTAGAACTGCGCTAAACCATTCAATTTATTAAGCGTGCTATAAGAGACATTGAACTGCCTAACCCGTTATGAGATGGATTTTAATTGTGTTAATGGAGTGATATATGATCAATAAGCGTTTCTTTAAAACCAAGGATGAAGTTGAAGTAACTTTTGAGTTTGCTGCGGATGAGGTTGGGCATAGTGTGGCGATTGTCGCGGATTTTCTTGACTGGCAGCCGCTCGCCATGAAAAAAGTGGCCAAATCTAAGTCTTATAAATTCAAAACTCGTCTACCGAAAGACCAAGAATTCGAGTTTCGGTATTTGATCGATGAAGAAAAGTGGGTCAACGATCCTGCTGCTGATCTTTATCGTCCAAATGGTTTCGGTGAAGATAACGGGCTGATTTCTACCTATCAGTAAGTTCTGACAGGAAAAAATAAGTTTTGTACAAAAAAACAACAAGGCGCATTGAGCGCCTTTTTGTTGTAAACCTGACAATCGACAGGTGACAAGCCTGAGACAAATTTGTACTCTTAGGCCTTTGTTTATTTCGATTAATAGGTCAAATTGTGCAAACTAGAAGTTTGAAGTCTCGCTTCCAAGAGCTATCTAGGCCGAAAAAGCTGATGGTATTGAGTTTGCCGATCCTCGCGGCAATTGCGGTAGCAAGTACTTCGCAACATGGTCGATACCAACGCACCATTGATCTCTCCTTACCTGAGTCAACTTTGGTTGATCGCTTGCTGATCGATACGGATATTGCACGTGATGTGCCGGATTATGAGTATGTTATTCAAGCTGGTGATAACTTGAGCAGCATATTTAATCAGTTAGGCTTTGGTTACAGCGAACTGATGAAAATCATGGAAACCGACCTCAACTATCTTGCTCTGGATACGCTCAAACCAGGAAACACATTACGTTTCTGGCGAGACGAGGAGAGTAAGCATCTGGCAAAAATGGAGCTAGAGTTCAGCTTGGTTGAGCGTGCTGTTTATACACGAGTTGACGATGGTGAATACGAGTTCACGGATGTAAAAATTCCAGGTGAGTGGAAGCCTTTTGCATTAGTAGGTGAAATCAATGGCAGTTTTTCTCAGTCAGTCAATGCCCTTGGCTTGGGTAAGAGTGAGATTGAACAGGTCGTGAATCTACTTAAAGACAAAGTAAACTTCGCACGTGATTTACGTGCGGGTGATAAGTTTGAAGTTGTCCAATCACGCCAATTCGTCGATGAGCAACTGACGGGAAATCGCGAAATCCAGGCTATCAGAATCTACAACCGAGGGCGTGTACTTTCGGCTTATCTGCATAGTGATGGTCAGTATTATGATTTCAATGGTGATAGCTTACAGAGAGCTTTCCAACGCGAACCAATTACAGGGCGTTACCGATTAAGTTCTCAATTTAATCCGAATCGTAAGCACCCAGTGACAGGGCGAGTCTCTCCGCACAATGGTACCGACTGGGCCGTACCTATTGGTACACCGATTGTATCGACGGGAGATGGTGTGGTGGTGATGACGCGTAAACACCCTTATGCGGGTAATTATGTTGTTATTCAGCACGGCAGTCGTTACAAAACTCGTTACCTGCACTTGAGTAAAATTCTCGTACGTAAAGGCCAGAAGGTGTCTCGTGGGCAACGAATTGGCTTATCAGGGGCGACTGGTCGAGTGACGGGGCCACATATTCACTACGAATTGATTGATCGTGGTCGACCAGTAAATGCGATGAAAGCAAACATACCCATGGCGAATTCAGTGCCGAAAAATCAGATGGCGAGTTTTAAAGCCAGACGAGATGAGTGGGATGCGATGCTTAAACAAAGAGAAATCGAGTTGGCAAGTCAGCCTCAATCGAAGACTACCACATAACAAGAAGCTCCTTAGGGAGCTTTTTTTACGTGTGATGAACATAAAAGTTGCATTACATAAATGTCACTAATGTTACAACGTTTGGTGATCGGTGAAATAAAAAAGACAAATCGATACGCAATTTCTTTCACAAATTGATTTCCCTCAATTTTGTAGGGTTTTTATGTGCTACTTTCCAGCGCAAATAATTCTATAAAACAACACCCTACAAAAGGAAACAATAATGAAAAAAACACTTTTAAGCCTTGCCGTTTTGGCCACTCTCGCTTCTGCTAACGCGTTTGCTCACAAAGAAGGTGAGTTTGTGGTCCGTGGTGGATTAGCGGCAGTGGTGCCAAACGACAGCAGTGGCGATGTGCTTAATACTCCTGGAAGCTCCTTCTCCGTAGACTCAAACGTTCAACTTGGTTTGACTCTTGGCTACATGATTACTGATAACATCAGCTTTGAAGTGCTAGCGGCAACGCCTTTTTCGCACAGTATCTCTACTAACCTACTTAACCTGGGAGAAGTAGCAGAAACCAAACATCTACCACCAACCTTTATGCTGCAATACTACTTCGGTGAAGCAGGAAGCGATATTCGTCCATATGTTGGTGCGGGTATCAACTACACCGTATTCTTTGATGAAGAGTTAAATGGAACAGGTACAGCAGCTGGTATTAGTAATCTCTCTCTTGACGACTCATGGGGCCTTGCAGCAAACGTTGGTGTGGATTACATGCTGAACGATGATTGGTTCCTAAATGCGTCAGTTTGGTATGCAGACATCGATACGACAGCCAAATACACTGTGGGCGGGAATGAGTATTCGACTGATGTAACCATCGACCCATGGGTATTTATGATTGGCGGCGGTTACAAGTTCTAGTTTTACCCGAATATAAAAAAGGCTTCCCACAGGAAGCCTTTTAACATTTACGAACGATTATTTATTGGCTTTTCCAAGCTGTAGCCAAGTATCGATAACCGTATCTGGGTTGAGGGATACAGAGCTAATGCCTTGCTCCATTAACCATTCGGCTAAGTCTTCGTGATCTGATGGTCCTTGCCCACAAATGCCGACGTATTTACCCGCTTTCGTGGCCGCGTCAATCGCCATTTTGAGCATCGCTTTTACTGCCGGGTTACGTTCATCAAATAGATGAGCAACATCGCCTGAATCACGGTCAAGACCAAGCGTAAGCTGAGTCATGTCGTTGGAACCGATAGAGAAACCATCGAAATACTTCAAGAATTCGTCTGCTAAAATCGCGTTGGATGGCAGTTCGCACATCATGATCACTTTCAGACCCTGATCGCCACGACGTAAGTCGAATTTAGCCAGCAAGTCGATAACCGAAGCCGCTTCACTTGGCGTACGCACGAATGGAATCATGATTTCTACGTTCTTCAGCCCCATTTCGTTGCGAACACGCTTAATCGCTTGTGTCTCTAACTCGAAGCAGTCTTCAAAGACTGGAGAGATATAGCGTGAAGCGCCACGGAAACCTAACATAGGGTTTTCTTCATGAGGTTCGTAACTTTGCCCACCAACTAGGTTGCTGTATTCGTTCGACTTGAAGTCAGACATACGAACGATAACACGTTGAGGCCAGAAAGCTGCGGCGATCGTCGCGATACCTTCAGTCAGTTTGCTTACATAGAAGTCGATAGGATCTTTGTAGCCACGAATTCGTTGGGTGATCTCGGCTTTCAACTCGTCGCTCTGCGCATCAAAGTTGAGCAGTGCTTTCGGGTGAATACCGATCATCTTGTTGATGATGAATTCTAGACGAGCTAGGCCGACACCTTCATTAGGAATCTGAGCAAAATCGAACGCACGATCTGGGTTACCCACGTTCATCATCACTTTGGTCGGCAGCATCGGCAATTCATCTACTGAAGAGCGCTTGATTTCGAACCCTAGCTCACCTTGGTAGACATAACCTGTTTCACCCTCTGCACAAGATACGGTGACGGTAGAACCATCAGTGAGAGCACTCGTTGCGTTACCACACCCAACAATAGCCGGAATACCGAGTTCACGCGCGATGATAGCAGCGTGACAGGTGCGGCCACCGCGGTTAGTGACGATCGCTGAGGCTTTCTTCATCACCGGTTCCCAGTCTGGGTCGGTCATGTCAGTAACCAGCACGTCACCTTCTTGTACTAACGACATTTGGTCGAGTGAATCGACGAGTCGAACGGGACCTGCGCCAATACGTTGACCGATTGCTCGACCTTCGATAAGCACTTGTGCTTTGTTGTTGAGTTCGTAGCGCTCAATCACATTTTGCTCGCTTTGCGAACATACGGTTTCTGGGCGTGCTTGAACAATGTATAGCTTGCCGTCGATGCCATCTTTAGCCCACTCTATATCCATTGGACGTTGATAGTGCTTTTCAATGATCATCGCTTGCTTGGCCAGTTCTTTGATCTCTTCATCACTCAGAGAAAACTGGTTTTGCTCTTGTTCGCTGGTATCGATGATCTCAACTTGTTTTCCAATTTCTTGGTTAGTCGAGTAGATCATTTTGATCAGCTTTGAGCCAAACGTCTTTTTCACAATGGCTTGTTGACCCGCTTCCAGCATTGGCTTGTGAACGTAAAACTCGTCTGGGTTAACTGCGCCCTGTACGACCATTTCGCCTAGACCCCATGAAGAGGTGATAAAGACGACTTGGTCGAAACCTGATTCCGTATCGAGAGTAAACATGACACCCGAAGAGGCTTTGTCTGAACGAACCATGCGTTGAATACCCGCCGATAGCGAGATGCCACGATGGTCGAAACCTTGGTGAACGCGGTAAGAGATTGCACGATCATTAAATAATGACGCGTAAACATGTTTGGTTGCTTCTAAAACGGCCTCAATGCCTTTAACGTTGAGGAATGTTTCCTGCTGACCCGCAAATGACGCGTCAGGTAGATCTTCTGCTGTTGCCGAAGAACGAACCGCAACAGAAAGTTCTTCATTGCCAGCAATGAGTTCATGGTAGTTATCACGTATATCCTGCTCTAGATCAGCAGGGAAGGGGGCTTCTAAAACCCATTGACGGATGGTGGCACCTGTCTTGCGCAGGGCTTCTACATCATCAACGTCTAGTTCATCAAGCAGTTGATGAATGCGGTCATCCAGTCCTTCATAATCTAAGAACTGGTTAAACGCGTAGGAAGTTGTCGCAAATCCATTGGGTACGGAAACGCCAGCATTAGCAAGGTTAGAAACCATTTCACCAAGCGAGGCATTTTTACCGCCGACTTTGTCGACATCTTCCATCGATAGGCCATCGAACCAGAGGGTGTTGTTTTGCATGTCTTTCTCCAGAAACATTGCAGCTTTGTAGGGAGTGGGCAAACGATTACGTCAAGGCTGAAAAAAATTCATTATGAATTTCTAAAGCTGTGGGGGGCGTAACAGCAAGCCGGGTTTTATTATCGATATTATGGCTACTATCCTACTCAAAAGAATTTGAAAGTTTAAAATAAAATGCAAATTGATATTCAAAGTCGTGATGTATTCTATGTTTCTGATGGAACAGCGATAACATGTGAAACGTTAGGGCACGTTGTTCTGGGACAATTTCCTTTCCAAGTGAACGAGAAAACGTTTCCGTTTGTCGAAAGTGAAGATAAGTTGACGGAACTGCTCAAAGAGATTGAAGCGTCTTACCAAAAAAACGGCGTTAAACCCTTGGTGTTTTTTTCAATGGTTATTCCTGAACTGCGCAACAAATTATTGGCCTCTAACTCTTACGGTTACGATGTATTGGAGAGTATTGTCCAGCGAGTTCAAGACGATACTCAGATGAAGCCAAAACCCAAATTACAACGTTCTCGCAGTGTCAGTAAGGATTCGGACAAATACTTTGACCGTATAGCCGCTATTGAGTACACCTTGGCTCATGATGATGGGATTACCCTCAAAGGGCTTGAAGAGGCGGATATCATCTTACTTGGCGTATCGCGCAGTGGTAAAACGCCAACCAGCCTTTATATGGCGATGCAGTTTGGTCTGCGAGTCGTTAACTATCCATTTATTGATGATGATTTGAAACGCTTAAGACTACTGCCTGAATTTGCAATTCATCGTCATAAGCTGTTTGGTTTAACCATCAATCCTGAACGATTGACAGAGATTCGAGAAAACCGTCTAGCAGGAAGTGACTATGCGAGTAACGAACAGTGTTTACATGAACTGCAAACCGTAGAGGCGCTATTTCGTCGCGAAGCGATTCCTTATATCAATACCTCTTCTTTGTCGGTAGAAGAGATCTCAACGCGTGTTCTAGAGCGTTCAGGACTACGTCGTCGCCTTCTGTAATTCATAAAACGATGGACCATGCCGATGAGCGTACTTTTGCTATTATCATCGCCTTGTCCGTGGTACTCGGTTATGGTGCAGTCTGGTTGACTTGTAAACTGATTAAATAGTTATCAAGCACCTGTTTGAGTTTGGCTTGTGCGGGAAATTGTTTCGAAATCAGCATATAGAACTTGTGTGGGGGCATGTTGGGTATCGCTTTAGCTACTAAGTCATCAGTAATGTATTCGATCCCCCACACCGATTTTAAACCATCAATGATTTCCAGCCAGTTTAAATAAACTTCGCATTCACCTTGCCTTAGTTTGGTGAGGACGTCCTTCACCGAGTTTCCTTCTCGAATAATATTTTTCAGTTCAAAGTCAGCGTAATTGTAGCCATGGTTACCACACACTTTGTAAGCGGATAAGTCTTGCACACTGGTTATCTCTAGACCCTGCGGAAATCGAGTGGAAGAGTAGATATAGTATGGGGTGATGCTGTAGTACCACTCTGTGTAGAGAAAGTCCTTTGTTCGGGTATTGCTGAATGAGGCACTAAGCGCCAAGTCAAACTCTCCACTTTTGGTGCCCCTCAAGCATCGAGACCAGGAGGTCATGGTGATGTCATAGCTAACGCCATTTTGAACTAACGCCTTATCGAGAATGACAACATCGGAGCCGTAAGCGACATCATTTACCACGTAAGTATAAGGGGGCCAGTCAATTGCATCCCCGCAGACTCTTACATGGGTCAATTCAGTGTTGTGAGCGTAACTCGCGAAGCTCACAAACGTGATGACACAAGCGATAATGATGTCAGTAAACCGAAGCATTATAAACTTTCCTCAAGCGCAATAACCTGAGTATAGCTAAGGTTTTCTAACCTATCGAACCAGATTAGGATGCAGGAAAGATCAATGGAAAGTTTAGTGTAGGGTGTGACGTGATAAGAGCGTCGTAGCCATAGACTTGCTTAATCAAATCGGCGTCTAACGCATGCCAAGGTGCTTCATCACACGCAATGTTTCCCTGATGCAAAACAACAAGACGATCTGAATATTGTGCCGCTAAGTTTAAATCATGCAAAACCACCACTACGGCACAATGTTCATCAGCCAGTCTGCGGGCAATTTTTAACGTGTTATGCTGGTGGGCCAAATCCAATGCTGAGGTCGGCTCATCAAGCATCAGGATTTTCTCGCGGTCTGAATGTGCTAGTTGAACCAATACTCGAGCTAAGTGGACACGTTGTTTTTCCCCACCCGATAAAGAAGGGTAGAGACGTTCGCTTAGATGACCAACATCGGTCATCTCCATATATTTTTGCGCCAACAGTTTTACTTGCTTATTTGGTAGATTCAGCGGGATCCCACCAAGCTCAACAACCTCGTGAACCAAAAATGGAAAACTGAGAGTACTGTGTTGAGGTAGCATACCTAAGTGCTTGGCCAAATCACTTGGCTGCCACTGCTCTTTACTGCGTCCAAAATAGCTGATATCGCATCGTGATGGGATCTCCCCACACAGCAACTTGAGTAGACTGCTTTTACCCGCCCCATTAGGTCCCAAAAGAGTGGTAACTTCTCCGGCTCGGATATCGATACTGACATTATCGAGCACTTTACGATGACCATACGACATAGAAACTTGTTGGGCAGACAACACGATTTCATTGTTCATAGGATTGTCCCTTTTTGCTTGAAGAGCAGATAGATAAAGAAAGGTGCGCCGATAAGGGCAGTCACAATGCCAACAGGCAGTTCAGCGGGGGCAACGGCCACTCGAGAAAACATATCGGCGAGCGTGAGCAGCAGTGCGCCCATTAATGCAGAAAGCGGCAATAAGGTTCGATGATCAGGCCCTGAGATCATCCTACCCAAGTGAGGAATCACTAAACCAATAAAGCCGATCATGCCAGATACACTGACCGTCACACCAACGCCGATCGCGCTAAGCAGGATCAGTTGGCGCTTTAGTTTTTGTACAGCAATCCCAAGGTGTGCGGCCTCTGCCTCACCAAGCAGTAGAGCATTGAGTGCCATCGCTTTATGAGTGAACACCGCCATCAGTAAAGTCAGCGTGGTCGCGCACAGCAGAATGCTAGACCAGTTTGCCCCCGCCATAGAACCCATCGACCACAAGGAGAGATCACGTAGCATCTGATCGTCAGCGACAAAGCTCATGTAACCAATTCCAGCTCCTGAAAGCGCACTGATAGCCACTCCTGCGAGTAGCATGATGGTGACAGAGGTTCCCATCTTGGTTGTACCTAACTTGTAGACCAACACCGTTGTCAGTGCTCCACCCAGAAAAGCGAACAGTGGGACGGCCGCTAAATTCATAAATTGAGGGTGATTCTGACTGATGCTTGAGAACAGGACTATCGCAGTCGCGGCACCGAGGGAGGCCCCTGCGGAAACACCAATGATTCCTGGTTCGGCAAGTGGATTGCGAAATAGTCCCTGCATGACACTGCCACACAGTGCCAGAATCGCTCCCACTAACATACACAGAAGTGTGCGTGGAAAACGGATTTCATGAATGACGAGATTGATGTGAGGAGCGAGATCTTGCGATTGGAACATCAGGCTTTGAACACTTTGCCAAAAGCCAATATGCATTGGACCCACTGTCACTGAACTGACAGCAGTCACAAACAGTGTAAGTCCACCCAGTGCCCAAATTGTCGTATTACCCAGTCGACGAAGAAACATGGTTATGGTGCTCTTATCTCAAAACTGTGCTTAGTCGCTCGGCTTCTGCAAGACTCTTTAACCCAAGTCCCCCAACCAAAGCACGACCATCAATTTGAATTATTTGGCTGTTTTGCCCCGCGGGTGTTGCTGCCAGCATAGGCATACTGGCGAGAATGGCTTCTGTCCCCCCTAGCTGTTTGTAGCTACGTCCACTGACTAGAATCACGTCCGGTTGCATTTCTACAAGGGCTTCCATTGAAAGAGGTTTGTATGACGTCACACTCTCTGCGGCAGGATTGCGAGCTCCCGCTAACTCAATGATTGCATTTGGCGTGGTATCTCGGCCAGCGACATTGGCTGGACGCCCTTCATGAATGAGCAAGAACAGAACTTTTTTCGCTGAAACTTGATCGTTTTTGTTGGCTTCCAAAGTATGGATCTGTTTAGTGATACTTTGCTTCAAGTTTGAGGCTTGTTGCTGAGCATCGAGTAGAGAAGCAATTTGGTCGACGCGCTGCAACAGCCCCTCAGTGGTTGGCTTAGTGTTAACAATATCCACCGTCACCCCTGCTGCACGGAGTTGGTTTAACGTCGTGTCTGGTCCCATCTCGTCAGAACCGATTAAACGAGTTGCACCGAGTGCAAGCAGACCTTCTGCTGATAGTTGTCGGTGATAACCTATATTTGCTAACGATAAATTGGCTGGAATTTCACTCGTGACATCAACCGCAACGAGCTTGTCTTGTTGTCCTAGTGCCACGACCAGTTCGGTGACTGCGCTGCCTGCACTGATGACTTTTTCATCGGCGAAAGAGTGAGCGGCAATGAAAAGCAGGGAAAGTGTGGCGAAGCGCTGAATGAAGGCATTTTTATACATAGTTGACTCGGCTATTTAGAATCTTGCGTGAGTAGTTGAGTTGCTTGAATACCGTTTTGCTGCAAGAAAGCGAGCAATTTGACCAAATGTTGAACATCGGCGGTTTTTTCAGCACCAACCACTATCGGCTGTTTGTTGGTTCGGTGCTCTTCGAGCAAGGCGAGAGTGAAGTTATTCCAGTCGATATACTGTTTACCATCAATGGCCCAATGGGGGGCTTGTTCAAGAATATTGATGGTCAGAGAGGTATTTTCCACCACTGAAACCGCAGGAGAATCGACGCTAGGTAGGTCGACTTCGAGAGAGTCCAGTTTGACGGCTGCTGTGAGCATCAAAAACACCATGACGATAAAAATAATATCGAGTAAGGGCGTTAAGTCCGGTACCAATCCGTGGTGGTTTACTTGGTGTGAGACTTTAATCATTAGTTGGCCTGAATTTCTAGTTTAGAAGCTTTTTCGCTAGCGCTGCCCTTGCTGGATGAAGTCTCTCCGAGGCGCAGTCCTTCAAGCCATAAATTTACGTAGTTCAAGGTGTGTTCAAGCTTAGCGATAACGCGATCTGCCCATAGTCCAAGCAATTGAGCTCCAGCGATGGCAGGCAGAGCAATAATCAACCCTGCGGCGGTTGTCCGCATTGCGATTCCTAGACCGTCAGCAAGATCATTGGGCGTAATGTTTCCTGTAGAGGCGGCAACGCCTTTAAACATCTCTATCAAACCCAGTACCGTACCAAGTAGCCCAATCAGAGGGCTAATCACACCGATTAGAGAGAGCAAACGCAGACCAAATTGAAGTTGGTGACGCTTCTCTTGTAACCACATACCTGCCGCATCTTCACGCAGTGTTTTATCAAACGAGTGCTGTGCGAGTAGCATAGCGACGCCCTTGTAAAGGAGAGGTCTACGCACAACCAGTGCCTTTGATAGCGCTTCGATCTGTTGAGAGTCTGTTGGTGTGATTTGCTCTAGTTCAGCACGAATAGCGCGTTTGCCAACACCTAAACTGAGGATGACATGGAAAATGCGCTCGGCGAGGATCATTAGGGTAAGCCCAGAGCAAAGGATTAGAGGCCAAGTCATCAGGCCGAGTTGTTGTTGCAAATGATTGATTTGTTCCATTATTGGTCCAACTTAAAACGAACAGGGATTTGAATGCGGTGCGCAATTTGCTGACCATCAACAGATTGTGGCGAGAACTGCCACGTTTTGATGGCGTCTAAAGCCGACTGATCAAGTATCGTCGCACCTGAAGAGGAGATTAGGACTTGCTTAACCTGATTGCCGTTTTTATCAAGCCAGACCTCATACAAAACCACGCCTTCTAGGCGACGCTTTTTTGCCAATCGCGGGTATTTGGGTGCAGTAGGCTTAGTCAAAAATGACGCCTTGGTGACCATCACGGGCTGTAAATTTACGCCGTCGTTAACGTCCTGAGGTAGCGCATCATCGGATGCCTGCTCTGGTTGTGGTGCAACGAGAGGCTTTTTCTCTTGCTTTGCCACGCGTTGATTCTCTGCTGTCTGATCAGACTTTTGTTGTGCAGATTGTTGCTTGGAAACGGGAGTTTTGACGGTATCCACTGGTTTTGGTTTTGGTTTTGGTTTTGGCTTTGGCTTCGGTTTGGCGAGGTTTTTTTCTTGTTTAACTGCGCTCGACTCGACTAACTTAGGTTGCGTTTTGATTTGAGCTTTTTGTTCAACAACAGGTTGAATTGAGCTTGGTGGAGCCGTCATTTTTAGATTGAGAGAGACAGAATTGGAGGGGCTGCCCGCAGGCATTGCCATGGCTTTGGGTTCTTGTGTAACAACAACTAACGCAGCATGCACAGCGACAGATAGACCTGCGGCAACAACGTATCGTTTAATGTTCACTTTATCTCCTTATCCAATCTAGCTACTTAATTACTGCGAGATTATTGCCTACAATGCAAATAAGATCAATTATCAATTGCATTCTCATTGTTGGCAATTTATGATCTCAACCATCACTGAAATGAGAAACAAAACATTCGCTGCCAAGCATTAGTCGACCTAAACCAAACGTTAGAGGCGTCTTCTTATGCAGGTGGAGATAAACGTACTAAAGTCTATTTAATCGTTCACGGCTTCCTTATTGATAAAGAAGCTACAGTATGGAAAGAGTATGCCCTCATTAAAACAACAAGTGGTTCAGCTATTGGAGCAAGAACCGACTTTGCTGCCTGCGGATTTGGCGGAAAAACTGAACGTTTCAGAATTTCAAATTGTTGCTTCTTTGCCTGATGGCATGGTGACTCTTGTCTCTGGGGGGCAAGCGCAATGGGTTTTGGAGCAATTGGTTGGCTTTGGCCCTGTGACGACTATCGTTCATTCATTTGGCTCTATTTTTGAAGTCAAAGCCCCCTTTCCTAGAGGGAAAGAGGCTAGAGGTTACTACAATCTCATGGGGAAAGAAGGCGAATTACATGGTCATCTGAAGCTAGAAAATATTAAGGATATTGCTCTGGTAAGTAAGCCTTTTAGAGGGCGAGAAAGCCACTATTTTGGATTTTTTTGCTCACAAGGTAATAATATCTTTAAAGTCTATTTGGGACGTGATGACAAACATCAACTGTTTGCTTCTCAAGTCGAGACATTCAAACGCTGGCAGCACGAGTTGAGCCAATAACAAATACAGATTAAGAGAACAAATTGAGGAGCCTCAAATGGACCAACAAGTAAAACAAGAGCGTTTGCAAGGTCGTCTAGAACCGGAAATTAAAGAATTTCGTCAAGCGCGCCGTACATTGCAACTCGCCACCGTCGATGAAAATGGGCGTCCCAATGTCAGCTACGCCCCTTATGTGCAGAATCAGGATGGCTACTTTGTCTTAATCTCTGAAATCGCTCGCCACGCACGTAATTTGCAGGTCAATCCAAGTGTGTCGATTATGATGATTGAAGATGAGGGTGACTCGAAACAGCTGTTTGCTCGAAAACGTTTAACGTTTGATGCGGTAGCGTCAGTGGTTGAACGCGATAGCAAGCAATGGAATCTAGTGATTGCACAAATGAAAGAGAGATTTGGTGAGATTATTGACGGTCTTAGCCAATTACAGGATTTTGTTTTGTTCAATCTAAAAGCGGAGCAAGGTCTGTTTGTAAAAGGCTTCGGTCAGGCTTATCAGGTGTCAGGTGATGATCTTGTTGACTTTGTTCATTTAGAAGAAGGTCATAAAAAGGTTTCCAACCAGTAGTGGATCGGATAGCTTAGATTCCAATTAAGGAGCCATGGTGGCTCCTTTCTGCTTTAGGATAGGAACGACCATGCGCCCCGTCAGCAAAGATCATGGAGAAATCTGCTACCCATTCATCTATGAAGATAGCCCAGTGTGTGACTTTGAAATTGCCAGTGACGAGCTGTGTAGCAGGATTGGTTTAGTGCTGACTTATGATTTGGATGACGTTAGCCGCGATATATTGCTGCGGCTTCAACCGAATGTATATCACCTCAATGGTTCCGTTCGCGGGAAGCTGGCGATTGATGAGTCAACCCTGAATGAACTCTATCGTGACTACAACCAGTTAAGAGAAAAACTCGATGGTGGCTTCAAAGGGTTTGTGTTACCCGGTGGACACCGAATCTCAGCGGAGCTACATCTGTGTCGCACTCAAGCCAAGAAAGTGGTTCGCGCTTTGGTGGCAATTGAACACTCAGGCAGGAAGTCGCCGGACCCGATCTTGTTCCGGTACGCCAACCTACTCGCCAATATCATGTATGCGCTAGCCTCATACACAAACCGTGTCCATCAGGTCAATGAAGTGGAGTTTGTCAGTCGCAGTTACTAACTGAGTAATGCCCCCTAATGTAGAGGGCGTTACACCGAGGCGATACGGACGATCTTAAAAACTAGAGTCCGGTTGAGTTAGAAACTCGGTCTCTTCATTGGTACTGACACGCCCAAGGATTTCATTGCGGTGAGGATAGCGGCCAAAGCGATCGATAATGACCTTGTGTTTAAGTTCAAATTGGTAGTTATTCTCCATCCCAGAGATGTTGAATAGTTCGACTGCTTGCTGGTGGATCAATTTTGACTCGCTGTGCATAAATGGCATATAGAGGAAACTGCGTTCAATAAGCTCAAGTTCCTTATCGAGGTTGAGTGCAATCGCCTGTTGAGCCAGTGACAAGGCGAGAGGATCCTGAGAAAAAGCTTGCGCGGTATTACGATAGATATTGCGTGAAAACTGATCCAGTACAATCACTTCAGCAAGCCGACTTCTGGCACTCGTTCTCCAAGTAAACAGTTCTGACTTTGCGGCGCTTTCCACTAAACGCCCAAAGCGTGAACGAATAAGCGCATCGACTTCAGCGTTGGCGACAAACCAATCTTTCGCTTCCAATTCTTGAAACCAAAACTCTAGTACTTCTTCTGCGTTAGGGAGTGTCGTCATCGCCATTATCCGTGAGTTAACCTGTCATTAGATGATGGATAACGGATGGAGTGATTTCAATAGTCACAGCGTAATTATGATCAACAGGTTAGTCCGAATCGGAGAATTACACCTCTCAATTGGAGTCATCAGCTGTGACGATTAAAAAAGCGAGAACGTAAGTTCTCGCTTTCTCGATATGAATGATCGGAGTGGCTATAGCATATCTCGGATTCTGAAATAGGACATCGCCAGAACGAGAGCAGGGGTGCGGAACAAGCGACCACCAGGGAATGGGTGATGAGGAATTCGATCAAATATAGCAAAACGTTCGGCTGTAGTGGCGATGCACTCTGCCATTAAGGTTCCCGCCATCCCCGTGGCTGCGATGCCGTGACCTGAAAAACCTTGCGCAAAGTAGACATTTGGCTTCAAGCGGCCAAAGTGCGGTGCTCGGTTGAGGGTAATGGCGACATTGCCTCCCCAAGCAAAATCAATCTTGGCGTCTTTCAACTGCGGATAGATATCAATCATTCTCGACTGCATTGCTTTTCTAAGGTTGAAAGGTGCAACCCCTGAATAACTGACTCTGCCACCAAATAACATGCGGTGATCTCCTGAACAGCGGAAGTAATCGAGTACAAAGTTAATATCGCACGCTGAAATATGATTTTTCATCAGGTCATTGGTGACTGTTTCACCGAGCGGTTCCGTCGCGCAAATATAGGTGCCAACGGGCATGACACGATTTTCCAACTTGCTTTCCAATCCATCCATATAAGCATTACAGGCTAGAACAACGTGGTTGGCTTCAATGCTGCCTTCTGCCGTAAACAGTTTGGCTGGATCGCCATGTTCAATCTTCTTACATTCACTGTGTTCGTAAAATTCAACCCCTGCATCTTGCGCGGCTTTAACCAAACCAAGGGTATAATTCAACGGATGAAGGTGACCGCTGTTAGAGTCAAATAAACCTGAAGTATAACGGTCGCTCGCGATGTGTTCGCGTGTCTGTTTTTGATCCCAAAGTTGCAGTGATTGGTAGTCATAATTCTCTGTAAGATCATCGTGCCACGCTTTGAGCTCACGATCGTGACGTGATTTGACGCCTAGATGGACCATCCCATCCCGCCAATCACACTCAATGTTGTATTTTTTTATGTTGCCTTTGGTGAGTGCCAAAGCGTCAACGGACATATCCCATAGTTTACGTGCGTCTGATTTTCCGACCAGTTTTTCGAGAGTACTTTGCTCTGAAGCCCAGCCGAAAATGGCTTGACCACCACTACGACCTGAAGCACCCCAACCGACCCGTTTGCCTTCAAGCACAATGACTTTAAAACCACGATTGGCAAGTTCAAGTGCCGCTGTTGCACCAGTAATACCTGAACCCACCACACAAACATCCGCCTTGTGTGCGCCTTTTAACGTAGGAAAATCAAAGTGTTGATTTGCTGACGCTGCGTAGTAAGAGTCGGTGTGCTTTGCTTTCATAGCTTTGTCCTTAAAACTAAAGTTGAACTTACTTGTACCATTGGTACTCGAGTGGCGATACCTGAGCGGAAAAATGTTCCTGCTCATGTTGCTTGTTTGCCAAATAGATCTTGCAGAACTGTTCTCCAAGTTGCTCTTTCAAGAACAGACTCTGGTCGAACAGTTCGAGTGCAGCTTGCCAAGAGGTCGGAACCGTTGGTGCGTCGACAAGTGTGGCATCGCCTTCAATAGGTGCTGGTGGAAGTTGCTGCTTCTCAATGCCATCTAAGATAGACGCGAGAATGACAGCGGTCGTTAAGTATGGGTTAACATCAGCACCTGCAAGTCGATGTTCAATCCGACGATTACTATTTTCACCAGCGGGAACACGAACCGCGACGGTGCGATTATCCCATCCCCAAGTCATTTGGAGTGGGACAAACATATTCGGTTGCAAGCGTCGATAGGAGTTAGCGTTTGGAGCCAAGACCGCCATGCTTTCATCCATATGGTTGAGAATGCCTGCAATGGCGTGAAGTAGGGTGTTCTGATCGTCAGCGAAGATATTTTCTCCGTCGCGATCGAGCAGACTAACGTGCACGTGGCAGCCGTTACCTGCGTGTTCGGTGTAAGGTTTAGCCATGAAGTTGGCATAGAATCCGTGTTTTTTCGCGACGGCGCGTATGACTCTTTTCAACAGCATTGCTTGGTCGCAGGCCAACAGCACATCATCGCAGTGGCGCAAGTTAACTTCGAACTGGCCTGGAGCATATTCGGCGGTGATATTGTCTGCTGGAATGTTTTGTATTTCACATGTCGCTAAGACTTCGTCAAGAAATGCCTTAAATTCATCAAGCTCATCAAGTGAATAGACTTGAGTTTGCGTCATTCGCTCGCCACTGAGTGGCATGATTGGTGGCTGTGGTTGTCCGTCTGCATCGGGTTTTACGTCTTGAAGATAGAACTCAAGTTCTATGGCGACGCATGGGGTTAAGCCACGTTGAGTGAATTTGTCTAATTGTCCCTGAAGGACGTGACGAGGATCGGCGAAAAAGGGCTGCTGGCTGTCGGGCTCATACATGGTAACAATGGCTTGAGCACTGTTCTCAAGCCAAGGCGTCAGTTGCAATGAACTGTCAACCAGCATACAGAGTCTGTCTCCATCACCTTGCTCAAATCCTAGTCCTGTTTCTTCGACGGTTTCGCCACATATATCGAGGGCGAAAACAGAAGCGGGTAAGCATATGCCTTGCTCAGCAATTTTATCCAGTTGTGAGGCATTCACTCTTTTGCCGCGTATGACACCGTTAATATCAAACAGCATTAAATCGACGGTGGTGACGTTGGAATTTTCGCGGATGAATTGCACGATGGCGTCAGCATTGCTGGAAACTGAGCAGGCATCGTGAGTGGTCGCAATGGTTTGTTTGACTAGCTCGTTCATTGTTAATTCGCTTCCTTTCAGTTGATTACCGCTTATGGGAATAGGCAAGTGCGTCCTTACTTTCCTTCGCGTGTTCGGTAACACGTTAGCCATATTTCGTCGATAACATTCCTACTTAATAGTGATGAAAAAACATCCAACGCACGGTATTACCCTTACACAACGTTTAGTAAAACACAACACTATTGTTAATTATTTGTAAAATACAAGTATCAAATTATCAAAATAATTAACATTTGTGGTTGACATTTGACCAGTTCAAGGTCAATTCTATTCCCAGTCGCTGACAAAATTGTCGCCAAACAATAGGTGAAGTAATCATGGAAAAGATAACGAAATGGATTGAGAGTAATAGGATTACTGAGGTGGAATGCCTCATCCCTGATATTACTGGTAATGCGCGAGGTAAGATCATGCCCGCCAAAAAGTTTCTTCGAGAGGGAGGAATGCGCCTTCCCGAAGCGGTTTTTTTCCAAACGGTAACCGGTGACTGGCCTGATGATGAAAGCATGATTGACCTGACAGAGAAAGACATGCTGCTAGAACCGGATCCGGATACGATTCGTTTTGTTCCTTGGACTAAAGAACCCACCGCTCAAGTCATCCACGACTGTTACACAGTGGGTGGTGACCCAGTAGATATCTCGCCTCGTGCCGTTCTAAGACGCGTTTTAGATCTCTACAAGAAAGAGGGATGGAATCCTATCGTTGCACCAGAGCTGGAGTTCTTCCTCGTTAAGAAAAACCTCGACTGGGACTACCCACTTGAACCGCCAATTGGTCGTAACGGTCGTCCAGAAACCGCGCGTCAGTCGTTCAGTATTGATGCGGTAAACGAGTTCGATCCAATTTTTGAAGATATGTACGACTATTGTGAAGTACAGGAGTTGGATGTTGATACCCTCGTGCACGAATCTGGTGCCGCGCAAATGGAGCTCAACTTTGACCACGGTGAGCCACTTGATAGAGCTGACCAAGTGTTCTTGTTTAAGCGTACGGTACGTGAAGCGGCATTAAAACATGATGTGTACGCAACCTTTATGGCAAAACCAATGGAAAATGAGCCAGGTAGTGCGATGCATATTCACCAAAGTCTAGTGGATGACAACGGTCAGAACCTGTTTGCGAATGAAGATGGCTCTAACAGTGAACTCTTCATGAACTATATCGCAGGTATGCAGAAATACACGCCTGCCGCTATTTCGTTTTTTGCGCCGAATGTGAACTCTTACCGCCGTTTGGTATTTGGTGAATCTGCGCCTACCAACGTGGCTTGGGGTGTGGACAACCGCACCGTTGGATTGCGAGTGCCTATTTCAGATAGAAATTCTCGTCGAATCGAGAACCGCTATGCGGGAGCTGATGCTAATCCATATTTAGCAATGGCACTCACCCTTGCTTGTGGTTATTTGGGCATGAAAGAGAAGCTTACACCAACGCCAGAATGTACAGGTGATATGACAACTCAACCATATTCTCTGCCACATACGCTGGAAGATTCACTGGTGCTATTGGAGCAGAGTGATGAGCTTCGTGAAATTTTAGGCGATCGTTTTGTAGCGGCTTATGTCGCCATTAAGCGCAAAGAATACAAAACGTTTTTCCAAGTGATCAGTTCATGGGAGCGTGAGTTCCTATTATTGAACGTGTAAATCATGACTCGAGTCACTTGGCATTTTTGGCTGAGTGACTTGAGACAAGGTGAGCTAGTTTGTGGTCAGTTTACCGAGTTTATTTCGATATCTGAAAAAGATGAGAGTTAACTATGTCTACATGGATTGAGCAAGACAGTGCACATTGTTTGCACCCTTTTACTAACTTTAAGTCATTAAATGCAAAAGGTTCTCGCGTCATTACTAAAGCTGAGGGCGTTTACATTTACGATGAGGACGGTAACAAAATTCTTGATGGTATGGCAGGGCTTTGGTGTGTAAACCTTGGCTACAGCAGCCAGCCACTCATTGATGCTGCAACGGCGCAGCTCAAGGAGCTACCTTATTACAATCTGTTCTTCCAAACTACTCATCCACCAGCGGTAGAATTGTCAACATTACTGGCTGAAATCACGCCAGAAGGAATGAACCACGTTTTCTTCACTGGTTCTGGCTCTGAGTGTAATGACACCGTACTGCGCATGGTAAGGCACTACTGGGCAAGCAAAGGCAAAGCCAGCAAGCAAACTGTGATCAGCCGAAACAATGCTTACCATGGAAGCACCATGGCAGGTGCGAGTTTGGGTGGTATGAAGTTTATGCATGCGCAAGGTGGTTTGCCACTACCTAATATCGTTCATATCGATCAGCCTTATCACTTTGGTGAAGGTCAGGGGCAAGATGCCAACGAGTTTGGTCTAGAGCGTGCTCGTCAATTGGAAGCCAAAATTATTGAGTTAGGTGAAGATAATGTTGCAGCCTTTATTGCCGAACCGATTCAAGGTGCGGGTGGTGTGATTATCCCGCCAGATAGCTATTGGCCAGAGATCCAACGTATTTGCGACAAATACGAGATTCTATTGATCGTCGATGAAGTGATTTGTGGCTTTGGACGTACAGGTGAATGGTTCGCCAGCCAGACGTTCAATATCAAACCTGATTTGATGTGCATGGCTAAAGGTATTACTTCAGGCTATCTGCCTCTTGGTGGTGTGATGGTCCGTGACCACGTCGCTAAAGTTCTCACCGATGCTGATACGGAATTTGCCCATGGCTTTACTTATTCCGGACATCCAGCAGCGTGTGCGGTAGCGATTGCCAACATCAAAGAGATGCAACGCCTTAATGTCGTCAACCAGGTTCGAGAAGAGACCGCCCCATACTTTGCTCAGCGTTGGAGCGAGCTTGCACAGCATCCATTGGTGGCAGAAGCCCGTTGCAAGGGTCTGGTTGGTGCTATCGAATTGGTAGCGGATAAAGAGACCAATCAGCGTTTTGATAAAGAGCTAGAAGTCGGTACTCGCTGTCGTGAGCACTGCTTTAATTCAGGCGTCGTTTTACGAGCGGTGGGAGACACAATGATCTGTTCGCCACCACTTATCATTAGCAAGGATGAAATCGATCAACTGGTCACTAAAGCGAAACAAGCTTTAGATAACACATTGGCGGACGTCAAGTCTTAGTCGGTCACGTACACGAGCAACAAGCAAGAGGAACGGAGATCCAAATGGTTAAACTAAAATCATATATCGGCATGGCGCTGGGAGCAGCAATGGTTACTGCACCGGCATTAGTGCACGCTGGCGAAGAGAAAGTTCTTAACGTTTATAACTGGTCAGATTATATCGCGGAAGACACGATTGCGAAGTTTGAACAAGAGACAGGTATTAAGGTGGTTTACGACGTTTTCGACTCTAACGAAGTGTTGGAAGCGAAAATTCTCTCAGGCAACACAGGATTTGATCTTGTTGTGCCGAGTAATGACTTCCTTGGACGTCAGGCTAAAGCGGGTGCATTTCAGAAGCTGGATAAAAGCAAGCTGAGTAACTACAAAAATCTAGATCCTAAGTTGATGTCGATTCTGGCTGATACGGTTGATCCGAACAACGAGTTCGCGATTCCTTACCTATGGGGTACCACAGGTATCGGTTACAACGTAGAAAAAGTACAAGCAGCACTTGGTGAGAACGCTCCTGTCGACAGTTGGGAGTTGGTCTTTAAGCCTGAAAATATGGAGAAGCTAGCTCAGTGTGGTGTGGGCTTCTTAAATGCGCCAACCGAAATTATGGCGGCGGCACTTAACTACTTAGGTAAAGATCCAAACAGTACTAATGCGGATGACTACAAGAATGATGCACTCGCATTGTTGAA
Organism: Vibrio sp. TRT 1302; assembly: GCF_050113875.1. Classification (NCBI taxonomy): domain Bacteria; kingdom Pseudomonadati; phylum Pseudomonadota; class Gammaproteobacteria; order Vibrionales; family Vibrionaceae; genus Vibrio; species Vibrio sp. TRT 1302. The sequence goes on along the minus strand of NZ_JBNJOF010000003.1, from coordinate 139,814 downwards.
AGACATTCGTCCTTACGTCACATACTTCCACTCATCTCAATACATCAATGACCTAGCAAATGGCGATATCTGTGTCGCTATCGGTTGGTCTGGCGATGTTCTTCAAGCGGCAGATCGTGCGGCAGAAGCGGACAATGGAGTAGAAATTTCTTACTCAATTCCAAAAGAAGGCGCGCTTGCTTGGTTCGATTTGATGGCGATTCCTAAAGAAGCGAAACATCCAGAAAATGCGCATCTGTTTATCAACTTCCTGATGCGTCCTGAAGTTATCGCAGAAATTAGTAACTACGTTTGGTATGCGAATCCAAATGTCCCGTCTCGTGAATTTATCGATCAGGAGATACTAGACGATCCGGGTATCTACCCTACGCCAGAGGCACAAGAGAAGTTGTACAGCTCGAAAATGCTGCCGCATAAGGTTTCACGAACTATTACACGTGCGTGGACTGACTTTATTAAAAACTAAGTTGTAAGGCGGGCACTTTCGGGTGCTCGCCGCTGTAGGGAGAAAGATATGAGTGTGATGTCTATTGAAACCGAGCTAGTGCATAGCCATACAAAATCTAAACCGCCTAAACCCTTGTTAGAAATACGCGGTTTGACTAAGAACTTTGATGGCCATGTTGCGGTAGATAATGTCGACCTGACCATCAACCAAGGTGAGTTGTTTGCCTTATTAGGTGCCTCGGGTTGCGGCAAATCAACACTACTTAGAATGCTAGCGGGTTTTGAACAGCCTACGGAAGGGCAAATTATACTCGATGGTGAAGACTTAGCGAATGTCCCGCCATACCGTCGTCCAGTCAACATGATGTTTCAATCATACGCTCTATTTCCCCATATGACGGTAGCCAAAAATATAGCTTACGGGCTAAAGCAAGATGGCATGCCAAGCAAAGAGATCGACGCGACAGTAAAACACATGCTTGAGTTGGTAAGGATGACCGACTATGCCAATCGTAAGCCGCATCAGCTATCTGGTGGACAGAAACAAAGGGTGGCCTTGGCGAGAAGCCTAGCGAAAAAACCTAAGTTGCTACTTCTTGATGAACCAATGGGCGCGTTGGACAAAAACCTCAGAGAAAAAATGCAGCTTGAGGTTGTGGATATTCTTGAGAGCGTCGGCGTGACATGTGTCATGGTGACACATGACCAAGAAGAAGCCATGACGATGGCGAGTCGCATCGCCATCATGAACAAAGGTCAGTTTGCTCAAATCGGTTCTCCCGAAGCCATTTATGAACACCCTAACTCAAGATACACCGCTAGATTCATTGGTTCAGTTAACGTATTTGAAGGTGTTCTCGCGACCAACAACAAAGACAGCGCAACAATTGCCACACCGGATCTCCCTTCTCCAATTCGAATTGCACACGGTGTATCTGGCGCTCCAGGGATCCCTGTTTATATCGCAATACGCCCCGAAAAGATGATGCTGTGCGACAAACCATCCAATGCGGAGAACTCTTGCTCTGGTGTTGTTGAAGATATCGCTTATATGGGCAATCAGTCGATTTACCATGTGCGTTTAGAAAGCGGTAAATTGGTGACTGCCACACTGCAAAACACTAGCCGTCATCGCAAAGAAATGCCGACTTGGGAGCAAAGGGTCAACCTATGCTGGGAATTAGAAAGTAGCGTGGTACTTAAGATATGAAAACTCATGCCAAATTGAACTTCTGGCGTGTGGTGCCGACGCCAAAGTGTCTATTGCTGTCGATTCCCTATGGGTGGTTGTTACTGTTTTTCCTACTACCTTTTCTTATTGTGTTCAAAATCAGTTTCGCCGAAGCAGAAATTGCAATCCCGCCATACAGTGAGCTGTGGAGTTATGCGGAACAGAAAATACAGTTGCTGCTCAATATTGGTAACTACCAATATCTTGTTGAAGACGATCTCTATATTTCGTCGTATCTACAGTCGATCCGCATCGCAATAGTCTCGACCGCTTTATGTTTGTTGATTGGTTTCCCGATTGCTTGGGCGATCGTTCACTCAACACCAGCGACTCGAAACATCTTACTGATGCTAATCATTCTACCGTCATGGACCAGTTTCTTGATCCGAGTTTATGCGTGGATAGGCATCCTCAAAAACAATGGATTGCTTAACAATGTCCTGATGTCGTTAGGAGCCATTGATGAGCCACTAAAAATACTTCATACCGATGCTGCGGTGTACATAGGGATTGTTTACACCTACTTACCTTTCATGGTTTTGCCTATCTATACCGCTTTAATGCGCGTGGACTATTCGTTGATTGAAGCGTCTAGCGATTTAGGTGCGAAGCCATACACGACCCTATTTAGCATTCTTGTCCCACTCACTCGTGCGGGGATCATTGCTGGCTCGATGTTAGTGTTTATTCCTGCTGTGGGTGAATTCGTTATCCCTGAGCTCCTTGGTGGGCCAGATTCGATATTGATTGGTAAAGTGTTGTGGCAAGAGTTTTTCAATAACCGAGATTGGCCAGTGGCGTCAGCAGTGGCCATTGTCATGCTGTTACTGTTAATGATTCCGATACTGTGGTTCCACCGTTATCAGAAACGTGAGTTGGAGGCAAACTAATGGATGCGATACCTGTATATAAAACCAAATGGAAGTGGGCGATACTCGCGGCAGGTCTTACGTTTCTCTACCTACCGATTCTAATCCTCATTATTTATTCGTTTAATGAAAACAGATTGGTAACGGTTTGGTCAGGTTTCTCAATCAAATGGTACTTTGAGCTTCTCGAAGATGACCTATTGATGGGAGGGGTGAGACTGAGCCTGATGATCGGCTTCTTGTCAGCCAGTGCAGCTGTTGTGCTTGGTACTATCGCCGCTTTTGTCTTAAACCGATTTGGTAAGTTCAGAGGTGAAACGGGTTTTGCCTTCATGATCACCGCCCCACTGGTTATGCCAGAAGTGATTACCGGCTTATCCTTGCTATTGCTCTTTATCGCACTAGGGCAAGTGTTCGACATCTTCTCACAGCGAGGTATGTTGACGATATGGATAGCACATGTGACTTTTTGTACGGCTTATGTCACCGTTGTAGTCAGCTCTCGTCTACAAGAAGTGGATCGCTCGATTGAGGAGGCGGCGATGGATCTTGGGGCGCCGCCTTGGAAAGTCTTCTTCCAAATCACCTTACCAACTATCGCACCAGCGATTCTCGCTGGATGGTTACTGGCATTCACATTGTCATTGGATGATTTAGTAATTGCGAGTTTTGTTTCAGGACCAAGTGCTACAACCTTACCTATGGTGGTGTTCTCCAGCGTTCGTTTAGGGGTCAGCCCGAAAATCAATGCTCTAGCGACCCTCATCATATTGGCGGTAGCGTGTGCGACGTTTGTCGCTTGGTGGGTGATGGCGAAAGCAGAAAAACGTCGGCAACTTGAGATGAAACTTGCTGCTCAATAGTGCCGTTCAAGGTGGTGTGGTATAGCTTGCTATGACATCACCTTTCTTTATAATTGTTGGCTTAATTTTGCGCATTGATAGTCAATTTGTGTCATTAGTGTTGCAATTACTTTTTTAGAGGATAGGCCATGGATGTTGGGAAACAACTAAAAACAATAAGAACGATGCGCGGGCTTTCTCAAAGAGAGTTAGCGAAGCGCAGCGGTGTCACCAACTCAATGATCTCCCAGATTGAGCAGAATCTCGTTAACCCATCTGTGGGGTCACTAAAGAAAATTCTTGATGCTATTCCAATCTCAATGGGGGAGTTTTTCACCATAGAAATTGAGGCAAAAGATGAAATCTTTTTTACACTCGGACAAATGGCGGACCTTGGTGACGGCACAATTAAGATGTTACTGGTTGGGGCGAAGCGTGAGGGACGAAAACTGGCGATTTTGCGCGAGTTTTATCCACCAGGTACGGACACTGGACCGGACTTCCTGCAACATGACGGTGAAGAGGGAGGGATAATCATTAGTGGTGAAATTGAAATAACTGTTGGAAGTAAGACGCAACTGCTTAAAGCGGGCGACTCTTACTACTTTGAAACCAAGAAACCTCATCGTTTTAGAAACCGAGGCAAAGTTGAATGTGAACTGATTAGTGCGGCTACGCCACCCACTTTCTAAACCCATTTCTATATTTCTACTCAACCGAATCTCATGATTGTCCTGTGATACCCTTGAAAAAGGTATCACAGGCTTTGTCATTCTAGAGACGGTTCGCGTTAGTCCAACTCTATCCATGTCGACTTCATTTCGGTGTATTTATCAAGTGCATGAAGTGATTTGTCACGGCCGTTACCACTCTGCTTATAGCCGCCAAATGGCATCGTCATATCACCGCCATCCCAGTTGTTGACAAACACCGTACCCGCGCGAAGCGCTCTTGAGCAGCGTACAGCGGTTGAAATATCGGAAGTCCAAATACCCGCGGCTAGGCCATAATCGCTGTCGTTGGCGAGCTCAATGGCTTCCTCTATTGTGTCAAATGTCGAGACACACAAAACGGGGCCAAAAATCTCTTCTTGGAAAATACGCATATCACGAGTGACTTCTGTAAAAATCGCTGGTTGGATAAAGTAGCCCCCCGTTTCCTGACGCACTGGCTGACCACCACAGATCAATTTCGCCCCTTCTTGCTGGCCGATGTCGACATACTCTAGAACGCGTTTGAACTGAGATTCATCCACAATTGCGCCCACACGGGTCGTTTCTGATAGGGGATCGCCTGGTTGCCAATTCTTGACGTTTTCGAGTAGCAGTTCGATGAATTGATCCTTGATAGAAGAATGAACCAACAAACGGGACCCAGCAGTACACACTTCCCCTTGGTTGTAACAAATGGCAGAGACGGCAGTCGCCGCAGCCTTAGCAAGGTTCTTAACATCGTGATGGACAATATGAGGACTCTTACCACCACACTCCATAAAGGCGCGTTTAAGGTTTGATTGACCTGCAAATGAAAGTAACTTCTTACCAACAGCGGTCGAACCCGTAAAGGTGATGCAGTCGACATCGTTGTGCAGTGCTAGCGCTTGGCCTGCTTCATGTCCAAAGCCAGGTAAGACTTGTAACACGCCATCAGGGATGCCTGCTTTCTTGGCAAGCTCAGCGAGTAAGATTGCCGTCAGTGGAGATTTCTCTGAAGGTTTAATGATGACGGAGTTACCCGTTGCTAGAGCAGGACCGATTTTCCATGCGGCCATCACTGTCGGGAAGTTCCAAGGAACAATAGCAGCGACGACACCCAGTGCTTCTCTGGTCACCAGTGCGAGCGCGCCTTCTGTTACAGGGGCAACTTCGTCATAAATTTTATCAATGGCTTCTGCATTCCATGCAATACAGCGAGCTGTCGCAGGCGCATCGTAACCGATAGCATCACCAATTGGTTTCCCCATGTCCAGCGACTCTAAAAGAGCAAACTGCTGTTGGTGAGCGTCGATTTCTTTAGCGTAGTTTAAAAGGATGGCCTTTCTTTCCGCTGGTGCAAGCCCTGCCCAAACACGACTTTCGAAAGCTTGACGTGCAACTGCGACTGCGAGGTCGACATCCTGTTGATCACATCGTGCCACAGAGGCGAGAACACGGCCGGTTGCAGGGTTAATGACCTCAAACGTTTCACCACTTTTTGCGTCTTGTAGCTGTCCATTGATAAACGCCTGAGTCGAAAACTTGATCGTCTCTGCCTTGTTCTGCCAGTACATAGTATCCATATTATTGCCTTATCCTTAAAAGCTTGCTGGTGAATTCGCGCTAATGATGACGCAGTCTTCTTCAGCCGTGTTTCTAAAACGGTGAGGACGGGTACTATCAAAGTAGTATCCATCCCCAACATGGAGGGTAACGGTATTGAGATCGACGGTCAGCTCAAGTTGGCCCTGAACAACGACACCACACTCTTGTCCTTCGTGAGTAAGCATTTCCTCACCGGTGTCAGCATTCGGTTTGAGAGTTTCTCTCAACATACCTATATGACGGTCACCGTGGAAATGTCCGACTTGTCGATAACTTATTTCTCCTTGGCCAATTTCTGGTTGTTCCTCTTTGCGAGTGTAAAACTGTTCAGGTTGTGGATCGTCTATAGCGAAAAACTCCGCCATAGAGGTTGGTATCTTACTCAGTAACTTGCTCAAAGAGGCGACGGATGGGCTGACCGCGTTATTCTCTATTTGAGAGATGAAGCCATTTGTTACTCCAGCACGCTTTGCCAACTCTCGTTGAGATAATCCGGCTTTCTCGCGTAAAGCTTTAAATCGAGTGCCGATTTCTGTATCCATGATATGAATCCTCCTAAAACATCTGTGATTATTAAATTAAACACATTTTGATATCTATTTCATCACATTCGACCTGTAACGTTTAAAATTTAAACATTGCATGGCGTAAATTTCCACGCTATAGTCGTTTTTGTTAAGTATTTTATAACACAGTTTTAACATTATGGTTAGGCGTTTATTAAAAGAAACGCTTTGACCGATATCACAGACAACAAACTCTTAGTCATTGATTGAGGAAATGCACATGCAGGATCTCGCAAAAACACACAACTTAGACGCATTTTGGATGCCGTTTACCGCCAACTCGCAGTTTAAACAATCACCACGGATGATGGTGTCAGCTGAGGGGATGTACTACCGCACAGACGACAACCGCAAAGTGCTCGACGGTACAGCAGGGCTATGGTGTTGTAATGCAGGACATGGACGCAGAGAGATCAGCGAGGCCGTGAGTCAGCAAATCCATAACCTAGATTTTGCACCGACATTTCAGATGGGCCACCCGTTGCCATTCCAGTTTGCTGAAGAGCTTGCTGAGATAGCGCCAGCAGGGCTGAGCAAAGTCTTTTTTACTAACTCAGGCTCTGAATCCGTCGATACCGCATTGAAAATTGCTTTGGCATACCAACGTACCATTGGTCAAGGGACACGAACGCGTCTGATTGGGCGTGAAAGAGGCTATCACGGGGTAGGATTTGGCGGCATTTCCGTGGGGGGAATCGTCAATAACCGCAAAACTTTCGGTAGCCTGCTGACTGGCGTAGACCATCTTCCTCATACACTCAGTATTGAACACAGTGGGTTTAGCCGTGGTCTGCCAGAATATGATCCGGGTTGGGCAGAAAGCTTGCAAAATATTGTCACGCTTCACGATGCGAGCAATATCGCAGCTGTGATCGTAGAACCAATCGCAGGCTCCACTGGGGTTATCTTGCCGCCAAAAGGCTATTTGAAAAAGCTAAGAGAGATATGTACCCAGCACGGTATCTTGCTCATCTTTGATGAGGTAATTACTGGCTTTGGTCGCCTTGGTAGTCCATTTGCCGCTCAAGAATTCGATGTGATTCCAGATATCATCACCAGTGCTAAGGGATTAACCAATGGTGCAATTCCTATGGGTGCAGTATTTGTTCGTGATGAAATCTACGATGCGATGGTAAGCCCAGAGAGTCAGGCGATAGAGTTGTTCCACGGTTACACCTATTCAGGTCATCCAGTTGCTGCCGCAGCGGGATTAGCGACGCTTAATATCTATCGTCAAGAGAGTTTATATACTCGCGCTTCAGAACTTTCCCAATACTGGGAAGATGCAGTGCATAGCCTAAAAGGGCTACCGCATGTAATTGACCTGAGAAACTATGGATTGGTTGCAGGTATTGAGCTATCGAGCATTGCCGGAAAACCGGGTTCGAGAGCATTCCAAGTTTTCCAAGCGTGTTACGAGAAGGGTGCGTTGATTCGTGTCACAGGGGACATCATTGCCCTGTCGCCACCACTGATTATCGAGAAACACCATATTGATGAACTGTTTAATATCTTAAGTGATGTGCTGAGCACGATTGAATACAAGGAATAATTATGTCGATTTTAGTTTCAAACTTTATAAATGGATCGGTAGTTGAAAGTAAAAGCACTCGTAGCGCGGATCTTTTTAATCCGGCGACGGGAGAGCGACGTGGTCAAGTACAGCTATCTACAGCCCAAGAAGCTGACGAAGTGGTTCAAATAGCGAAAAAGGCACAGGTTGAGTGGCAAGCGACACCGCCACTCCAGCGTGCGCGAGTGATGTTTAAGTTTAAGCAGCTATTAGAAGACAACGCAGATAGTTTGGCGACCTTGATCACGCAAGAACATGGAAAAGTGCACAGCGACGCACTGGGTGAACTGACTCGAGGCCTCGAAGTTGTTGAGTTCTCATGTGGTATTCCCCACCTGTTGAAAGGTGAACACTCACTTAATGTTGGTCGTGAAATTGACAGTTATTCAATGATGCAGCCTGTAGGTGTTTGTGTTGGTATCACTCCTTTTAATTTCCCGGTTATGGTTCCGCTTTGGATGATTCCGGTCGCGTTGGCTTGTGGTAACAGCTTTATCTTAAAACCGTCAGAAAAAGATCCGAGTGCAGCAATGGTGTTGGCGGATCTTCTCAAACAGGCGGGTCTACCAGACGGTGTATTTAATGTTGTCCAAGGCGACAAAGAAGTCGTTGATGCGCTGCTTGAATCCCCTGATGTTGCAGCGGTAAGTTTTGTTGGTTCAACGCCGATTGCTGAAGCCATTTATGCAAAAGGTAGTGCAAATGGTAAACGCGTTCAGGCGCTAGGTGGCGCGAAAAACCATTTAGTTGTGATGCCGGATGCGGATTTAGATCAGGCGGTAAACGCGATTATGGGCGCGGCATATGGTGCGGCAGGTGAACGTTGTATGGCAATTTCGGTTGCCGTAGCGGTGGGTGATGAGGTTGCAGATCGCTTAGTAGAAAAACTTAAACAGAAGGTTGAAGCGCTACGCGTTGGCCCAGGTCTTGGTGTAACACCTGAAAATGAAATGGGGCCTTTGGTAAGTGAGCCGCACAAAAATAAAGTGGTTGACTACATTCAGTCAGGTGTTGATCAAGGCGCGACACTGGTTGTTGATGGGCGCAACTTTGATGCAGGTTCTCCTGGCTACTTCGTCGGTGGTACGCTGTTTGACAACGTGACGGAAGATATGACCATCTATAAAGAAGAGATCTTTGGTCCCGTTCTTTCAGTAGTGCGAGCTGACGATTACCAGCATGCCGTTAATATGATTAACCAACATGAGTTTGGAAACGGGACAGCGATCTTTACTCGTGATGGTGATACGGCGAGAAACTTTACAGAACAGATTGAAATTGGCATGGTAGGTGTAAACGTTCCAATTCCAGTGCCAATGGCGTTCCATAGTTTTGGGGGCTGGAAGCGTTCAATCTTTGGACCACTCAACGTTCACGGCAATGATGGCGTACGTTTCTACACTCGTATGAAGACTGTGACAGCACGTTGGCCTAGAGGTCAAAGGGATAGTGAATTCGTTATGCCAACCATGAAATAGGTGAACAATGAAGATAGGAATCATTACTTGTGGGCACGTAGCCCCACCGTTGTCAGACCTCCACGGTCAGTACTTCGATATGATTGCCGCTTCTCTCCATGAAGTGAACAGTCAGTTTGAGTTTGTTGATTTTGATGCAACTCAGGGGGTACTGCCGTGCCTTGACGAATGCCACGGTTTTATCATTACAGGTAGTGTTCACAACGCTTATGATGATGATGCTTGGATACTTGGTCTAATGGAGTGGATTCGCCGATGTGAGGCCGTTCGTCGACCATTAGTCGGTATCTGTTTTGGTCATCAGGTTATTGCCAGAGCGCTCGGTGGCACCGTGATGAAGTCTGAAAAAGGCTGGGGACTGGGCAGTTACCCTGTCAATGTAAACGCGCAGAAGAAGTGGATGAACCTATCTATGGATAGCGTGCGTATGCTGGTCAGTCATCAGGACCAAGTGGTGATAGTTCCTAAAGGTGTTAAGGTCATCGCAGGTAATGATTTTTGTCCTAACTTTATGCTGGTGAAAGACAACCACATTTTTACAGTGCAAGGGCATCCTGAGTTTAGTAATGAGTTCACCGCTAAGTTAGTTGAAAAGCGTCGCGAAATCATTGGTACTAAAAAGGCTGATGAAGCTTTGCGTCAGCTAGAACAACCACAAGATTCGGCACTGATTCTTCATTGGATTGATTCGTTCCTAACCATGGCGGAGCAAGCGGAGCGGACTCATAAGCTGCATAAAGTGCTATAACTTTACGTTTTAGTCGTAATCTAAAGACCTATCAACTCCCAGAGTTGGTAGGTTTTTTTGTTTTACTGACACTTTGTAGGTATTGGTTTTTTCGTCATCAGAACTATAATCCGCCTTCTTTACGCTCTTGAACAAATGAAGTGAAACCAGTGAGAAAGCCTGACCGAGCCACTGCGATGCTGAGCATTATTGAGCAGGTGAAAAACACGCTCCCCCTATATGAACCCGAAACCTTTGTTTGTGGAACGGAAGGAAACTGTATTGGTTGCCCCAAGAAATTATTGGAAATGGTTGATTCTGAACTGACTTATTGGGAATCCGCACTCAGGCGCGGAGTTACACCTCAGTTCGATGAGATTCGTCGATTTGGCAAGATGTGCTCTAGCGTCAAAAGGGGGCTTAGCCGGAATGGGCTAATATAATTTACCTTCTCCCTTTAGAACTGCTCTGCTGTGAACTAACTTTAATGTTAGTAAGGGCAAGATAGGGAGCATTCACAATGCGACGACTGGTTTGCGTTATTTTTGCGTATCTGGTGTTTTTTAGTGTGAGCTTCGCTGAAGACGATCTACGTGAAATATCTTTCTATACCGAATCCTACCCGCCAGCAAATTTTATAAAAGATGGCCAGATGACGGGATATTCGATCGACATCCTTATGGCCGCCAGTGAGCTGGTTGGAGAGCCGATAGAACTTAGTCAGGTGACGTTACAGCCTTGGGCGCGTTCTTATCGGACGGTTTTAACGAACAAAGACTCCATTCTTTTCTCAACCACGCGCTCTGAACACCGAGAGAATCTTTTTAAGTGGGTTGGGCCAATTCTTGATATCAAAGTTGTGGTGCTAGCGCGCAAAGATTCAAACATAAAGATTAATTCCCCTATGGATATGGCCAATTACCGAATTGGTGTCATTCGTGATGATATAGGAGAACAGAGTCTGCTTTCACTGGGCATTCCTCGCAACTCAATGCAAGAAGCCTCCTATGTCACTGTGTTGGCGGAACAGTTGATGAAAAAGCGCATCGATCTGTTTGTCTATGCAGAGCGAGCGGCGTATTGGTGGACAAGGCAAGCCAAAGTTGACCCTGATCTGTTTGAACCTGTTTATGTGGTGAGTGAAGGTGAAGTCTATTTTGCAATTAACCGAGACACAGACGACGCGATAGTCGAAAAATTGCAAAAAGGGCTCGACATGCTCAAGGAGAAGGACGCGGCTGGGCGTAGTCAATATCAAGATATTGTTGATAAATACTAGCTACGAGAAAAAGTAAAAAGGGCACCTGAATGGTGCCCTTACCGTTTATACTTTTGCTTTCTTGACGAAATAGGGGTTATCAAACTTCTTCGCAGGACCAATTTCAGAAACGACCAGTTTATTCCACAGCTGGACATCAAACTCACCTTTAGGAATTGAGGGATAAAGCGTTTCTACCTCTTCCATAGCAAAGCGAAGAAATTGTTTTTTCTTTATTTGATTGTACTTTCGTGCGACGCGGTTGTGTTTTGAAATCCATTCTTGCTTGAACGCGATGATGCCGGGCTCTGCCTGCTCTAAAGGAACACGAGACAGATAAACTCGTTTGTAGGACACTTTTCTATCAAGCATGGTACGCATCGCCGTTTGAATATATTTCCCGTGATGCGTTACTGAAATGTCATTGTTATCGAATAATTGAACGCTCCAGCCCGTTGGGAAAAAATCAGGTTTACGGTACTGCTGGTTCCGCACTTCGATTGCTTGGTGCATGACAATATCTGACGTGCCATTAAAGGTTTGTTGCCATTTTCCAATGCGGATCTGCACTGCTGTGGGCAATCGATAAATATTGGTAAATTTATCCTGTTCCATACTTCTATACACTAATTAGCGTCGATGATAAAAAAACAAGTAAAGTGAGGGGCGAGAGAGCCGCCTTGGGTTCAGCGCCGTAGGTTAACCGACTTAGTGTAGTGAAAAGCGTGCTTTCCTGCTAGTGGCTTAGGTCAATATTTGGTTAGAGTGTGACGGCTTAGGCTAGCGTTGATAGCAACAAATGTTGCTTATCAATGTTGTTTGCGGGCATGAATAACAAAAGCCCCTACCAAGGGATAAGGGCTTAAGTGACGTTTAATCGTAGATAGTTGGGATTGGTTGACGCTTATGCTGAGTTACTGTGTAGATATGTACGAGACGCTCAGTCACCTCTGGAGAGACAGGCTTTCCTTCGAGGAAATCATCGATTTGATCGTAAGTTAGGTTTAAAGCATCTTCGTCAGCTTTTTGAGGCGCAAGTTCTTCCAAGTCTGCCGTTGGAACTTTTTTCACTAGAAGTTCTGGTGCACCTAGCGTCGCAGCGACTTCTCGAACTTGACGTTTGCTTAAGCCGAATAGCGGAGCCATATCACATGCGCCATCGCCAAACTTAGTGTAGAAACCGGTGATGTTTTCTGCTGAGTGATCCGTGCCGATAACCAAGCCACCGACGTAACCTGCGATTTCGTACTGTGCCACCATGCGAGCGCGAGCCTTGACATTCCCTTTCACAAAGTCAATTTTTGCTTTGTCTTGCGGTAGAAGTCCAGTGCCTTCAAGTGCGGTGTGGCTTGCAGCGTGTAATCCGTCAACACCTGATTTGATGTTAACCGAAACAGAATGTGTGGGTTGGATAAACCGGAGAGCTAACTGAGCTTCGTCTTCATCTTTTTGCTCGCCGTAAGGTAAGCGAACGGCGATAAACTGGTAGCCACCGTTTGATTCTTCGTTAAGCTGGTCAACAGCGATCTGAGCGAGGCGACCGCAAGTCGTGGAGTCTACGCCACCACTAATGCCAAGAACGAGGGATTTACAACCCGCATCTTGGAGCATTTTTTTGATAAAGTCTACGCGGCGGTCGATTTCAAAGTGAGGGTCGATTGACGGCAGAACGCGCATTTCATCGCGAATCAACTGTTCCATTATGTTTCCTTCCTGCAAGCAATGTAGTTTAAAATTTTGTGGTAATCCTGATAGCCTTAACAGGTCTATCTCAGCAAGACTTATCTCAACTGAAGTGGACGTGTTAAAGTCACCTTGCTATATCATACCTCAATCAAAGAATTAGAAAACTGTGATCACAGTTTTCGCCACAGAGTGAAGAACAAAATGAGCAAAATTGCAGTATTTGGAAGTGCTTTTAACCCGCCGAGTTTAGGACACAAAAGTGTTATTGAGTCCTTAGGCCACTTTGACAAGGTTTTGCTGTTGCCAAGTATTGCTCATGCTTGGGGAAAACAGATGCTGGATTATTCAGTCAGATGTGAGCTGGTGGATTTATTTATCGAGGATTTGTCGGTCTCTAACGTTGAGCGTTCGACAATCGAAGAAACATTGTATAAACCAGATGCCAGCGTTACGACCTTCGCTGTACTTGAAGCGCTACAAGCTCAGCATCCGGACAGTCAACTGACCTTTGTTATGGGGCCTGATAACCTGTTCAACTTCGCCAAATTTTATAATGCACAAGAGATAGTCGCTCGTTGGTCGATACTGAGTTGCCCAGAAACCGTCCAAGTAAGAAGCACAGATATTCGCCAAGCTCTGAGTGAAAAACGGGATATTTCTAACCTGACGACTGAAAAAGTGTGTCACAGATTAGCCGAAATGGAGTATTATTAAACGGGCTGGTGTGCGATATATAAGAGGTATGAATGTCAAAGCTCGGACTTATAGCGTTGACGTTATTTTCGTCATCTGCATCGGCTGGATGCGAGATCTACTCCTCGACTCAATCAGTCATGTTTGGTAAAACACAGGGGCTTTGTGTCTCTTTGCTCCAAGGTATTGAATATACGACAAAATCGCTTGACTCATTCAATGATCTAACCACTAGTGATAAGCAAGATTACAGTGAATATTGGGCGGATTGGAGTATGAGTGAAGACATTAACCCGATCTTGAGCCGCAGTTTGGCATCTAACTATGTCGGCATCGGAGTATGGGTACCCAGTGAACTGGAGAAACAGTTAGAGTCTATGAATGCCGAAGAGTGGCTAAAAAGTCACGGGTTGTTGCTGAGCTTTGGATTTGGTGACATGAATTCAGGTAAACCAAGAATGAGGCTCGATTATCGCTGGCACGAAAAATACGATGGCGATGTTGTTATGCAAGTCGAGTTACCCTTCTAACACCGACAACACTTCACCGCCACCATTACTAGCCGTTTGATACTTGCTGCGGTTCGCTACGTTCAAAGTTTTTGCTAACAAGTACCTCTGGCGTTTCAGGACGCGAAAAGTAGTATCCCTGAATGAGCGGACATCCCATCGCCGTCAACTTGTCTAACGCTTCTTGATCTTCTACCCCTTCAGCCACGAGCGATACGCCAAGCTGGTTAGCAAGCTGAACGATCAACCAAACAACCCGCTCCGCAGTCTCGTTAGTTAGCATGTTCTTGATGAAGGTCGCGTCAATTTTGATGCAGTCGATAGGATAGCTGTGAATATAGTTAAGGCTCGAATAACCAGTACCGAAATCATCTAATGCGACCTTAAACCCGAGTAAACGAAGCTTATTGAGGATCTCTTTCACTTCTTCCGTCTGTGAGAGCAGCACGGTTTCAGTTAGCTCAATCGTAAAATCTTGTGGCGCAAAATCATACTTACGAATGGTAGTGAGTATGTGCTGAAGATAACGAGTCGAGTTGTTGAGCTCATGCGCTGAACAGTTAATCCCCAACTTGACGTTATGGCCTAATCCCTGCTCCAGCTTTTGTTTTGCTTGGCATGCCAGCTCGACTATTCGCTCGCCAAGTTCCACAATTAACCCTGACTGTTCGGCTGCTTCAATAAATTCAATCGGATATATTGGGCCGAGTGTTTTACTTTGCCAACGAGCCAGAATTTCAAAGTAGTCCCATTTGTTACTGCGCAAATCGACGATCGGTTGAGCGACAACATAGATCTCACTCTGGCTGAGGCATTTTTTCTCCAGTTCCTGACGAAGGGCGTCAATTACTAAAGCGCGGCGATAATATTGAGCGCTCAAATGAGTATCGTAGCACTGAATATGGGTATGACGAGATTGCTTACAGTCTTTCAGAGCCAAGCTTGCATTAAGGATTATCTGATCTGAGCTAATGTTGTGCCCGTTGTTTCTTGCCAGGCCGATACTGACACTGAACTTGATGTTGTGCGCCGGATCTTTGTAGCCTTTCTCTAAATTCTCAATCAGGGCGTAACAGAGTTGGAATGGATCACCGGATAGCGTGATAAAAGCAAATTCATCACCGGAAATACGAAATGCGAGTTGCTTGTCTTTGATGGTTTCTTTGATGGTATTGGCAACAAATTTAATTATCTGGTCACCAATATAGTTACCATACAGGTCATTGATTGATTTGAAGTTATCAATATCAATATAGGCTAGAGTAAAAGGTTCATTTTGTAGCTCATTTAGCCGTTCTAGTTTATCCGACAGAAAGCTACGGTTGAGAAGCCCAGTTAGATTGTCATGGGACACTTCGTAGCTCAGTTGTTCAACCAGTGTATCTGACCGAGCTGACAGCCATTTGGATCTCAAGCTATGAGCGATAAGGTTGCCAAACAGCTTATGGTAATAAATGAGTTCATCACACTGGCTGCTATCTAGCGCGGTTGTGTAGGTAGACAGCAAAACACCCAGTACTTCACCGTTATGCGTCTTGAGCGGTACGGCAATATAAGCCTCAATGCCGTGCTCAATAATGTACTGCTCTTGAGGATTTGCTTCATGGGCGTTGCTTGCACATACGATGGAATCCTGCTCGGTTTTAGTGACTAAGGTACAGGTTGCTCGTGTCAGAGGTGAGGTGTAGTTCTCACGTAGTAACCGCTGATCACTTGAAGAGGCGAGCAAAGTGGGCTTTGAGGTAAATGGGTCTAGCTCGATCACACATGTACAGAATGATGATGAGATACGACTCAGCTCAGACGTTGTTTTGTTGAGCAGATCTATCCCATCTAAACGTAACGTGTCATTGAGAATCTCAACGCTCAGCGGAGCATGTTGATATGTTGTCCTAACCATAACGTAGTAACTCACTCTTATTGTGAACTTTGTCACTTATTTATCGATCGGGGTTACAAATTAAATATGGTATGAGGTGCATATTATTGCAAATGAATAATCCAAATGACGTGCGTTTGGAGCTAACTTACTGACCTTTAGATAATCTTTCTTTCAAATAATCGAGAAACAGTTTAGTTCTTGTGTGCTGATAGTCGAGTTTCGGATAGTAAGCATAGACGGTTGCTTCATCAGCAGTGATGTCTGGAAGAATCCGTTTTAGCGTTCCCAGTCGTAGTTCTTCTTTAATCATCACGTCATTACTAAGTAGTACACCCATGCTATTTTTGGCCGCGTAATATAGCGCTTCAGGGTTAGTGGTCGCAAAATTACCTTTAAGTTGCAGCTTCTTGCCATTGGCCAAGGCGATCTCTTTATGTGGGCGTTCACCCCAAATGAGCATATTGTGATGAGTGAGATCTTGAGCTAATTTGGGTTCACCATGTTTCTTAATGTAGTCAGGAGCCGCATAAAATCCCGCTCTATGCTCAAAGAGTGCGGTGGCTTTAAAACTCAGTGAGTTGAGTTGCTCTATCTCTCGACTGATAAACAGATCCAAGCTTAGTTCAGGCAACTGACCTGGGGTCGTCGTGGTCAATTGAATACGAATATCGGGATACATCTGTAAAAAGTCATCCAGATATTGAACGAGAAACTTGGAGCCGACCGCTAGCGTTGCTCCGATTCTCAGTAAACCTGCTGGTGTCTGTGAGACTGAGCGGGTTTCGTCAACAATCGACTGCCAGCCATCAAGTTGCACTTTAGCTCGTTCATAAAACAGAGCTCCGGCTTCGGTTTGGGTAACTGAGCGAGTGGTTCGTTTTAGAAGTTGAACACCGATTCGTTCTTCGAGCCAGTGAATGCGTTTACTGATCGCAGAACTGGTGGTGTTGAGCTTTCTTGCAGCGCCATTAAAACTGCCTTCATCAACGACACGAATATAACTCTGAACACTTTGAATCCAATCCATAATTCTCTCCAATTATTTCCACTTTGGAACCAATCACTTTCCAATTCGCTATATTATCATTTGATAGTGGCCAATTTAAACTGATTTGAACCCACCCAATTCAGGAGATGCCATGAAAAAAACACCGATCTTGCTTGCAATGATGATTATCGCTACCGGCCAAGTCGGGGTGAGTATTTACCTGCCCGCTCTTCCTTCAATTAGCCAGTCGCTTAATGCCACCCAAGCCGATGTTCAACTCTTAGTGACACTTTTTCTACTCGGTTTTGGGGCTTCTCAACTGTTTTACGGACCACTGTCGGATGCCATTGGGCGACGACCTGTTTTTATCATGGGTCAAGGCGTATATCTGATTGGTACTGTGATCTGTCTGACTTTCTCTCATCATCTCCATTTGCTGATATTGGGAAGGTTGTTGCAAGGTTTAGGTGCCGGAAGTGCATCTGTGTTAGGTCGGAGTGTATTAAGAGATAGCTACGAAGGCGCACAGCTGACCAAAGCGTTGTCATATATTTCCATTACGGCTTCTATTATGCCTATTGTTGCGCCAGTCTTGGGTGGTTGGATCGCATTCTATCTAGGCTGGGAATCTGTGTTTGTCTTTGTTCTACTGTACCTTATTGCTATCTTCACGCTGGGCTATTTTGTGTTACCGGAAACCATGACCTATGGCAAAACGAGATTTAACCTTGTTTCTGTAGCGGCAAACTATGCGCGTCTGATTACCAATAGACAAGTGCTGACAAGCGCGAGTTACAACTGGATCAGTTATCTTGCCAGCCTAGTTTCGTTATCGGTGATGCCATTTATTTTGCAGCATCAACTTGGCCTAACCGCTGGTGAGTATGGCTCAGTAATGATATTGCCATCTGCCGGACTGATGATGGGTAGCATTGGCTTAAATATTCTTAATAGATACCTCTCTACGGGTCAATTGCTAACACTCGCAATATCCGTGATGACAATCGCTGGTATCTGGTTGTTAGTTTCGCAAGTGACACTGTTTAACCTCATTGGAGCGTTTACCTTGCTGACAATTGCACAAGGGATTTCATTTCCACTGTCGATTAGCATGTTATTAGCACCACACAAACGTCAAGCTGGGGCTGTGTCGGCGTTATCTGGTTCGATCCAAATGTGCATGGCGGGATTGTTTGGTGGCTTTCTGGTGGAGCATTGGGTACAGAGTCAAACCTCTATGGGGGTGTTCTATTTACTCTCTGCGGTGGCAATGGGAGCGGTGTTGATCGCGTCGAGAAAAGTGCCTTTAGTTCAGCAAGAGTTTGCTTGATAGATACTTGGGTATACAATGCCGGCAAACTCCTATCCAGAGAAGATGATCATGGAACACAAAGAATTTGAAGTATTGGTAAAAGCACTGTGCGAAAAAGAGACGCTACCGCAAGCATTAGAAATGCTAAAAGCTTGTGATGATAGTGAAGTCGCAGAAGCGGCGGAATCATTGACAGGTCAGTTTGCTCTAGCTGAGGTGGAAGGTGCTAAGCGAATTTACCATGTGACAGTGCAAACCAACGAGCAGGGTGAAGAACAAGAGTTTGTTGAGCATGTGATGGATGAAGGTGATGATGTTATCCGTTTTGTTGCGTGGTTCTTTGACATTATGTTTGATGTGAAGCGTAAAGACACGTACCTAATGGCGGGTAAAACATACCAACAGCCAAAGCGTTCTTAACTTAGCTCTTAATGTGATATAGATCTTGTTTTTATTTTATTTGTGATTAAAATCACGCTCCTTATTACTGAGGAGAGACTCATGAATCACGAATTAGGCAACGCATATCTAGGTCAGATGATCGCAAAGCAAGCTATGCACGATGCACTTTATGGCAAGCCTAAAGCGAAGAAAACGTCGTTCATCAAACGCATGATGAAAAAGATGGCCAAATAATCGCTGACGTGAAATGGATTTTACAGTGGGTGAGGGGAGCGTGAGTTTTCTTCTCACTGGCTAACTAACACAAAGCCCTACCTGAATAGGTAGGGCTTTGTTGTAGATAACGAAGATTATAAGGCGATGACGTTGTCAGGTACGGTATGGAGCCCTTTTTCTTCTAACCACGCTCCTAAGTTGTCTGATCCACCGATGTAGTTGCCGTCAAGCCAGATTTGAGGCACGGTAACCGGCGTTTTCTCACCGATAATCGCTTTGACTTCGGGGATCATTCGATAGAGTGCCGCGCTGTCTTTTACGACGTCGAAATAGTGGTAATCGATCCCTGCGTCATCAAGCATTTTCTTAGCTTTCACGCAGTAAGGACAGGTTGCTTTGCCATAAACGATATTGCCTTTAAGGGTATCGCGCTTAGTCCATTCCTGAATCACGGATTGAATCAAAACGCCTCGATTCAGAGCTTCGCCTTGACTGACTACCTTGCCTTCCACCATTAAAATGGGTGCGTGCCATGCCCCAACTTTGAGTGGTTCCCACCAGTGCGATAACCAATCTTTAATCTCAAGTTTAACTGGCACTCCCGCCAACTCGTTTTCAAACGTGTCAGTGAGAATATCTTTCGTTAAGGTGCATTCGCCACAGGGGATGTTGACCTTAAATGGTCCCCAGCTACCCGCCCAGCGATAGAGTGTCAATTTGATGGGTTCTGTCATAAAGGTGTCTCTCATTAATTCCTATGACTGATAAGAACGGTCAAGTTCGACATTTCTTTCAGCGAGCTGATTTTTTGGTTTCCCAACGAGTAATAAACGCGACCGACGCAATGATAATCGCAGCACCAAGCCAAAGTCTGCCTGGTGGCACCCAACTAAACACTAGCCATCCCGCCAATACGTTGAGCGGCAATTTTGCATGATCAAATGGTTGAACAAACGATGCGTCGGCAACCGAATACGCTTTAACAATAGCCCATTGAGCTAGAGCAGTCATTGCACCGGCGGCGATTAAAACCAGCCAGATCGTGCCACCAACGGGCGTTTGCCAGTCTGGAAGCGCGAGCAGAATGTTGAATGGAGTAATGAGGACGAGCAAGTAGACCACCATAGTAGAAGGTGAGTCGTCAGAAGAGAGCTTTTTCACCATAAGTGAGTAGCACGCCCAGAAGAAGGCGGCACCAACAGGCAGCAGCGTTGCCCAACTGAAATCATCGGCCCAAGGCTCGAGTATGATCATGGCACCAACAAAGCCAGTTAAAGTGGCTCCCCATCGAGCAACGCCAACTTTTTCTTTCAAAAATAAGCCGGAACCTACGGTTGCAAAAAGAGGTGAGGTCATCAATAGTGCGATGCCTTGCCAAATAGGTACAGGATAGGCCAGTGCCCACAGCCATAGCTGGATACCAATCACCGACAAAAACACACGGAAGATATGCATCCCAAGATTTTGGGTTCGTAGCGATTGACGAATGCCTAGCGTTTTAAGATAAGGGAGAATAACAACCAAAGCGATGGCGTATTGAATCAACGCAACGGTGGTAGAAGAGAGACCAAAATTAATACTGGCAATCTGAGCTAAGCTGTTGACGATAGCAAACGCTAGGCCTGCTGTTAGCATCCAGCTTGCCCCTTGAATAGGGTGGTGGTTGTGGGTGGTCATGATATAACTATCTGAAAAATTGATAGGCTGAATCATACGACTTTCTAAGCGTAAGATCATCTGCGGATTGCGCATGATGTTGCAAGATCATCGATGTTTCAGCCCGTTTTGATGTCGTTATGATTTCTTGTTTAGCGTATAGACGGAAAACACCACCAGCACCAGACCAATAGCATGCCAAGGGGTAAAGAGTTCGTCGAGAACGACAACCGCGAGGCCTGCGGTAACGGCAGGACCAATATTGCTGGTCAGGCTTAAGCTTGTTGGCGTTAAACGTGCCATGGCCGCGGCAATCAAATAAGACGGTAGCACGGTACAAAATATACCGAGAATAATACCTGTCGTTATGAGCTCTTGTGACCATTGGCTCACTTCGCTACCACTTATCAGCAGGTGGAGAATAATGGCAAGCCCTGCGCAACCCATACCTATGCTGGTAAAGAGAGAACTTCCTAGCTGGGTAATAAGAGGCTTACTCCATACTAGGTAGAAGGCGAATACCAATGCCGAGCTAATCGCAAGCACGCTCCCCAGCACGACAGAGTGACCCGCCGTATTGAAATCATGGACAACAATCACACTGATCCCTGCGTAGCCAATCACAGCAGAAAGAACAACATTACGATGTGGCTTCTGCCCATATAGACACCAGCTAATTAGAACGACAAAAGTAGGGAAAAGAAAGATAAGCAATCGTTCTAATTGCGCAGAAATAAATTCAAGTGACGAGATATCTAGAAAGCTTGCTAGGTAGTAGCCCATCACGCCAATTAACGCGGCTTTGGCTCCGTGTTGTTTTACTTTGATCCGATTTTCAGCACTGCGACATAAGAGCAACAGCGTAACCAGATAGAGAGGAAGAGAGCTGAATGCACGGAGTGTCATGATTGACGTTGCATCGCCTCCATATTGGTAGGCAATTTTGATCAGGATTGGTTTGATAGAAAATAGTATACATCCGGCGAGCGCCAACAGAATTCCGGTCTGCGATAGAGAGTCGGGAACGGTAGTTTGGGTTTCTTCAGTCATGTTGCTCGTATCCTTCGTGAGTGATTTTAGGGCTACGAGAAAGTGGAGTTCTGGCTACGTTTCTCGCAGCCAGACATAGTGATACCTACCGGCTACTGGCATTAGGGAGAAGAAGCCAAAGGTAAGTAAACACGAATTTCATAATCGATCCTAAGTGGTGATTATTTAGACTATCTAGGTTGATTATAGAATGCAAACCTTAATCACTGAGTCACGGTGTGTTGCTCTAACTGATTGAGTACTTTATGGAACATCATCCATGCACAGATGCCAGCGAGAATATTGCCACCAAAGGCTCCCCAGAACAGTCCTTCGATCCCTCCGAGTTGCGCTCCGAGCCACAAACACGGTAGGAAAAAAGCAAATAACCTCAGCGCAGAAATCGTCAACGCGGTGTAAGAACGACCAAGTGCGTTGGAAATGGATACCATCAACATACAGATCCCTAACGGCCCAAGACTAAAGGGAACGATCATTAGGTGGTAATTCAGAATGCTCTCTACTGCGGAGTCGCTGGTCATCAGTTGTGCTAAAAACAGCGATGCGAATAGCGTGATGGCAGCGATAAGCAGTTGGAAACTGATAACAAACTTAGATGCAATAGCAACCAGTTTGCGAATGTCAGCGAGATTGTTGGCTCCCAGCAACTTACCGACCATAGGCGGCATTGACATGGTGAGCGCTAAGACCGAAACGATGGCAAAGAACTCAAAGCGTGAACCTAACGCCCAAGCGGCGACCGCTGCTGTACCATAGCTTGCAAGTAGCTTGGTTGCGAGCATGGATGAGAGGGGAGGAAGCAGTTGACTGATCATCGCAGGCCCCATGATGTGGCCAATTGAGCGGACACTTTTAGCCACATCGAGATCACTCCAGTCGAAGCTCAGCCACTGTTTAGTGGCAACTTTTGGTGCGACGACCACAAGACCGATACCAAATGCCACAATGGTTGCGATAGCCGCACCATCAATACCGAGATCTAACGTAAAGATGAAAATTGGGTCTAGGATCAGGTTGAGCAAACTGGTGACCATCATCATGGTGCCTGGGAGCATGGTGTTTCCGTTGGCTCGGCAAAGACTGTAGAAAAAGTAGAGTACCGCACCCGTCCAAGAGCTTACCAACCAGTAAACCCAATAGCTATCAATGATAGGCAATACACTTTCAGGGGCACTGAGTAATGCTAGGATGGGCTCTCGGAGCAGATAGATCAGCACTGAAAATACGGCGACACCAACACTGCCGATGACGATGACTAATCCACCAAGTTGTTTGGCGTATTTTGGCTGGCTAGCGCCAATTGCTGTGGCGATAACGGCGGTTGTTGCGATACCTAGACCAACTTGAATACCAATAATGACCATTTGCAGTGGAAGTGTAAAACCTTGCGCTGCCAGTGGCAGAATACCGAGCTGACCGATGAACGCACTGTCTACTAGCTGAAAGCTCATAATCGACAGCACGCCGAACAGCATTGGCCAAGTCATTTTAAATAGCTGTTGCCCAAGAGAAGGGGATGAATCAAGAGTTTTTGCAGTCATAGCCAAGCCGTTGTTTTAGGTTTTTATAACGAATCTAAAGAGAAACCGAGGCGATAGACCTCGGTTTGATTTGTTGTCTTTAATACATCGTTACTTACCAGACAAAATTCAAGGGTAAGTGTGATTTATTTCACTTTGTTGTTATCGTTCAATTGCGTGTTGTTTCGTTAGATTCAGACAAGACAGACTGGAGTTCATCAAGATGTTCTACGATCAGTGAAGCGTGTGCGCCAAATGGAGACGTTTTGCCGTGAGTGACGAGACACGAAGGCATATCAGCATTGTAGGCGGCCTGAAGATCGTAGAGATAATCACCCACATAGAGAATTTCATGGCGTTCAAGTTGCCATTCATCGGCTAAAGCGATCAGTGAGTCTGGATTCGGTTTCGGTGGAAAGTGTTCGCGGGTGATCAGTCGAGAGATATTGAGTTGGTTATGCTCGATTTTGATTTGAGCGGCCTGAGCACAATTTCGAGTAATGATAGCGGTATACAGTTGATTACTGTGAATGAACTCGATGAGGGACTGACAGCCAGGCATTGGCTGTGATTGCTGTGCGTCTTCAAGCTCATGTTGCAGGATCAGTGCGTGCGCATCGGCGTAAGCGTTGGCACATTCAAGTTGATCAACATAAGAGAGCAAGTCGGTATCTGAAGGACACCCAATTTGCTCTCTTAACCAGAAGAAATCCATGTCTGAGCTTACCAAGGTATTATCTAAATCAAACACAATGGCTTTGATATGCCGAATGTTCAATGGCTTGCATGACATGGAACCTTCCTTTTTTACGCGAACTCTTTCTCTAAGTAAGCAACGATATCTGATGATTCATACATCCATTGTACGTCACCGTCTTTTTCAATTCTTAGGCAAGGAACTTTCACTTTTCCACCACCTGCTTCTAATTCTGCGCGGTGTGTTTGATCATTCTTTGCATCACGTAATTCAAACTTAACTGATTGACGCTTCATCGCTCGACGTACTTTGACACAAAACGGACAAGCTTCGAATTGGTATAGAGCCAATGATTGAGCTTTCTGATCGACCGCTTGCTGTTGGTCAGCATCACGCTTTATGCCTTTTGGTGAAAAAACAAAGTTGAGCAGTAGGATCACTCGTCCTAAAAACCAGCGGATAAACTTCATAACAATCCTATTTGATGAATATTTTATTATTGGCAGATGACTTTTTCGTTGCGCATTGTAACTGAGATGTAATCAATGTTGAATCTTAAACTCAGCCAATGTTCACTTGATGCTTTTTGGTGACTTCGATACCCAGCCGTTTGGCGAGACGCGTTAAGTTGGCACGATCTGTCTTCAACTGACGTGCGGCTTTTGCCCAATTAAAATCAGCTTGAGTCAAGGCTGTGATAATCATGTGACGCTGATATTCTTCCGTTGACTCTCTAAGACCACGTGATAGCTCGAACTCTGGCGCTAGACGAGCCTCATTGATCGGAGTAAAGGCATTGCTCTCTTGCGTTGATTGCAGTTGGCCAATGTCTTCAACTGAAACGGTAATGAGTTTACCTCCTTGACCGCGAGCTCTCGCTTTTAGTGCGGCTCGGTTAATGACATGCTCCAATTCGCGGACATTACCCGGCCAGTTGTAGCGAGATAATAGGAGCTGCGCATCTTTGCCCAACTTAATCTGCACAATCCCCAGTTTGCGCCTAGCCTGCTCAAGGAAGTAACCAGCGAGCAGTACGATATCACCGTTACGTTCACGAAGGGCGGGAACCGTGATTGGGTAGACACTGAGTCGGTGGTAGAGATCAGAACGGAAGTGGCCTTCAGAGACTTCTTCTTTTAGATCCCGGTTGGTCGCGGCGAGCACACGCACATCAATGTTCTCGACTTTGTCTTGTCCTACGGGCTGAATCTCATTATTTTGCAGAGCTCGAAGGATCTTGCTTTGCGCTGCAAGGGGAAGCTCACCAATCTCATCGAGAAATAGCGTGCCGCCATCCGCTAACGCAAATTTACCCAAACGTGATTTATCTGCGCCCGTAAAGGCGCCTTTCACGTGACCGAAGAGTTCGCTCTCGACCAGATTCTCAGGAATCGCAGCGCAGTTGACATAAACCAGAGGTTGTTTTCTACGTGGCGACAAGTGGTGCAAACTGCGTGCAACCAGCTCTTTACCGACCCCCGTTTCCCCGTGGATCAGAATATTAAAGTTGGAAGGAGCGACCACCTCAATATCAGCCTTGAGGGCTTGCATTGCCTGACTGTCACCAATGATTTCTCCACCATCACGTTCCCATGCTTCTTCGTTCAGTTCCTCAAATCTTTGTTGAGTCTGTTTTGCTTGTTGCTCTAGTTGGCTTACGGTGAGAGCGACCTTGAGTGTTGAAGCTGCGATAGCGGAGAGCGCATCGAGACTGCGTTTAGGAAACTGCTCGAAGACCCCTGGTGTTAGACTATCAAGTGTAAGGACACCGAGGAGCTTGTCTGCATAGATAAGTGGTAGCCCCATACACGAGTGCATGGGTAAATCCCCCTCATAGTCGAGTAGCAAGTTATCAAAGGGATCGGGAAGATCGCTATTCGCATCAAACCTAACTGCGGTTTTCGACTCACAAATCAGGGCAAAACGAGGATGTTCGTCTATCTTAAAACGACGCCCTAGCGTGTCACGGGTCAATCCTTGCATCGCCAACGGGATAAGGGTATCTCCCTGTAATGAGAGCAGAGCGACACAGTCGCATTGGATGGCTTTACGAATTGCGTCGAGTAGATTGTTGAATCGATCTTGGTCGTTATCACCGCGAGCGAGACCAATGGTCATGTCGATAAGGGTAGAAACAGAGATATCTTGCATAATAGCTATAGGTAGAAACGGTTGAGCATCACATGATGTTGAATTAACCATATTGGTCGAGTTATTACAATATTAATGTGTCAAATTGACATTTTATAGGTGTGTTTATTTGACATGATATTGACGGCTAAAACGTGCTAAACCAAGAGTTTAGATACATTCTTGAAGTTGGCACTCTTCCTGCTATATCGGCTACGAACAAAATTAAAATAATGAGGAGAAAACTCGAATGCTCAACAATCAGCACATTGAAGTCGTAAAAAGTACAATTCCACTACTGGAATCAGCAGGTCCTGCATTGACCCAACATTTCTATCAAAGAATGTTTACTCACAACCCAGAACTGAAAGACATCTTCAATATGACCCACCAAAAAACCGGTCGTCAGGGCGTCGCCCTATTTGAAGCTGTAGCGGCGTACGCAAAGAATATTGATAATCTGCAAGTACTGACTTCCGCTGTCGAGCGCATTGCTCACAAACACACAAGTTTTAACATTCAAGCTGAACACTACCAAATTGTTGGCCATCACTTAATCGAAACACTACGCGAGCTGGCTAGTGATGCGTTTACCCCTGAAGTTGAAGAAGCCTGGACAGCGGCGTACCTGTTTTTAGCTCAGGTCTTTATCGATCGTGAAGGCGAACTTTATCTGCAACGTAAGCAGGCAGTTGGTGGGTGGGCTAACTCACGCAACTTCGTGGTTAAATCTAAGCAGCCAGAATCACAGTTTGTGACCAGTTTTGTCTTAGTACCGCAGGATGGTGGGGATGTTCTAACCTACCAACCTGGCCAATATGTGGGTATTGAATTAAAGCCTACAGAGGGCGAATACAACGAGATTCGCCAGTATTCACTGTCGCAAAAACCGAACGGCGTGGACTACCGTATTTCTGTTAAAAGAGAAGTGGGTGAGCATAAAGGTTTGGTATCTAACTACCTACATGATGAAGTACATGAAGGGGATGTGGTTCGCCTTTACCCACCAGCAGGTGATTTCTTCTACCAAGAGAAACAGCAACCAGTGGTGCTGATTTCCGCGGGTGTTGGTGCCACACCAATTCAGTCTATGATGCAGACATTAGCTGCGCAGAATAAGCAAGATGTCAGCGTGCTCTACGCGTGCAACACTGAGCAGCAGCATACTTTCAAGGCGGATACGGAACGAGCTGTAAAAGACAACAATTGGAAGTCATTCACTTGGTATCTTGAAGAGGCTAATGCCGAGTTTCAAGGGGAGCTCAACGTAAGCCTGATTGCCGATCAATTGCCTTTAGACAGTGCCGATTTTTATCTTTGTGGCCCTGTCGGTTTTATGGAATCGGTGGTGCGTCAACTAGAGTCTCTTGGTGTAGACCGAGATCGAATCCACTATGAGGTATTTGGCCCTCATACTTACCTATAAAAATAATGGCCCTCAATGAGGGCCATTATTTATAAAGTCGAGTTGCCGAAGATACGACGCAGCCAATCTATCAGACCTGATTTGGCTTGAGTGTTTTCACCGGCGCGTTGCTTGCCGAGGTAGTAGCTTTCGAGAAACTGAGTTCGCAGATATTGAGGGTCTTGCTTGTTGAGCGTCGCGATCAAGTGAGCCGTATTGTCAGCATGATCATTGGCCAAACTAAAATCCATCTTCAAATAGCCTTGAAGATAGAGCCACAGATGGGTAACGAGAATAAGTTGCTTGATGCCTTGCTGCTCAAATTTATCCGCGTGTTCCTGTCCGAGATTTGATACCAATACATCCTGCATTGCCTGAATCGATGCAATTTGTGATTCGAGGGCTGAACTCTCTTCCATATGTGCTTTCGTGAGCACACCCAGCAGCCCATGTGTGGCGGGCTTATCTGGATTGCGTCTCCTTGCTTTAGCAAACAGTGACGCATGGCGGCTGCAAAACTGCTCCCACGCTGAACAAGGTAGAGTAACGGCTGGGATAGAATCGGCGTCAATGGCTCTAAGCGACTGCTCAAGTTCAGTCATTTGACTGCAAGCTCTTCAATGAGATTTCAAATGAACCTTTGTCACAATCAACAAACAGGCTTTCACCAGTAATCATGACGGACAGATCCATACTGCGTTCAACAATTTCTGATAATGCTTCAATACCATCCCAATCAAATTGATAGATATTGGCGTCGTATTGATGTGCCTTGTTCTTGGTTTGTTCCCACCAAACATTAGATTTGCTGTTGAATGAAAACACGTCAACGTGAGTGGCTAAGCGACACGCCTTTTTGATTCTGTCTAGCGAAGGCTCTCCAATATCAACCCAAAGCTGGATTTGGTCGTCTAAGGATTTGACCCACAGGTCTGGCTCTTCAGTGGTCGACAAGCCTTTGGTCAACGCTAAATCTGGCTGCCATTTTACACAGAAGGCCAGAATTCGCGCCATCATTCTCGGAACGGTTTCTGACGGATGCTGAGCAACGGTAAGTTGCGTCGAGTCATACAGGTCACGGTTGGTATCTGAAAGTGAAATACGGAATTTGTAGATAGTCGGTTTAAGAGCCATGTATTTTCAAGGGTTCCAAATGATTGAAGTGTACTATAGGTGTACCGTTGAGGCTTTGCTTATAGTAAAAACGTTAATGGAATTCACTATACAGCACTCCCCGAGAAAACGGGAGCATAACCGATTGTTTATTAACTCAATTGCAGAGGTAGAATTCGGGACTCATTCACATGGCATGAGTACAGGTTCGTCTTATCCGAAGTCGCTGTTTCACTGGCGCATCTTATAAATTTTGCCTCCGCTTTCGAGTGGCACTGATCATCCACGTAAATAGTGCTTTCTAACAGATACAATCCACGTCGATGTTTTGTGCATATCGCTTCAACTCGAAGTAATGTGTTGAGAGGAATGGGGTGTATAAAGCGCACATCAAGTTGTGCGGTCATAGCATAGACATGCTGAGAGAATAAGCAGTGAGTCATGGCGGTATCATGTAAAGCGCTAATAGCACCGCCTTGCATTACCCCTTGGTAGCCTTGCACGGCTTCTGTTGCTACAATTTCGCCCTGTACTCCACCGTTTTGCATCGCTGCAAAGTGAATCTTGGTATGGTGGTTAAAAAAAGGCTGGCAACATATAGCGCACTGTTGATGATTTTTGGGTTTGTGAATAGTCATAAAATACCGCAAAGTTAGAGAGCAACATTGAGCCCAGAAAACGTAAAGGGGAACAAAGTGGCGAGGCCAAAAATAAAGCGAAACATATGTGGCAGAGCAAGTTACGAATGCTTTAAACCCAATGGGGTAGCGCTTTCTCAGCTCGAAAAAATCGAGTTATTTGAGGATGAGCTCGAAGCGTTGCGTCTAGCTGATTTGGATGGTCTAAGCCAATTGGAAGCGGCAACGCTCATGAAAGTATCAAGACAAACTTTTGCCAATATTGTTAAGCGTGCACGTAGCAAAGTCGCGCAGAGCTTAGTGCATGGACATGCGTTGATATTGGCTAGTGAACAATAGCCCCTACTTAGTTCGGCTCCTCAATTTGGTATAATTTGCGCGAATGTTGATCGCAGATTTCTACGCAGTTGCATTCTCTTTCTATCTCTATAGTGGCAAGACCGCCACAACTCCCCTGTATCGCATGGCGTTTTAATACGACTCCTATCGCCATCATGCCAACCACAATTATAAAAACAGCAAAGCTAATCAAATAGGTCACAGCGACTACTCGGCGTGAGTGGTGCATTTAAACACCTTAGCAAGATGGCTCACAGCCTTAGGTGACAACTTGTTGACCCTCGCATGTTGGTTCGCTGATATAGAGTGAGTAGGGCAATCTCCTGAGCAGGTTGCGTTGTGCTTTTTGGCTGAAGGGCGCGCAAAATTAATGTCGGTAATGGGCTTCAACACGTTGGTATCAAACCGTTCAAGGTCGAACTGGCGCGGTGCAGCTAGCACACTGACATTCATTTTAAATAGAGTGTTAAGCATATTGGTTCCAATAGAGCGAACGATGACCGCGTCGATATGGTTCTCCTGTACAACACTTTGCCAATATTTTTTACGCTCACAACACGCTGAAGAAGGGGGTAAATCAAGCACGCACTTGGTTTGTTCCTTGCTATCCCAAAGCATGATCTGAGGGGCTTTAGAGAAGTGATTGTGAACAGACGCTCCGTGGTAGGGGATGGCGAATAACATAGTGAACTCCTTATCTTGTGACAGAGACACTATAGTATTGGTTTCTGGCATATGCCAATAACCAATAATGAGAAATTAAGATCCACTGAGTGGTGTTGTGAGGAAGAATTGATGTCTCTCAAGCAGGGCGAGAGAGGAGGCTCGTTAGAGAGTCTCGCGATAGGGACGTTAAATGGAATGGGCATATTTCGGGTATAAAAATAGCCAGCTTGAAGCTGGCTATCGAAAAACTGTGGTACTTAACAATTAAAGTACTTTGATGTTCTCAGCTTGAGGACCTTTTTGGCCTTGAGATACTACGAACTCAACTTTTTGGCCTTCTACTAGAGTACGGAAACCGTCGCCAGTGATTGCAGAGAAGTGTGCAAAAACGTCTGGACCGTTTTCTTGTTGAATGAAACCGAAACCTTTAGTTTCGTTGAACCATTTAACTGTACCAGTAACAGTGTTAGACATAATGTATATCCTTGATAAATCTTGTAAAAGCCATACGGCACCGATAGCGTGGAAAAGGAGATTGCTAATGCGTACGACGTTACGGTAGATATTCATACATCCAACGAAACGGCGAAAGTAAACAAGAACCGTTTTCTAGCTGGCATCCAGTCTAAAGAGAAGTGCAACTAAGTCAATAAAAATCAGGGGATTTGCACACCATAAATAGGGGTTTTCATTGGAAAATTTGCGCTAGGTATAATTTCGAAAATAATACTGATTAGCGCATAAATAGTGTAACATTCGAACGCTTGGTTGATTGTTCTACTTAACGATAAAAATGTGAGTAGAAACAGCGCAGAAACCAGCTGTATGTAAACTATCATTCAGAGGAATGGATTATGAAAAAGTTGAGTGACTCAAGCCATGAGTTCACGAATCTCGACGCAGAATTAGAGGTCGGTCGAGGTCAGATAAAAGATAACGCTCTTAAAGCCGTGGTGACCAGTAAGCTGTTTCGAGCAAGAGTAGAAAAAGCGAAAAAAGGCAAAGGAAGTTTCAGACGAAACATGAAACACAAGGGGAAAGAGCCCTATTCAAAAGCCGCTTAGTTAGCGACGTTTGAATAGGGCTTTTTACTGAATCAATGGATGTTAGCGTTCAATTCTTGGCGAATAAATCGAGTAAGCGGTGACTTGCCCTGCGACGATAGCAGAGAACTTAAACAAGGCTGAGAGTCCGATACTAGGGATCGGTAAAATTGATTGCTCAAATACTGATTGGCTTGCACTGATCAGCACTCGGCTACCCGGTACCAAAATAATGATGCCTTGAACAATATAGATAGACCCAGTCAGGTCCATTTTTTTTGCAACCCAAGTGCCATATAGAGTGATTAAGACGGTTGTTACCCAAGTGCCGACGACCCACCCACTGTCAAAACCAAGATAAAATGGTCCCCACATGCCCAATGCAGCAACGGGTAAACCTAATAAAATATCGGTAGGACGCGCATTAAAGATGATGCTCAGTGAAATGGAAATCAGAAATAGTCCAAAGATGTGCATCCAGAATGGCACTTCGTTGACGTATTTTATGCTTTCCGCTTGCCCCCATATCGCCTCGCCAATATTTAGCCCCATAACGATGCCGACAAACAGCTTTATTAGGGTCAATGCACTCTGACCAAGTAAACTGGTACCAGATACTAAATCATTGAATGCAAGGCACTCTAGCGAGTTCGCAATCGATAAGCCGGGCACGAATAGAACTATTGCAGCAATACATAGAGCCCAGATAGGGATTGCAAAGCCAGTGCTGGCGAAGAAAGCAACCAGAATCCCCGTGAGCAAAGCGGCAATAAACTCTACGGCGATGGAGCGACGAGCTTTGCACACCTGCTGAGTTAGCCAAACTACAAACCCCAAAAATACGGAGAACACTATCGCTTCCATGGTACTGCCCACTAGCATCAGGTAGGCTGGCGGAATAGCCATATTGGCCAATGCGATGACCCATTTAGGGTATCCGACAGGTTCAGGAACCGGTTCGCTGCTGGGTTGATTGATGCGGATAATGGTATTAGCCAACAGACTTAGATTAATTGATGCGGGCTGGTGGCGTTTCATTACAACAGCATTGTTGTCTTCAGGAAACTGATAGTTAACGGTCGTCGGCGTCGCTTGAATCATCAGATCTACGCCGTGTTTACGTGCATAAAATTGAGTGTACTTTTCAAGTTTGTACGGTGCGCAGCCGCTGCGATGAAGAGTGTCACCTATCTCAACAATTTTATCAATTCGGTACTGGGAAGGCATGGTGTGTGTGACCTAAAAATGGGTTGCGCAAAGGTATCAGACCCCAAGTTGTGATTCGAGCTGGAAAACTGGGAACAGTGGTTAAGCTCACACTTAAATTGGCCTTTATTTTTCTTTGCAATCCGTCTATTTGTGCAATCTTAAGTTTTGCCTTGAGAAAGACCTGCTTTGTGGCTGGCATTTGCTGTGTTTAGTCACAATTTTTAAGGAATTTTATAGATAAATAAATGTTATTGAAATGTGACGCCCATAAGTTGGCTTTTCTTAAATATGGGGTTAACCCTTTCTTTCTCTAAGGCTAACGAAATCAGTATTGTAACCAGATGTTAACATTTGTTCGTTGATTGTTTTTTGAACAAGTTTTGCAACAAATTACTGCTTGATATTGCTGAGCTAAATGATGAAAATATGCGCAAAATGA
Source organism: Vibrio sp. TRT 1302 (assembly GCF_050113875.1). Lineage (NCBI taxonomy): Bacteria > Pseudomonadati > Pseudomonadota > Gammaproteobacteria > Vibrionales > Vibrionaceae > Vibrio > Vibrio sp. TRT 1302. Next base: position 106,930 of record NZ_JBNJOF010000003.1, on the reverse strand, counting down.
GATTTCAAAAATGAAAGGAAGCTTTTTCCCAGTTTTAAAAAGCGAGGCAAAACATGAAACTATTCATACTCTTTATGATTTCAATTACTGCAGGCGTAGCATCAGCAGATCACTTACATTCATTTTTGCTCGGCCTTTACATTTCGACCATGGCTGTAGGTAGCTGCTATTGGTTTGCGTTTAGAAGCAGTCGTTTTCCACAGTTAGCGTTACTTCTTCTTATCTGTGGCCTATTTTCAAAGATTGCAATCACAGTTGCAGGTGTTAGTTGGGGTATGTCACAAGAGCTTATTAGCTCGCCATTTGTGTTTGCGCTTTCATACCTATTCTTCTCGATTGCAGCGACATACTTGTGGTTCTCTCACCGTGAACGCATGATGAACAAACAAGCCGCGATGAAGCTGGCTTAAGTTAAAAGTGAACAAATTGAAAACCAGCGGTTAATACCGCTGGTTTTTTTTATTTCTCGCGAGGGTTGATTCTGCGTTAATTGCGAAAAACATGACTCAATAGTAACGATTGGTTTCAAAGCGGCTGAAACTGTTGGGCGGTTGTCTATACTGAACCCGACCATGTTTAACTAAAGTGAGACGTCGCATATCATGACTTTGCGTTTAATAAAATCGACAGCACTTCTTCCGACACTTCTTTTCTCATTCGGAGCGTATTCTGCCCCGACAATTATCCCTGATCCTCCTGCGTTAGGAGCGAAAGGCTATATTCTGATTGATTACAACACTGGTACCGTTCTAGTGGAAAAAAACGCCGATCAGAAGCTTAATCCTGCGAGTTTGACGAAATTGATGACGGCTTACGTTGCGGGGCAAGAAGTAAAAAGCGGTAATATTTCTTTGAATGATCAGGTAAAAATCAGTGCTAAGGCATGGGCGAAAAATTTTCCTGACTCTTCGAAAATGTTTATCGAAGTGGGAACAAACGTTGAATTGATGGATCTTTATCGTGGCTTGATCGTTCAGTCGGGTAATGATGCTAGCGTAGCGATTGCGGAGCATGTGGCTGGTAGTGAAGACGCGTTTGTGAGCTTGATGAACAGTTGGTCACAAAAGTTAGGGCTAGATAACACCGCCTTTACCAATCCACATGGACTGGATAGCAAAGGGCTTTATTCTACGCCACGCGATATCGCACTTCTTAGCCAAGCGATCATTCGAGATCTTCCCGATATCTATCCGTTATACAGTGAAACAGCCTTTACCTATAACGGGATTACGCAGTACAACCGAAATGGATTATTGAGAGATCGCAGCCTCAATGTTGACGGAATGAAAACCGGCTACACCAGTGGAGCAGGCTACAGTTTGGCAACGTCAGCGACCAACGGTGAAATGCGCTTAGTCTCTGTAGTTATGGGCTCTACCAGCACTAAAAGTCGAGAGTCAGAAAGTAAACAGTTACTCTCATATGGATTCCGTTTCTTCGATACCGTTTCACCAACCAAACTGAGTGACACATTAGCCGAAGCTAAGGTATGGATGGGACGTCAGGACTCTGTACCTGTGGGGGTATCTGAACAGGTAATGATTACCTTGCCTAAAGGAGACGCTAGTAAGCTCAAGGCCGAAATCGAGTACAAAGGTGAGCTAGAAGCACCTATTCGAAAAGGCGACGCGGTAGGAGAGGTGATCTACAGTGTTGAAGGTACACAAGTGGCGAGCGCTACTCTAATCGCTCAACAAGATGTGGAAGAGGGTGGCTTGTTCAAGAAGTTGCTAGACTGGGTTAAACGATTGGTTCTAGGATGGTTCTAAAACCCTGAATTGAAAAAGTAGCAAAGCGGATGCCATGGCATCCGCTTTTTTAACGGTTAGTTTAGCTTGTCCCAAGCCGAAGCCCAGTGTGAGCCTACTGCTGGTTCATAGTGGTTTGCAGAAGGCGACCACTGAACACAGTAACCTGAATATGGGAAAGGTTTACACTGGTAAATGCCGCCATCAACAGCAAGTACTTTTGTACCAGCAGTGTAGTTCTCCATGCCTTGAGGGAAGACATAGTCATAATCATCCGATGGCGGTGGTGTTGCCTCTTCAATTAGTTGAAAATCAAGCGTATTCTGGTCAACGACACTGCCTTGCTGGTCTTTTATCACGACCACTAGCATATGATGTCCGGCTTCAGACTTTGACAGCGTTAGAGTCGTGTTGCTCAGTTCTCCGTCAGCCAGTGGCGCAGTGTAGGATGCCAGAGGTTCACGGTGATGATTGAACACAGTTAGCTCTGCATTAAGGTCGCCAGTTGCTTCAAGTGTTAGGTTGATTTGTGTTGCGGTATCACCAATCAGGTATTCCTCTTCCAGCCCTGTAACATCTAAGCGATAATCAGGCTCTGGTGCTTCAAGTTTATAGCCGATCTCAACGCTATTTAAGCCGGAACCTGCTTTGATATATACAGGGTTTGTTCCATAGACAGGAGTAAACTCACCTCGATCATTCAACTGACCAGCTCGAATTTGGCTTTGCTCTTGATTGATCTTAGACGCTAACGCGTAAGACCAGTTATTCGCCTGACCTTGTTCAGCGGTTTCGATGACTAACTCAGTACTGTAAGAGGCATTTTCACCGTTTTGATCAAATACGCGGGTGTAGACACTATCGCCAATATTTAGGTTAAGTCCTGGGTTGATTTGGCCTGACTGACTCCAGTCTGGAACTTCGGGTGCGTCACCATCAAATTGAACGTCTATTACGTTGTAGAATGACGCAGCAGTATCACCTACGTCCCAAACCGCTAGGATAACCTGGTATCCCTCACGTGTTGGTACGTTACATTGGTGGCTGACACGTTTTGGAGGTTGAACCATTCCACCATCAACCACACAGAAGGGTGTTAAATCGAACGAATTGCGAGCGAGTGGCTGATTTGGATTCCATCCCTGTTTGGTGATGTAATATTTCCAATCTTTAGTCACATGATTTGCGGTAAACGTCCATTCAAAGTTTTGAGTTCCAGAACTAATCGGACGTTTTACCCAGCGGTTGGCTGTCTGTTCGTCTAAAGCTGCCGCTAGGGTTGTGGCTGCGCTGGCAATTTTGCCATCGCTTGGACCCGCTTCAGGGAAGCCATCTGGGCCCTCGACACTCTGTGGTTCATATTGAATCGCCCCACAGTTGCTGTTTTTCTCATTCGTATCACTGGTTGGGAACTTACACAGTGCGACACGACCTGCGGCTACGCCATTTTCGTACGCCGAAACGTAGCCATGACCATAGCTAACGCCGCTAACGCTAAGTAAAGCGAGGGCAATTAGAGATTTGTTTGGGAGTTTGTGCATCATTTGTCCTTTTTTTATGACTGACAGTTAAGATGACACTCCGGCACGCGAAAACACTTGGTGACTAGACCAAGCGGCAGCCCCGCTATCATAGACATTAAAAGTCGACAGACCGGTGGCTTTGCGTCCTAACCTTTCGGATAGTTTGCCTGAAGTGCTATTTGAGCGGGAAGAATGTAGCCAAAGGAATCCGTAAAATCCAAGGCAGAGAATGAATATGGAATTGCATTCTCGATTTGAATAAATTGTTTATAAATTTACTTGCGAATTATGTGGTTATTACTCCGTTAACGCATTTATATCAAGGTGTTAACGTTGATTATTGATATATTTAGTGAATGTATTTGCTTGATTTCTATACGCGGAACTTCGCTCGCTTTTGAGTTCGCAACAGAACCTTTGACTTGCGCTAACTCCACGCTGACAACTCTATGTATGAAAAGGCTGACAATTAATCCAATAGAGTTATATAAGGAGCCAACATGGAATTCACAGATAGAGACCGAGATGCGCTTTATCAAGTTTGGATGTCTCAGAAATCTAAAATGCGTCTTACGCAAATGGAGTTTGCAAAAAAGTTAGGTATGAACCAGCTGACTTTTTCTCAGGTGCTGAGAGGGGAAACACCCTTGACCATGTCGTTTATTAGCCATTTTTGCCGCTTGTTACGAATCGAACCTCAAAACGTTGTGCCCTCATTGAAAGAAGACAATCAGAACGGCCCCAAAGTGGTCTACCTACAAAGCCGTATGAGCGTTGATGGTGAAATACAAAATGCCTATATTGAAGGCAATCAAGTGGTTGTTGAGTACGCCCATACTGTACATCCTAACGTTTAATTAAGGCACTGCTATCCGAGTTAAATAATCGGTGTTACCCTACGGCTCAAATACATTGTTTATTCAGTCTTATGCTAGAAAAAGAAAACTTGATTAAACTTGCACGTATGCAAATGCCTTTTGGAAAGTACGCAGGCCGAGTATTAATTGACTTGCCTGAAGAATATTTGCTTTGGTTTGCCAACAAGAAGCAGTTTCCGGAAGGGGAGCTAGGCGAGCTTATGCAGTTGTGTTTAGCGCTGAAGATTGAAGGCCTCGACAGTGTGGTTAAACCGCTGAAAAGACCTCAATAGAATATTGAATGAAACCAAGCCCTACACCTAACATGTGTGGGGCTTTTTTATCTCTGCCGGGCTTATATGGGTTTCCCATAATCCCTATGGTCTTTCCCCGTCATCGTTGCGGCCTGTATCGGCATCTGCGCATCACATGATCTCAATTATCCACGTTGCGTATTAACAACCACGAGTCGTAATTTTCGAGAGAATCTTTTGATAGCACCCATTTATTCTTCCTTACACCAAGCGAATCGACTTATCACCGCTGTGGAGAAACCATAATGCGTTTTGAAACCGTAAGATTGATCTTGGGCGATCAGCTCAACTGCCTGCACTCTTGGTTTGATGAGCCGGATGACCGAGTTCTCTATCTGATTGCTGAACTAAAACAAGAAAACAGCTATGTGACACATCATATTCAGAAGGTGTGCGCTTTTTTCTCTGCTATGGATCTGTTTGCTAAAGAGCGCCAAAGCGAAGGTCATCAAGTGGTGCATCTGACCTTAGATGACACGCAGTCGTTCGACGACTTAGATCAACTGCTACAGCATTATGTGGCTGAAGTTGGGGCGAGCAAGTTTGAGTATCAACGCCCTGACGAATACCGGTTGTTGCAGCAGCTAGCCAATCTAAAGCTTAAAGATGTGGTGATACGCTGTGTGGATACGGAGCACTTTTTACTCCCTTTTGAAGAGATTGAAGCTCAGTTTCCACTGGGTAAACACGTGATGATGGAACACTTCTATCGTTGTATGCGCAAGCGATTCGATATATTGATGCAAGACGGCAAACCAGCGGGTGGTCAGTGGAACTATGACGCAAACAATCGCAACAAACTCAAAGCGCAGGACATTGATGAGTTACCTCAACCTTTAATGTTTAGCACTAATGTCTGCGAGATTAACCACCGCCTAATCCGACATAAGATATCAACAATCGGTCGCCTTAACGGAGATCTACTGTGGCCAATCAATCGAGCACAGAGCTTGTCATTGCTCGCTCACTTTTGCCAAGTTTGTTTGCCATTGTTTGGTCGATTCCAAGATGCGATGACAGATAAGCACCAAGCAAAATGGAGCCTATACCACAGCAGACTCTCTTTTTCTCTTAACTGCAAGCTCATAAATCCCCGAGAAGTGATAGAGGCAGCACTTAAAGCATTTCAATCAAACTCAAATATCGACCTTTCACAGGTCGAAGGTTTTGTTCGCCAAATTTTAGGCTGGCGCGAATATATCCGTGGTGTCTATTGGGCTAACATGTCCAAATATTCGAACAACAACGAACTTGGTGCCAAGAGAACACTACCAGAGTTCTTTTGGACCGCTAACACAAAGATGGCCTGTATGCGCAATGCGATAGGGCAGTCGCTCGACTATGCCTATGCCCATCACATTCAGCGTTTGATGGTGACGGGCAACTTCTGCCTGTTGACCGAAATCGACCCCGACCAGGTCGATGAGTGGTACCTCGGTATTTATGTCGATGCGATCGAGTGGGTCGAAATGCCCAATACACGAGGTATGGCGTTGTTTGCTGATGGTGGGATTGTCGGTACCAAGCCTTATGCGGCCAGCGGTTCGTATATCAATAAAATGAGTGATTACTGCAAAGACTGTCATTACGACAACAAAACTCGCAGCGGTGAAGGTTCTTGCCCATTTAATAGCCTTTACTGGCGTTTTATGAATAAACACCAAAAGCGCTTGGCCACCAATCCACGTATCGCAATGATTTATCGCTCTTGGGATAATATGGATGAACAGCAGCGTCAGGCGATACTCGATACCGCGGAGCTTTACATCACCCACATGGAGAGCTTGTAATGGATGTGGTGATTGTCGGCGCAAATGGTGGTATCGGTTTAGCGTTAACCCAAGAGGTGGTCGATCGTTTCCCTAACGCGAGAGTTCATGCGACCTACCACAAGCAAGCGCCAAACTGGCAACATCACAAGGTGATTTGGTATCAAACCGATGTGACTCAAGAAGAACAGGTGAGGGCACTGAGTGACCAAATAGAGCATGTTGACTGGTTGATCAACTGTGTCGGTATTTTACATACTCAAAACAAAGGCCCAGAGAAGAATCTTAATGCTCTGGATGCGGACTTTTTTCAGCACGTGATCACAATCAACACCCTACCCACTGTGCTGTTAGCGAAATATTTCACTCCTTTGCTCAAGCGCAGTCTCGCGCCTAAATTTGCCACGATTTCAGCTAAAGTAGGCAGCATTAGTGACAACCATTTGGGGGGATGGTACAGCTACCGAACATCGAAAGCAGCATTGAACATGTTTCTTAAAACCCTGTCGATTGAATGGCAACGGAGTGTCAAGCATGGCGCTGTACTCGCGCTTCACCCCGGAACCACCGACACGCCCTTATCGGCGCCTTTTCAAGCTAATGTCCGGCCAGGAAAATTGTTCACCCCACAGCGAGTGGCTAGGGACTTGGTGGGTTTAATAGAACAAGCCACACCTGAAGACAGTGGCGTATTTTGGGCCTACGATGGCAGCGTGCTGCCCTGGTAGTGCAACAGACTGGTGAGTGACACAGGTTGACGGTTGGTTATTTTTTGCTTCTTCGACATCGCTCAGAGCAATAGAGGATCTGATCCCATTGACGGGCCCATTTCTTTCGCCAGGAAAACGGCCGCTGACACTCTGGGCAAATTTTTATCGGAAGATTGGATTTGAAGCCTTTCATCGTTTGATAGATCTTGTGGTAGATGACTCTTATACGCGAAGAATCTGGTAAGAGAGTAAAGGCAGGGGCTTAAAAGTACGCCCCTAAGTACCCAAATGAAGGTACTGTAATGGTTTAACAATATATTCCCGTGGCTGATACGGTTGGAGTTTGCCGTTTCTGGTGGCGAGAGAGGGGTCTGTGGGTGTGGTTCGGGGAAGTGGACGCCACTCGGGTGAGTGGCGTTTACCTGTCGTACCAACCAAATTTTTACTACTTAGTATCTTCAGCACGCCAAATAAACGAATCTTCCGGATCTAAATCAAACGACTTGTTATAGAACATTAATCCTTCCGCTTCCATACGCTCTACATCGAGGTTTTTGATTTTAATGCTTTCAACAATCTGACTAACAGCATCTTTCAAGTAGCGTTCATTTTCCATTTTTTGTTCATCACTAGAGCTCGCATAAAAATTGATGGAATACCTGATAGATATCTTTCGTTTTCCATCATTCTCGCTAATAGTCCTATCATAATAACCACAGTCTATATGGGTCGTTTTACTTCCTGTAGGTGCATAGCTACCTCCGATACCTTGTAAATAAGAGTTCGCCATGCAATGTATCCCGTTAATATAAGTGGTCCATTTTTCAAAGAACGTAATACCCTGAATTTTGCTCCTCTTCAAAAAATCAGGCTTAGTAAAACGACGCCCATAGTTTTCATCAAAATCACTATTTAAATAGTAGTTATCTTCTGAAGAGATATAGTTGTCAGTACTAATTCTCAGGGTCATAATACTTGGGTTGACATTTGATAACCCTATCCATTGTACTGCTCTGTTTTCGCTGCTCTTCCCACCATGCAAAACTCTCCAGTCTCTAGTTTTATATAAGTACCAGTCTTGTTTTGGCGGATTAAAGACGATATAAGGGTTTTCGATAACATCAGCATCGGTTAAATAAAAATACTTCCCTCCGGAGCAACCTGAAACAAAGATAATTATTAAAAGAAAAGTCGTTGGATTTGTTAATTTTTTCATGGTTGATTTGGTCCGTATACCTCAGTGAATAAATTCGTCAGTTTGTGTTGCCATTTCTATGGGCTTTGTTTCGTAATTCAGACGAGAAACCAAACCACCTAAAGTTGAGTAACTTTTATACAATGCACTGCGTTTCATGCATACCAAGCCCTGTAAGTTTGTTCAGTGCTTTGATCATGGCGTAAGTCTCGCCAACCTGAGCATTGTAATTTCTTAGGCTCAATTTCCCACCTAGTAGTTGTTTTACTCTGTACATCGTTGTCTCTGATAGCGAGCGCTTGTGATAGCCATACCGCTTTTTCCATTTCTTGTTGGAGCCTTAGAGCTTCTGACAACCTACTGCTAAATTGCGAGGGTGTCCTTGCTCCCAGAAGACCACCCCTTCTCGTGGTGGGATAAGCGGAACAGCTCGCTTGAACCATATAGCATCATGGCAATTCCTTGTGTCATAAGCGCCATCACCTGATATCTCAATGATTTTACTCCGTGTTTGCTTGAGTAAATTGGGGAGCACTTCGGCATCGGTTACGTTAGATAAACTCAGCCCTGCTGCGACGATTGATGGGGGTAGCCGATCAGATCGTAGAGTATTGATTTAGTTCCATCGAATTACGCAATAAAGCCGAACCTCTAATTAATCTGGAGAAGAATATGTACGCAATGGTATTTTTTTTCCGTTTAAGTACACTTCTTCTACATCTGTAAACCAGCCATTTATTGATCTGTAAAATATAAGTATATCGGATTCAGGAGTGAACCGTTTTATAGCATCCCGGCATAACTCGTCTTTTACCCCAAAATAATATGTTCTCTTACTTGTATCTTTTGTTGCTATTAATTTGATCGACAATTCTGACTTACCAGTCTCAACACAAGATGAACTACTAACTTTCCCTAAAAATTTCCCATCTTTTTTAAAAACCTCAATAATAGAGAAGAGTGTTACAACTAAGATACATAATAACAAATACCTTCTATTACTCATCTTGACCACCCTGATTCCAAATCTTTCTTATATTACTTTCCATTGTTTCAATGTATACTTCAGCGCTTCCAATTTCCGATGATTTATTTAAACTTTCAATAATAGCATCAATTTTATTCTTAGCCTTAGGCATTTTATGAATATCTTTAATCCCATACCCTCCTAATAATAGATCTGTCATAGTCTTCTTGGCACTCGGTTTTATATAGTCAGGGATTAAATCCATCATCGCATTTTGAATAGGGTCATTCCCCACATTGTTCTGCTCGAGATCTTTAGTTAATACTTCACCTAAATCACTAGTTGCGATACCTGATCCTGCACATCCAGCAAGATTTCCACCTACGCAGCTCACTCCTCCGAGAGCAATGGAAAAATAGTTAACAATAGCTTCTTTGGATTTGGCGTTTTCATTAATTATTTCCTCTGCAGCATTATAATCTTTCAATGACTCTTGCTGAACTCCGCTAGCTACAATATTCTCAACATGTGGAATATTCATGTAATCTATTTCTCCAGATTTAAGCTCCGTTTCTTTCTTAGTAAAGCCGTCACTATTACCTGTAACTAACGCTGAGTCATTCCCAATATGAGAGTTAGTATTGCCTTTATTAACCTTGCCTAGACCACTGTTCTCCAGTGCAAACTCATAGTTACCTTCGGCATAACCTCCAATCAGCTCAGCGTAGTTTTCTCCTTGTTCTCCTTTATCTCCGATGATGCCTTGCTTCTCTAGTCCGTGAGTGACTTCATGAGCCAGAGTGTTCATATAGTCTTGAGCATTTTTCATCGATGCATCATTGAGAACAATGTTGCTGCCTTTGTCGCCCATATAGTGAGCACCGCCAATCGATTTATTAACTGCGATAACCAAGGCACTTTCGATAGAGATACCGAACAGTTCGGAGTAAGCAGCCGCGTAATCATTAATCGCATCTTGCTTCTGTTGAGCGGTAGCATTTTCAAGGTTATTGATATTGACCGCTGCATCACCCTTCTTCTGAGCAATAAGCAGTTGTACATCCAGTTCCTTCTGCACTACATCCATATGCTCGAAGGTATCAGCCAACTTAACGGAGTCTTCAAGCGCTACATCAGCTAATGACTGACCAGCTAAATGTGTCCGCTTAACATCCTCTTTTATCTGCGCCCTTCCCTCTTCGGTCAGCAGACGGTGATCTACAGTAACATCAAAATCCCCTTGCTTACGGTCAACTGTGAACAGGTCCTTTTCTGTATGTTCGGTGTCGCGATTTAGAGCTGTGAGGTCATCGGAAGCCTCAGGATCAGAAAGGGTCAGCGTGCCTTGGCCGATGGTTGCCAGCATCTTACCCTTGTCGTAACTTGAGGTATTGGTGTACTGGTACGAGCTCGAGTTGAACTTGCTGTCGTCTTCGCTGGTGTTGTTCGGAGTAGCTTGAGCGGATTCCGCACCTGACTCAGTCGGTTGTTTAATGCCGTAACCTGCATTGACTCCCAAACTTTGATTTTGGCTATAACGGGTGTTAGACAAGTCAGCATAGGTTAACGAATCGGTGGTGAGGTTGAGCTTACCGCTGTCGTTACCTTGTTCATCAACAGTGGCGATAAGCGCGCCTGTCACATCGGTGTTACCGCCGACGGTGATGTTGGCGTCGCCGCCCGAGGTCAGGCTAGTGAGGACGGTTTGCTTACTGTTCGTGCGGCCGTTTGACGCGTTAATGCCTCCGTTTATCCCTGTCAGCTCGCCTGCGCCATCTGTGCTGGCTAAGGCACCCAGGGGTAGGGTGCCTGTCCCGTCTGATGTTTGGCCTCCCGTTAAAGAGACACCGCCACTGATACCTGCGCCTTGATTGTTTGAGGTGTAGCGGTCTTGAACTGAGGCTATATTCAAATCTCCCCCGATATTGGCCTCAAGTGAGTTCTCAGCGGTGACCGTTGCCCCCTTGATGTTGGTGTCTTGGTTAGACGTCAACGAGATGGTATCACCACTCAATAGAGTATTGTTGTGGGTGGTTGACGCCGAAGTGCTTTGATTACGGTTATAGCTCGCGTTGACGTTGATACCAGTTGACGCACCAAAAACGGTCATCTGCGCATTGATTTGACCGGATTCCATTTCAGACTTGGTGTTCAGCGTGTCTTGTGATGCGGTTAGATTAATTTCGTTAGCAGCAAGGGATAGGGCATCATTGGCGGCAATCTGCGAACCTTGGATGTTGAGTTGGTCACCCTCGTTATTACCAGCGTTGATAACAATGTTCTGTCCACTGAGGCTTGAACCATTGGACGTGGTTCGCTGAGACGTTGAGCTATTCTTACTGGCTGCAATATCGAGCTGTAGGCCAGCATTAAAGCCAAAGCAGTATGCGCACGAGCTAACACTGGTGGCAAGTGCAGCGGTCTGCTGGGTAAGACCGGTGGTTTTGGACACCACATCTTCCGTAGCGAGGGCCACACCAGCAATATACCAAGCTTCATCACTCTCGACTTGAGCAATAAGGTCGCGAAGCTCTTCGATGTCTGCAAAGGTGACCCCCGGCTTCTTATCTGCGTATTCTTGCTCTAGTGTACCGAGTGTTGACTCAAGAGACTCCAAGCCCTTTTTGTACTGCTTGTAATCTTGTTCCGCTTGCTTGAGTTTCTGGGTCGATACTTTGAGTGCCTGGACGGCTTTGGCTACCTCCACGGCCTGGTTTTGCACCACTAGACTCGCCTCGGCCTTACCACTTATCTCTTCGCGTTGTTCAGTTAGCGTATCGACCGTTTCAACAATATTGATGTCTTGATTGGCGGAGAGCAGAATATCACCAGACTGGTTCTGGTCGCGGTCGGCAGTCAGGGTCGAACCTTCGACCAAAATGGACGACTCAGCGTCTAGTGAGACGCTGTCATTCGCCGAGATAGCGCTGCCTTTATGAGTGAGGGCATCGGTTTGCTGCTTGACCTTATCGTAGTTAGCCTCGCCAAGAGCGATATTCAGTCGGCCATCTTCCACTTTGACCTTGCCGAAGTCGTCACCAAAGCCAACAGATATGGTCTCTTCACTGGTGAACGCCTGCGTAGTTTCTTTAGCGGCGAGGATTTCTATATCGCCTGTGTCGGCGGTTAACTCGACATTTTGCTGCGCACTCAGCTCAGAGCCAATCACCTTAATCGAGCCCGCATTGACGGTTAAGTGACCGGCAGACTGAATGACACTCGACTGGGCGGTTGAGCTTTGCTGACCCTCACGTTTTTTCTCCATCTCAAACAGGTTACCGCCACTTAGGAACTTGGTTTTCTCATCCCACTCTTGGCTCTGTTTGAGCACTTCCCCAGCAGCAATAAGAACCTCATTGACCGCTTCAAGGTTAACGTTGCCATCACTGGTAACTTCACTGGCAATCACACCAATATCTTTGCCTGCGATAACCGTGGTGTTGCCTGAGTTAATCAGGTAGCTGCTGTTGAGCAGCGTAGCGTTATCAAGGCTGCCTTTGTTACTGCCACTTAACCCAGCAAAGCCTTTTTTCATGGTTTCATGGCGCTCGAACTCTCGATAGGTTTGCGCAGCCATGGTCACATCGCCATCCGCAGACAGTGCGACTTCGCCTCTTGCATTGAGTGAAGAACCAATGATGTTGATGTCACTGTCACCTCCTGCTGTAATGGCAGAGGCTAAGTTTTGCGCTTTAACCGTGATATCCCCACCTGCGGTGATAGCACTGCCGTTAACTTGTTCACGATAGGTCTCATTGGTGGTTATTTGACTTCGTCCAAACGACTTCGCTGTATCGGTCTTATCGTAGTGGTACTGGCTGTCGCTGACGGCAAGAATATTGACGTCGCCTTTCGCTTCGATAGACACTGACTGCGCAGCGGTAATGGTGCTGCCTGATAGGGTCGCACCATTGTTGGCTTTGATGGTGACGTTATTACCCGTCAGTGTTGAGCGCTGATGTTGTTCACTGCGATTGATGCTGGTGTAATTGGTTAGATTGGTGCTGTCTGACTGTTTATTCAGCGCCGTCTCAATGGTGACATTATTGCCAGCTTCGAGACTTAATGTTTGTTGTGATGCTAATTGGCTGGCCGAGACAGTGATATCGTTGCTCGCATTAAGGCTTACGTTACCACCTGCGGTAATTGCACTGCCGTTAACTTGTTCACGATAGGTCTCATTGGTGGTTATTTGACTTCGTCCAAACGACTTCGCTGTATCGGTCTTATCGTAGTGGTACTGGCTGTCGCTGACGGCAAGAATATTGACGTCGCCTTTCGCTTCGATAGACACTGACTGCGCAGCGGTAATGGTGCTGCCTGATAGGGTCGCACCATTGTTGGCTTTGATGGTGACGTTATTACCCGTCAGTGTTGAGCGCTGATGTTGTTCACTGCGATTGATGCTGGTGTAATTGGTTAGATTGGTGCTGTCTGACTGTTTATTCAGCGCCGTCTCAATGGTGACATTATTGCCAGCTTCGAGACTTAATGTTTGTTGTGATGCTAATTTACTGGCCGAGACAGTGATATCGTTGCCCGCATTAAGGCTTACGTTACCACCTGCCGTAATGCTTGAGCCTATTTGTGACGTAGAGGCTTCTCCGCCAAATGAACCACTCGCATTTAGCGTATTTTCTTTAGAGCTGACGATGATGTTTTGGCCAGCGGTTAAATTCATCTCTCCTTGACTCGTGATGTCTGCGGCCAGATCCTTAATGTTGTTACCTGCACTGAGGGCTAGGTTGCCTGCGGCACTGATTGAGGCGGTTTTGCCCAGAGTGGTTGAAGTCGAGCTGCTGCTACCCAGCGTGCTGGTCAGCGTTGTTGCGAGCGTTTCATTGACAATGTCGCCATGGGTCGCCGTTAGCGAGACATTGCTGCCCTGAATCTCGCCACTGAGGTTGATGATGTCTTGCTTTGCGAGCAATGAAAGGTCTGCGTTGCTGGTAATTGACCCACCAAGGTTGCGGATGCTGTTGGTGCTGGTCAGATTGAGCGAAGAGTCTGCGTTGATGCTTGCGCTATTGGTAATGTTGTCGGCACTGACAGCGACATCTGTCGCAGCGATAAGGGCACCTTGGTTTAGGTTGTCTAATGTGGCTTGAGCCAAATAGAGTTTTGGTGCCAGTACGGTTTGACCGTTAACGAGCACTTCCTCATACCACAAGATATCTTGAGTCAGACGGGCTATCTGGTCATCGGAAAGGGCGGTGCCCGCTGAAAGATTTAGGGCATTTTTTTGCGTAGCGGCAGCATCAATAAGCTGTTGCATTTGGTCTAGTTGACTGCCAATTGACTGGTTGAGATAGCGTAAACCCGTTTGCTCGAAAATTGCCTGACTGATGATTTTCGAGTCATAGAAGGCATCCCCTAAGAACTTGACGTCCTTTTGCGGATTGAAACCGACCCGCGTCATAAAGTAGTCGGAACCGAGAAACTGCCCCATATTGGTCAGCAGTGGGTTAGTCTCAATGAGGTATTTGCCTTTGGGATTGGGCTGATAGATGAACAAACCATGGTTGTTCTTTGGCAGAGGGTAGGTCAGTGTTGCTGCGCTTTGTTGCTGGGTAGCTTGTGGCGTCAATCCCATAATTTGGCTGCTATTTCCTTCACTCATCTCCGAGTTATTGATCAGAGAGTTGGCATCAATGGTTAATTTTCCGCCAGCAGCAATGGTGGATTGATGGGTTTCTTCATTCAGGGTTTGGGTCTGAGTATTTAAGCGAACATAGTCAAACTGGCGAATGGGATCGCCTTCAGTGCTGTAATGCTTATAGAGCGAATAATCCCGGTAGCGACCGGTTGTGTATCCCTGATTGACAAGCGACTCAGTCGTAATGTTGAGGTCTTGTCCCGCATGAATCAAACCTAACTCATTGGTGATTTGCTCTGAGACTAAGGTAATGTTGCCGTCCGCGGTTATCTGGGAGGGCGCACTATTTGTCAGGGTACTATTCGTCGTTCGTGTGAGTAGGGTTACTTCTGTGTCTTGAGATATTTTCCAGTGTTCACAATTACTACCGAACACGTTGCAGTTCCGGTCTTCAGTTCTAGTTTCAGGTGTGTACGACGAACCCCACCCAACAGAAAAGCCTTCAACAGAGCCAAAGCTGTAATCACCATTGGTGGTTTCGCTATTGAAATTGACCGTGGTGGGTTTGTTAAGAATCGTCGATGCATAGATGGCAAGAGATTGATTGGCATGGATAGTACCAGAGGCGTTGTTAACGCTTTGCGCAAGTTCGTTTCCTTGGCGACCACGGATCTGGATATCGCCACCGGAGAGGATTTCGCCTTGCTGATTGAGTAATGTGCCCTGAATTCGAAAATCCAGAGAATCTGCCGCGTACACCCAGCCGTAATTCGTCATGTCACTATCAACATTGATTTGTTGAGCACGAGAGGACGTCATGCCGCCAGTATTTGTCAGTGTCTCTGTTGTCACCGTTAACGCTTCGTTAGCGTGAAGTTCACCTTGAACCTGAGTGTCATTCGCGGTGAGATTGACATGTTTGCCGAGCAGAGTGCCTTGGATATTCGCCGCCCCATTAACGGTGACGTCGATTTGGTTGTTTGCCACGGTATCGCCAATAAGATCCAATTGCCCAGCGGTAAACTCAACATTGTTTGTTGCTTCCAAGCGAGCGTCTTGAGTGAGGGTGAATAACTGGTCTGAAACTATCTGTGCGTTGTCTGTCTGTAGCCTTGTATCAATGGTTAACTGAGGGCTTTGGATGATGACATTTGATGCGGTAATCAGCCCATCTTCCGCTAACGTTGTGTTGTCGCCTTGTATCGAGAGGGTATCTCGGGCGTATACTTGCCCATGATTGTTTAAAGAAGACAGATCAGTCATGGTGATTGATGTCGCAGAGAGTTCACTCTGCTCATCAACCATGATGTCATTGACTGCCGTGTTTATCTGCTCCGCTTCAATAACCGCATCGGTTAACAGTACATTGTCGGCATAGACCGATAGGGCCTCGTCAACGACTATCTGCGACTGCTGAACTTGAATGTTTTGCGCCGTTAGCGACATCGCTTTTTGCGCGGTTTGCGCGTCGACTAAGGTCAAATCCTGTTGTGAATTGAGGATCAAGTTGTTAGCACTGTTGGCGTTACCCAGAACAATATCCCCATTGGCCGTTATCAATAGGTCGCCAGTATTTGAAACCAGATTCCCAACGTTAACGCCAACCCCTTGTTCTGTCGCGACGAGAGAAATACGTCCGGCGTACATGCCACCTAACGAGGAGGAATCAATCGCCAAAGCAGGCGCATTGCTCGATGGGGGAACGCTAGAAGCAGTCGCTTGATTGGTTTGATAGCTGACATGGTTTTTGCCTGTCACGATAGCTAAATCGTTCGCGTGAATGTTGGCGTTAATCTCTGCTGTGCGGCTGATTATATCGAAGTAGGTTTGTTGGGTTGCATCCAGACCAAGGCCTTCGATCGTCACACTGCCGTCGGCGACGTTAAATCCACTCACCAGTCCATTTTGAATATCGGGTTGTCCGGTTGATAACGTCACTCTTGGGGTATTAATAAAACCACAGCCATCACAGGTAATACCGTAAGGGTTGGCTAGGATGACATTGGCTTGCTGTCCAACGATTTCGGTGTAGCCTTCAAGCTGGCTGCGATTGGCCCCTGTGACTTCATTTAAAATTACGTCGGCAGCACGGCCTTTGAGATTGGGGTTATTTTGCAGTAACCCACCAAGCTGAGATTGACTGAGTTGTTGGGTCGAGTTATTGAGAATTAGCCCTTGAGAGTCAACATCGAACTTTTGGTATTTGTTATGAGATAGCCCTTTGTTGTTCGGGGTGGCGATATTCACAACCTCAACGCCGTTGCCAGCTTGTGTTTTGCTGGTATTCGCTGAGTTGCCATCAATCACCACATTGGCAAGTGCAGGTTGAACCGTCAAAACCGCGCACAGTGAATAGGTGAGCCAAGTGCTCATATTGCTGATTTGCTTATTCATTTTTGCTTACCAAATTCCTACCAAGTGACGTTGATGCGGTAATTAACCACGTAGTCGTCTGCGTTTAATCGTGATGGAGCTTCAATAGGAAGCCCTACGGAGAGTGAAGAGGAGCCGTACTTGGCCTGAGTTTTTAGCGACCAACTGGTGCCGAGCAGTGAACCGCCCTCATACTGGTCTTGGCTGTCTTGAACGATAGAGCCCGTATCGAAGGCAAGTTGTGTGGAAATTTGCCCTAGATAGGGCCATTGACCGATGCGATAGGTCAAATCGTTGCGCCAGTAATAGCCTTCATCACCTGAAAGGGAAGCTCCTTTGAATCCCCTGACGGAGTATTCGCCACCAATACTAAGGCGCTCGGCACCATATAGGGTGTCATTGCTCCATTGACCAAATAAGGTCGTCGCGACAGTGAGAGAAGCGCTAACGGGGTAGGTATAGCTGCCTGTCAGTGTTCCTTTAACAAATTGCGCATCTGGCATTGCTGGGGCGTTTGAGAGGGTTTCTTCGCCACCAAACCAATCCGTTCCGATAGCAATCTGTGGCGCCAGACTCAAAAATCCTCCGGCTAAACGGCGACTGTGTTCCCAACTTAATGACGTTGATGAGAGGTTTCTGGAGCTGGCTTCGACCAGAGAACCCAGAATGTAGTTTTTCTCTCGACGATGCTTAACACTGGCTTTTAGCGCTGATTTACTTATGCTGTCGCGAAAAAATAACCACTTGATATCAAGGTCATGACTGTTGGTTTTTCCCGTGGAATCAAAATTAAAACCCTGATTACTGAATGTGGTTAGGTAAGTGCTGTAAGAGGTGCGAAAACCCACGTTCCAATAACCATAAGGGATGTCTGCACTGAGAAATAGACTCTCTGAATCCTTAGAGTCAATAAAGGCTGCGCTTTTGGTTGCCGTTAGATTCCACTGGTCAAGGCGTTTGAATAGGTTCTCTCCGGTCACGCTAAGGGATATTTGCTGTTCACCTGTCGATTCCTGACCGCTATTGCTCAACCCTAGTTCTAAAGAGGAGAACTTTTGCTCGGAAGATTGAATATCAACAATCGAGTAGCCTTGTTGGGTTGAAGGGAGCAATTTAATCTGTGCATTATATCGAGATAAGCGGTTGATCTGATCGAGGCCTTGTTCAATCTCTCTAAGGTTTAGGATTTTCCTGATATGTCAGGAAATGCCATATCTAACGAGACAGAAAGCTGCCCGTTAAACAGAACTTTCTCCACTTTTCCTTCAAGGATGATTATCTGTAACTCACCGCTAGCGAGGTCTTGTGGTGTCATAAACGCGCGTGACGTAACGTAGCCAGCCACCATGTAGTGATTAGAAATATTGCGTAGATAGCTGTTGATGGTGTTGAGGTCGATACAGCCGGGCTTAAATCCACTTACCTTGGTTAACGTCTCGCGGCTATACAGAGTATTGCCTTCGAAAACCAGTGTTTCTATCTCTAAGCATTGGTCGCTTGAGACTGGTTTCGGTTCAGGGAGCGTTGGAACAGGAACCAGATCTTGCAAGGCACTCGTATTTTTCTCAATGAGCTCTAAACGCTGTTTTTGTTTGTCTTGAATCTCTTGTGTTGTGATGGGGGCAAGTGGCAACTCTACAGAATGTGCGGCGAAGGAGTAAACGCTGCAAATAGCAACAAGAACGTAGCATAGACGTTGGAACGGCCTGGCAGTGTATAGATGTGTCGATAACTTTATCATGTTGGATAATCATGGGCTCAATTTCAAATGAAACTGACGGAATGATTACCACATGCACTGAAACTAAAATGTAAGACTCTCAGTAGGAATTTATCAAACTGGAAAGAACGCCTAAAATGGGAAATAAATTACTGACAATGTAATTAGTTAACAATATTTTTTCACTTCCATAATACTTACCTGTCAGGATTTTTCTGTCAGGTAACATCTATAAGCTAATCGCCATCGAGCTTGAAAAGTTTATGCAATTCTAGCGAGATAATTAGCAGTAGAAATACGCTCTCGTAGGCTTATCAGTCAGTTTGTTGTGAGTGCGCTATCAGAAACGAACGAAAACTTCTCATATCAGCAAGTTTAACCATGGGTATGTATTCACCTATTGCGCAATACTAGAGTGAATTAGGTCGTGGAAATAAGGAAAAGTCGCAATTTACGGATAATTAGTCTCTATGTGATTAATTATCCAGTGTTAGGCATATGTCTAGTGAAATCATTATTTGAATTTAGTCACAATCCACTTTGGGTTGTTGCCATACTATCTCGGCACTTATTTAATAAAACTAAACCCTACCAAAATAAAGATATAAATAAATCTTAATAGAAGGATAAGCATCGAAATGAGTGGCGGAATTATTAAAGTTTCAAGAAATAGTGAAAAAGCTCCAATTAATGCGTTGTCAACACAGAGCGTTGCTTTCTCACACTATAATAATATTTCAGCACAGTTGCCAATTGAGCCTGCAACGGGTCAATTAGTCGTTGGTGATATTAAAGCTCAAGCGAAGCAATGTCTTGAGAATATTAAAGCGATCGTAGAGAGCATCAATCATGTTATGGATGATGTGGTAAAAATTCACGTTTTTCTCAAGGATATGTCTGATCTTCCTGCTATTGACGAAGTGTACGCGACTTTCTTCGAAAACCTATTACCAGTAAGAACGGTTGTTGCAGTTGATGCCCTTCCATTAGGTGACGCGCTAGTGCAAATGGACGCTTTAATTTCTAATGGCGAAGGGACGGCACCTCAGGAACCATGCCCGTTGATTAAGCTCTCTAGAAATACTGAGCAAGCACCAGTGCACCCACTCTCCACACAGACAGTTGCATTCTCACACTACAACAATGTGTCAGCACAGTTACCAATCAATCCACAAACTGGTGAGATCGTTGCGGGTGGCGTTAAAGAGCAGGCTGCACAGTGTCTAAAAAACGTGAAAGCAATCCTAGAAAGCATTGATGTACCGTTTGACGACATTGTAAAAGTAGGAATCTATCTAAAAGACTTAGCTGACTTAGACGCAGTGAATGAAGTCTACAGCACTTTCTTCCCTGATTCAGCGATTGCTCGCACTGTCGCTTATGTTCCTGCACGTACCGTAGCCGCTGCAAAAGAACTACCACAGCAAGCGTTGGTTCAGATTGATGTTGTTGTTTCTCATGGTGACGGTACGCCACCACAAGAAGTCGAAGATCGACATGGCATTGTGATCCGTGCAAACAATACTGAGAAGGCGCCGCTAAGCCCATTGCACACTCAGACAGTAGCGTTCTCGCATTACAACCATATCGCTGCGCAGTTGCCTGTAGATCCGCAATCAAACCAGATTGTTGCTGGTGGTGTGAGAGAGCAAGCAGAGCAATGTTTAAACAACATCAAAGCGATCGTTGAAAGCGTTAACCATGTTATGGACGATATCGTTAAGGTGAACATTCAATTGCGAGATATTGCCGATCTGGACACGGTGAATGAAGTTTATACTCGTTACTTTGACGGTGATTTACCTGCAAGAACGGTTGTTGGTGTCGCGGCAATTCAACAAGATGCCTTAGTTCAGATCGATGTAGTGATGTCGAATGGTGAAGGTACACCACCACAACACTGATATTAATTAAAATTGAATTAATTTCTAGGCAGAAGGTTTGTTGAGGATATTTAAATATCTTCAGAAACTTCTGCCTTGTTGTATTCTAAATTGGACTTAAAGTTTGTCATTAAAATAAGACCTGTTCATTGAACAGGTCTTATTTTCTATCTCTGCGATTTTAGTGCTTGCGGCTTGGGCCGTTGCGGACTAAATCTTGTCCTGTCTGGAAGACTTCTTCTGTAACCCAACGGCCTAAAAGGAGTTGGTGCTTATCGTCTAGTACAGCAACAAATCGGCGGCCGTCTTGGTTGTTGGTTGCCATGGCAACGCCTGCTGCATTCTTAAGCTCTAACACACCGCTCTCGACGGCGATAAGGAAAGCTTCAAGTTCTGCTAAATCAGCAATAATTTTGTCGTCTTTGATCATCGGAGTTATCTCTTTGCTCTGACCTTCTCTGCATGTTTTTGTTATTCAGAGAGGTGATTCTTATTTTGTCGCTACTTTAACGATCATAGTGGCTAAAATCCACTGCTGCACCCTAGGTTGACTTCAACCGCTTGCCATTTAATCCATGTTTATACCATTCACGCCTTTTAATGCCCGTTCGTCGCATTGCTCTGAATGCTTTTTTCTCGGAGCGTAATCTTTGACCATCACACGATCAAAGGAATAGTCAGATGAAAACAGTAACATTCGCCAGCTTCATTCTATGTAGCCTACTCACAGCCTTTCCCTCGTTTGCTACGCCAACAGAGGCCGTTATCGCCGAATACAACTTGGCAGCGGAAGGTGACGAAGACAAAGTGGAGCGAGTTCACCAGCAGCTAGAGCAGCAGATTGCAGAGCATGGTGCTGATCCGCTTAGCCTCGTCTACTTGGGCAGTACCCAGACGTTAATGGGCCGTGATGCTTATATGCCTTGGAACAAGATGAAATACACGGAGCAGGGGCTTGCGACGATCAGTAAAGGGCTCGATCTATTAGCCAGCCAATCGACGCCAATTGAACAGCAAGAGATTCGTCAGGGGCTGCCAGAGTCACTACTGGCTAGATCGATTGCAGGTGCGACGTTCACTTCGCTTCCCGATATGTTCAATCACTTCGAACGCGGCTACGACCTATATATTGATCTGCTTGCTGACGAGTCGTTTAAACAGCAAGACTACGATGCAATCTCTTGGGTTTATCTCTATGCAATACGTGCTGCACTTCGAGCGGAAGATAAGCATCAGGCGCAGCAATGGATATCAGATATGCAGGCAAAAGCGCCGCAACATCCATTGACTCTTCAGGCACAAGCCCTTGTTGATTCAGCAGCTTAAGGTGGCGTTATGATTAACTTCCAGCAAATCAGCAAACAGTATTGCATTGGTCAGCAGCAAGTGAATGCACTGAGCGAAGTCAGTGGTCAGATTGCCAAGGGAGAAATGGTTGCTCTCTGTGGTCCCTCTGGCTCAGGTAAAAGTACCTTGCTTAATATCCTTGGACTTCTCGACATGGATTATCAAGGAATCGTCGAGTTGTCCGGTCAAGCTTATCCCAAAAATCCGCTCAAAGCGGCTCAAATGCGTCGTCACCAGCTTGGTTTCGTATTTCAAAAGTTCAACCTGATCCCAGTAATGACCGCTTGGGAAAATGTCGCCTATCCACTGATGCTCAACGGGTTTTCTCAAGCCGAGCAAAAGAAACAGGCTCAAGCGATTCTCGCAAAAGTGGGGTTAGCGGAATTTGCCAACCATAGACCTGACAACTTGTCAGGAGGTCAGCAACAGCGCGTTGCGATTGCGAGAGCTCTGGTACATAAGCCACAAATGGTGATAGCCGACGAGCCAACCGCAAGCTTGGATAGCCATACAGCTTCGGTCGTGATTGATTTGATGAAAAACCTAGGCCATCAGTTAGGCACCACATTCATTGTGGCCACTCACGACCCACGCATGGCTATTCAGTGCGATCGAAGCATCGATCTGCTTGATGGAACAGTTAACAAGGAGCCAGTCAAATGGGCAAGCTGATCCCTGATTCGATCCGAATCGCTTATCTAAACCTACAACGCAACCAACGTCGCAGCGTACTGTCGATATTGATTGTTGCTATCGCGATCTTTGCTCTGACATCGGCGGGAGGGTTTGGCCTCTATACCTATGATTCACTTAAAGAATCAACCGCTAGAGATACTGGGCATCTCACCATTAGTCAGCCGGGATATTTCGAGCAAGATGAAGATATGCCTCTGGCAAACGGGATTGCAGATGGAGGGACTCTAACCACTCGTTTGTTGGCCAATGATAAGGTTCGTGGAGTCCAACCCCGCGTAGAATTTACAGGCTTAGTGTCGAATGGCAGCAAATCGACGATTTTTGTTGGCACTGGCGTCAATGAACGCGAGTTCGATATGAAAGGCCCCTTTCTTGACGTTCGAGAAGGTAAAACGCTTTCGAGTACCCAATCCTCTCGGTACGATCCGAGCGAACCAGAAGTGATGCTTGGTATCGATTTGGCGCGTAATCTCAGTGTCAAAACCGGTGACTGGGTCACTTTACTCGCCACAACCAGTGATGGTGCGCTCAATGCCTATGACTATAAAGTTCGCGGCATCTATTCAACCGGCGTTCCTGAGCTCGATAAACGTCAGTTGTATCTTCATATCGAATCTGCGCAGCAACTGCTGAACAGTAACAAAGTCAGTACCTTGTCTGTGTTCTTGTTTGATACTAAGCAAACCGAGTCCATGGCGCTATGGGTTAACCAACAGCTATCTCAAATGAATTTAGCTCAGCCGCTAGAGGTGACACCTTGGCAGCAAAGGGCGTTTTTCTACAGTAAAGTCAAAGATCTATACGATCGAATTTTTGGCATCATGGGCGCGGTTATGGCTTTGGTTGTATTCGTTGCTCTGTTTAACACAATGACAATGTCTGTGACAGAGCGCACCCGTGAGATCGGCACCTTATCCGCATTAGGGACTTACCCCAATGAGATCGTTTCTGGTTTTGTTCGAGAGGCCGCGCTGCTTGCCGTGATCGGCTCAATGATTGGTGGATTACTGAGTTTACTGGTCAGCGGTTTGCTTATGGTGGTCGATATACAAATGCCACCCCCACCAGGGCGAACCGAAGGCTATCCACTTAACATCTATTTCTCACCAGAACTTCTGTCAATGACAGCGCTAGGCGTACTCATTATATGTGTTGTCGCCGCTTGGTTGTCTGCATCAAAAGGCGTTAAAAAGCCCATTACGGAGGCCCTTATCTATGTTTAATACTCTGATTAAAGCCACTATGGCGATGTTACTCACCTTGTCGGCCAGTTCATCAATGGCTAAAGACGTTGAAACCATGGTGAAAAACGCTGATCACTATCGGCTGGATTCTGACTCAGCTAAGGTCGTTTCTCTGGTAAGCCTGTATGAGAATGGAGAATTAGATAAAACTCGCGAATACAACGTATACACTCGTGAGAAACGGGAGTCGTTGGTGCTGTTTAAGTCCCAAGTTGAAGCGGGACAGAAAATGTTGATGTTGGGAGATAACTACTGGTTAGTGATGCCTAAGAGTCGTCGCCCCATTCGGATTACTCCGATGCAAAAACTGCTTGGCGAAGCATCGGTTGGAGATATATCAACCTTGACCTGGAGTGAGGACTATCAGGCGACATTTGTGAAACCTGAGCAGATGGAAATCGAAGGTCAGGCTCGTTCGGTCAACTATTTGCGCTTACGGGCGACAACTAAAGGTGCAAGCTACGCCAAAATTGACCTGTGGCTCAATGATAGCGATGACTTTCCGATCAAAGCGGATCTATACCTACACTCGGGTAAACTTGCCAAACAGGCTTGGTTTACGTCCGGAGAAAGGGAAGGTAAACAGCGCGTGGTTGCCATGACGCTTCTTGATCAAATTCAGCCAGCGAAGAAAACGGTGATTGAGTATCAAGAGATCACGCCGTTTGAGTTAGACGATAAATACTATAACCCTGCTTATCTCACGCGAAATGCTTTGTCGGAGTTGTAGATGAAAACATCTGTTGTGGCGATAGCATTAATAGTGGTGGCGTCTTCGGCAAACAGTCAGCCGTTTGAATTTGATTGGGATATGACCCTAAGTGGCAGTTCTGCTCAACATCGACATTCAAAGCTTCTCGGGTCTGCGGATTCAGCGAGTACTGAAGGGATTGATGCCGTTGTGGACGTTCAATTTGAAGGATACGGAGTGACGGGATTGTTAGCGGCCAAAGGAAGCCAAATTTACAGTTCGGACGCGACGCAGAGTTATCAAGGTGAATTGATCGCACAAGAACTGTTTTGGCAGGGCAGTATGGAACTCTTTTCTCAGCCAGTGGATCTGACGATCGGGAAAGTGAGGTTAGACTGGGGCGTCGGCTATGGTTACAGACCGATCGACCTTTTCAAACCCTACCGACGTAACCCTGTTGGGATTCAGGTTGAAGAGGGGACAGGCACCGCAATGGCGTCCTATTTTGACTCAGCAGGAGAGTGGAGTATCTACTACACCGACTCTTCGTGGACGAAACAGCGGAGCAGCGATCTCGAACAAGCTTCTGAACAACAAGGCGTAGGGATTCGGCGATATGTGCTGAGTGGTGATACCGAATGGCAGATGCTTGCTTATTACGA
Organism: Vibrio sp. TRT 1302; assembly: GCF_050113875.1. Taxonomy (NCBI): domain Bacteria; kingdom Pseudomonadati; phylum Pseudomonadota; class Gammaproteobacteria; order Vibrionales; family Vibrionaceae; genus Vibrio; species Vibrio sp. TRT 1302. The sequence goes on along the minus strand of NZ_JBNJOF010000003.1, from coordinate 81,635 downwards.
TGATATTCGCCATGGCCTGTTAGGGGGCTCGTTGGTCACGGTTGTAGATGAAGCTTGGTCCCTGCATGGCTCGGCTGTTTATCAAAACCACTACCTTGGCTACCGTCAAAATGAACACAATAGCCCCGTGACGCTTGAAGAGTACAACGACGGTTATCAAGCGTTATTGGGGCTTAATTGGGCTAATGCAACAGGTCATAACGTCATCGTTGAATATTGGTTTGATAGTCGAAGCTGGAGCAATAGCGAGTGGCAGGAGGCTTATCGGAGAGTGGAATTACTCAATAGTGATGCCATGCTCGCCCCGTTAACGTCCTCCTATGCACAAGGGCTCAATCACGCCAATCTCGTTCAACACAACCTGATGATTCACTGGTCAATGAACTCGACTGCATGGAGCCATTGGCCTTGGACTCGACAGCTATTATGGCTTGATAAACTCACGCCAACCTTCGATCTACTCTATTCACCACAAGATCAGGGGGTCATCGCCACGCAATGGATCGAATACCAGATGTATGATTCGGGAAGCGCTTCACTATTCGCGGAAATTGCGGCTCGTTTTATGACAGGAAATCAAGACTCGTTGTATGCAAATCTACCAGATAAGCGTATGATTTTTCTTAACCTGAGAGGGAAGTTTTGATGAATAATTCAGTCACTTATGCTTCGAACGCAATCAAAAGTTTTGGCTACACAACGATTTTTTGTGCAGTTATTGCGTTCGTTACTCAGTCGATTTGGCCGAGTCCTTACAATGAGCATCTGGCGATCAGCCTAGGTTATGGCTATAGCTCAGTGATTGGAGCATTGCTGCTTAGCTGGTGGTTTCCACAGCTCTCTAATCGTGTAGTGACCGCGCTCTCACTGGCAGGCGCTATGGTATTTGGTACGATGAATGCCTACTGGTGGCTAAGCATTTATGATCGATTCGCCGACCTTAGTCAGCTCAAACCCGTGATGGTACTTGGTTTTATCTTCACCGTGACTTGCTTCTTTTATTTTTATACTCATGAGCAAAAGTTACTGGCGCAAAAAGAGTTAGAAACCGCGAAACGTATCCAGTCTGAGCAAGAAAAAGCACTGGTTTTAAGTCAGTTACGTCAGCTACAGAGTCAAATCGAGCCTCATTTTCTGTTCAATACATTGGCGAATGTCAATGCGTTGATTAGCCATGATCCAAAAACTGCTCAGCATATGTTGGATAAGTTAACCGAGCTGTTGCGAGGAACACTGCAAAACAGTCGTCAGTCTCATTCTACGTTGGACGCAGAGCTCAATCTGGTTGATGCTTACTTAGCGATTCAACAGATTCGTTTGGGTGAACGGCTCAGCTATCAGATAAATAACTTGCTAGATCATTCTTTGCCATTAGCGCCTTTGTTACTGCAACCTCTTGTCGAAAATGCGATTCAGCATGGCATTGAGCCCAAAGCTGAAGGCGGTGAAGTGTTGATCGAAATATCGCAGCAAAATCAAATGATCAATATTGAAGTGACAGATAGCGGAGTGGGCTTGGGCAACGTGGCGACTAAAGATGGTCATGGTATTGGGCTGGAGAACACACGAGAGCGAGTTAAAGCGTTGTACGGTGATGAGGCAAGCCTGTCGATTAGACAAGTTGAAACTGGAGGGGTTAAGGCCGTGATTCAGATCCCTATCGATAAATTGACACTTTAAGCAGGGAGCGCAATGAACACCATATTGCACAGTGCGGTTATCGCTGATGATGAGCCATTGTTGAGGCACCATTTAAACAAGCTGTTGGGTGAGTGCTGGCCGGAGCTAGAGATAGTTGGTCTGGCCAAAAATGGTCAGGAAGCATTACAACTTATTGAACAGCATAAGCCTAGCGTGGTCTTTCTTGATATCAAAATGCCTCAGCTTGATGGGATGGCCGCTGCCAAGATACTGGACAAGAGCGACAGTGAGACACAGATTGTTTTCGTCACGGCATACGATGAGTATGCTTTACAGGCTTTTGAGACCAATGCTGTCGATTATTTACTTAAACCTTTGTCAGAAAAGCGGTTAGAGCAATGTATAGCTAAGCTTAAAGGGAGGCTTAACACCAATACATCACCTTTACAGCCCAATATGTCGATGCTGCTTGATCAGATTCAGCAGATAAGTCAGCAAGCAAAGCCGACTTATTTGAGTTGGTTGCGTGCCAGCAGAGGGGACGACATTCATCTTATCGCTACGAGTGATGTCCTGTTTTTTAAAGCTGAGGATAAGTACGTGTCTCTTTTTGCTAAAGAGGGCGATAAAAAGGTGGAGTACTTGTTGAGAACTTCGCTGAGAGAGTTATTGCAGCAGTTAGATCCGCAGCAGTTCTGGCAGATTCATCGTTCAACGATTGTTAATGTGTCGGCGGTTGAAAAGGTCAAAAAAGTCATTACCGGTAAGATGGTGGTAGTGATTGGAGGAGAAAAGCTGCCAGTGAGTCGTGCAATGCAAAGCCAGTTTACCAATTTGTGGTAATGGAGGGACAAGCTGTGTAGTCTCACGCTAACATCCTATCTAAGAGCTCACCGGAGGAGCGGTAATATGTCGACCAACAACAAACTCTATTATGTCTATGATCCCATGTGCTCTTGGTGTTGGGGCTACAAACCCGTGTGGCAGAAAATTTCGCAACAGCTCGAAAGCAAGATAGAGATACAGTATGTACTCGGTGGTTTGGCACCAGATTCCGACCAGCCGATGCCTGAAGAGATGCAACGCCAAATCGCCTCATATTGGAAGAAAATAGAGGATTTTCTTGGTACAGAGTTTAACTATGATTTCTGGCAAAAGAATACGCCTCGTCGTTCTACCTATCCGTCATGTCGGGCTGTTCTTGCCGCTCGCAAGCAAGGCGCTGAGCAAGCCATGTTGAGTGCGATTCAACACGCCTATTACTTAGAGGCAAGAAACCCCAGTGACGATGAGGTTCTACTCTCTCTTGCAGCCAACATAGGGTTGGATGCAGCAAAATTTGAAGTGGATTTTTTCTCAGCAGAGCTAAACAACGAGTTTCTTCAAGAGCTGGAATTTGCTCGTCGTATCGGTGGAAACAGCTTTCCTTCACTGTTTGTTGCCACCGAACAAGGAATTGTAGAGCTGCAAGTGGACTATCAGTCTGCAGAGACAACGATTGATCAAGTTGAACAGATACTGTCTTGGTAAGGGTATGATTGAAAAAAACACCGGACTCTTGTCCGGTGTTTTTTTATAGCTCTAGGGCAAAAGATTCATACGGGCTCAACGTGAGTGAGTTCCCTAATTCTGCAAGTGCCGCGCTATTGGTAATTAAGGTGGTTACCTTACGACTTTGTAGGTGACTTGGTAATGGGACGATAAGCGTCTCGGCGCTAAAATTACTGACGACCACAAAGTGTTGTTGATCATCTTTTCTTTCGTAGGCAAACACTTGTGGGTGTTGTTCGAGCAGCGGAATGAAATCACCGTAGACGATGACAGGGTGGGCTTTACGCAAGGATACCAGTTGCTTGTAGTGGTAGAAGATGGAGTGGCGATCTTCCAGTGCTGCAGCGACGTTTATCTCTGGATAGTTCGGGTTAACCTCAATCCAAGGTGTTGCGTTGGTAAAACCCGCTTGATTGTCGTTATTCCATTGCATCGGTGTGCGTGCATTGTCACGGCCATTTTGGTGAATTGCCGCCATCATCTGCTCGTGACTTGTACCTGATTCGGTTTTCACTTGGTAAAAATTGAGCGTTTCGATGTCTTTATATTGGTCGATGGTATCGAAGGCCACATTGGTCATGCCAATCTCTTCACCTTGATAGATATAAGGTGTCCCTTTCATAAAGTGCAGCGTGGTTGCCAACATTTTCGCTGATTCAACTCGGTATTGTTTATCGCATCCATATTTAGACACAACACGCGGTAAGTCATGATTGTTCCAAAACAGTGAGTTCCAACCTTGGTTGTTGAGTTCGACCTGCCATTTGGTGAGAACTTGCTTAAACCTATTTAGGTCGAGTGGAATGGGCTGCCATTTATCGCCGTCTTGCCAGGTCAGTGTAATGTGCTCAAACTGGAATACCATCGACAATTCCTGCCTTGCGGGGTCACTGTACAATTTGGCAATTTCAGGTGTTGCTCCCCAAGTTTCTCCCACCGTTAGAAGGTCTTTGCTGCCAAAGGTGGCTTGATTCATTTGTTGTAACAGAGGGTGTAGACGTTCACCGTTCCCAGTAATACCTTTATCGATCTCCTTACCGATCAGATCGATGACATCAAGACGGAAGCCGCCAATACCTTGGTCAATCCACCAGTTCATCATCGCAAAGATGTGTTCGTGAAGTTGCGGGTTTTCCCAGTTAAGGTCAGGCTGACGTTTTGAGAATAGGTGAAAGTAGTATTGTTGGTTGTGCTCGTCCCACTGCCAAGCGCTGCCTCCGAAAATAGAGCCGATATCACTTGGTGGCGTGCCGTCTGCGTTCGCATCTCGCCAAATGTAAAAATCGCGATACTTGCTGTCTGCACTTTGCTTTGCATCGACAAACCATGGATGTTCATCCGAGGTATGGTTTACTACCAAATCCATCACAATGCGGATACCACGCTGTTTGGCTTGTTCGATGAGCGCTCGCATGTCGTCCATGGTGCCAAACTCAGGAGCGATTGCCTGATAATCTGAAATATCGTATCCGTTGTCGTCCATTGGAGATTGATAGACTGGAGAAAGCCAGATCACGTCAATTCCCAGATTTTGGAGGTAATCGAGTTTACTGATAATGCCTTGAAGGTCACCGATGCCATCGTCATTTGAATCACAAAAACTACGTGGATAGATTTGATATACCACGCTGTTATGCCACCAACGTTTGTCCATTTTGCTGCCCTAATATTCGAAATCTTGAGGGAAATATAGCGAATTCTTGGCGACAAAAATAATTGATTATTTGAATTTTGATATAGAAAAAATCAATATCAAAAGTTACTCTCACACCTCTATTCTGAGGAGGGGTTGATCATGGATAAACAGTCTCGCTATTTTTACGAAGTTGCCCGACAGGGGAGCATCAAGGCTGCCGCAGATAAGCTTTTTATTAGTCAGCCATCACTAACAACAGCAATCAAGAAGCTTGAACAGCAGTTGGGTACGGACTTGTTCATTCGCAAGTCGAAAGGAGTTGAACTCACTGAATATGGGCGAGTTTACTTGGGTTATGTGCAGGATGTACAAGAGAAGCACACTCAGATGATTCATCAGTTGTCTGATATGAAGATGCGAAGCAGTGGTAAAGTTAAGCTTGGTGTGGGCGAGGCTTGGTGGGAATGTTTTGCGGCGCAGGCTATTGAGGAGTTTACTCGACAGTTTCCAAACAGCTCGATGCACGTTGAATTTGGTAATGGTCTGTCAATGTTACACCACTTGATTAATGACGAAATTGACCTGTTTGTAGGCCATGAAATTAACGGCATTAACTCTCAGTATCGGGTTCGTTTTACCCCTTTATTTCAAGAGCGTGAAGCCTGGTATGTTAGACCCAACCATCCCTTACTGGATCAGGACAATATTGTCGAAAAAGCAGTGAACTATCCGCTGGTTAAGGTTACTCCCGATCATGCTCGTCATGGGGATGTATTAACGGAGGAAGGTGCCGAACTATTTAGCGCTGCAGCTTGTGATACGCGAGTGACGTATGAGCTTGATTCTCTTTCGGCGAGCGTTGATCTGGTCAAAATGAGCAATGCGATCATGCCTTATACCTCAGAGATGAAGGCGCATTTTGAACGGGCGGGTTTGAAAATGTTGTGGGTGAATCAACAGCAACTGGGTCAGGTTGGTATCTACACTAAAATTGGCAAGTTCACTGAGCCCACACAAACTCTGATGGAGCTCATTTGTAGTCAAGCCGAGAGATGATCTCTCGGCAAAGATTAGGCTCAGATCAATCCATTTTATAGGTAAAAGCTATATCAATCGCAATAGGCTAGGTTTGCGTTGACTCGTCACTTCCAGTAGATAACCCTGCTGATTGAGCTTATCGACTAGTGGGTAACGACCGTTTGATAAGCGCCATTGCTTGTTCACCGACATCGGGATCTCAAGCTCAATATTTTTGCCATTCTCTGGGCTGAAATTGCAGGCAATGGTGATAGCTTGGTCTTGGTTGCTACGAGCGAATGCGTAGCGTTTGTTTTGCATCTCTGCGAAGTGAGAGCCAGCAAGTTATTGGACATAAATGATTTACGTACATTGCTACAAGCAGCTTTATAACATTAGAAAAAGTATCTTGAACAAAGCCCCTTTACTTTAGATGACCGTTTTCTATAAGCTTTAGTCATTATATATTCATTTAGCGTATTTCTAGCAAGCACTGTTCGTTGGTTGATTAAAGTACTCTTCAGCTTGAGTCATAGAATTAGGATTTAAATTTATGACTCTGTTAGCTGAACTGATGGTCTCTTTACGGTGAGCTATCACAATCTTGGTTATTTTGAGTTGGTTTATATTTACGTTTATCATTTTCTCATTGTCTGAGTCTAAATGGCTTGTAGACTCATCCAGGCATAAAACTTTTGGTTCCTTATAGAGAGCCCTAGCTAAGAAAATCCGCTGCAATTGGCCGCCCGAGAAGCTGCTTCCCATATCTCCAACCTGAGTATGAAATCCCATAGGTAATTGATTTATTTCGTCCCAAATACAGGCCGTCTTGCAACATCTAACCATTTTTTCTTCTTGAAAATTATCCACATCAAACATTGTGATGTTTTCGGTTAAGGTTCCTGAAAACAAACTGTCATTTTGCATTACACTACCCAGTACACCTCTGTAGCTTGTTACTGACACCTCCTTGATATTTACATTATCTATATAAATGCTGCCTCTATTTGGTTTTAACAGTCCAAGGATAAGTTTGAGTAATGTTGTTTTGCCACAACCTGAAGGGCCGACGATAGCGACGCTCTCACCAGGCGCAATCTCAAATGAAATATCCTTCAGTATCCAGTCTGTATTGTCAGAATATCGAAACCATAAGTTACTCACTTTTATATGGCCTTGGACAGAATGAGGAAGAATGACTGAACCATCATCATTTTCGGTTTCCTCGAAAGTGATGTCTGACAATCGCTCTAAATGTAAACCTATTAACTTAAATGTTATTAATTTATCTATTAGGGAAAAAATACTGGAAGTAAATTGGCTTCGATAAGCCAGAAATGCTATCAACATTCCTACGGATAGTTGTTCTTCCATCACTATCAACGCCCCAAGATAAATGACTAATATTAGCTCTAAGCTGTTAAGTGAATTTTCAAGACTATCTTCCGCAATGCTTAACTTACCCAAGCGAATATCCGTGTTTATGACCTCGGCATATCGATTAAGCCATGTGTTTTGCCTTGCGGTTTCGTGACTAAACAGCTTTATCGTTTGGATGCCTCTTATGGTCTCCAAAAATATAGAATCTTCCTTTGCGCCCGTGACGATCGATTCTTCTGTAACTCGTCTGTTCGGATAGTAAAAAGCCATTTGTATGACAAACGATGCAAAAACAAAACCTATTACCAGAAAAGTAAGACTTGGGCTATACACATACATCATAACGAGCACAACAATCGCCATTAGCCCATCAATTAATGACTCAATGATTCCTTGCGTAAGAAACTCACGAATTGTGTTCAGTGAATTAAACCGAGAAACGACATCTCCTATATGCCTTTTTTCAAAATAGTCTAAGGGTAGTCTGACTAGATGATGAAACAAGTTCGCTCCCATCTGGATGTTGATTGCGCAATTTAACCTAATAATAAGCCAGCTTCTTACACACTTAACTGCCACTTGAATAAGGGCTAAAAGTCCAAAACCGAGCGCCATTACTTGTAAGAGGGGTTTATCGTTACTAAGTAGTACGTTATCAATCACCCATTGTAGATAATATGGTGATATCAGCTGAGAAGCCTGTATGACGATTGACACAAAAAAAAGGGAGATAAGGGAGCTCTTTAGCCCGGTCATTTTGCTCCAAAGCTGACTTATTTTCATCGCCACTCTGGTATCTTGTTTTTTGAATTTACTCGCTGGCGTTAACTCTAACGCTATTCCTGTGAAGCATTCACTAAACTCTTGTAACGAAATTTTCCTTTTTCCTTGCCCCGGATCATTTATTGATAACCATTTTTTACTCACACCCGTTAACACAACGAAATGATCAAGATTCCAGTGAAGAATACACGGCAATTTCAGAAGCTTTATTTCTTCTAGATCACACTGCAATGCTCTTGATGATAGATTGATGGCACCCGCAACCGACATTAATTGTCTTAAGTTCATTCCTTGAGAACCAACAACCACATGTTTACGTAGTGATGAAAGGTTTACCATTTGACCATAAAAAGATAAGACCATCGCCAGGCAGGCAAGACCACATTCTGATGCCTCAGATTGAAGGATAAGAGGAACTCTTTTGGCCCCGTTAAATGTCAACAAGTCCAAAGGATTAGTAGCATTGCTGCTTTTCGTAGTATCCATAAATTATATCTTTCCCTTAATGGCATATATGGGGTCGAGTAACCACTCGAGAAGTGAGCGGTTATCAAGAACAATATCAGCCTCAGCTATCATCCCAACTTTTAAAGGGAATGATTTACCATATGCGTGGATTTCTTGTTGGTTGATGGTAGCTCTGACTCGATACATCGCTTCAGTTATGTTGATCGGCAGCTTCTGATCACTGGGCAAAATAAGTGCTTTATCAATATTGCTAATTTTACCTTCTACTAGACCAAATTTTTGATATGGAAAGGCATCAAATCTGATTTTCACTTGATCGCCAACCTGAATAAAACCAGCAGATCTGGATGGTAAAAGTAGCTCTAAGATTAGTGGTGAGTTTTTGGGGATGATACTTAGAATAGGGCTGTCTGAGTCGACTTGGCTGCCAATAGAAGGCTGTATAGCCGTAACAATGCCAGACTCAGGCGCCTTTTTAATAAATTCGTACTCATTGTTTAGCCGAACAATATCGGCTTTAAGGACAGAGAGTTGTCTTTGGATACTGGTACGTTTTAGCGCTCGCTCTTCCGGTAACGAAATTCTTTGGGATTCTAAGCTAGCGATGTCCACTGAAATTGAAGCCATTTCGGTTTCTAACTTGTTTACCGAACCCTGAGCTTCCAAATAGTCTTCTTGAATAGACGAAAGAGCAGCCATGGAAAGGTAGCCTTTTTTATACAAAGCAAGATTATTGTCGTATTGCTCTTCTTTTAATTTAAGGCGCTGCTTGCTTGTTACCATCGCTTTTTGTATCGCACTTAAGCTGTGGCCAAGTTCCCTCATTTTTCGGTCAATGCTGAGTTTTGATTTATCAAAAACAATATCAGAGAACTTTAACTCCTCCTTAAGCGATGTTATCTGGCTCGACAGTTCAGCTTGTAATGCCACAGATAGCTCAATACCAGAGATTAGATTTTGACTGTTTCTAATTTTAGCGAGTGCTTGCCCTTCTTTGACATGATCGCCTTCTAAGACTAGCAAATCCTCTAGTATCCCACTTCTTCCTGAGAAAACTTTTATTACACCTTGCTCTGGAAGCAGGTAACCTTTAACCGTCTCTTTTCGTGAGTAATGAGTGTTTAATGAGAAAATTAATAGCAGTATAAATATGGCAAAAACTAAGCTACATATGAAATAAACTGAGAATGGCTGCGTTAACGTTACTTTGCCAGGAAGACGATTCTGTTTAGCTCTTACTGCTTCATTTCTGAACAAATGTCATTCCTTACGTCTGATTTTTGGTTAAAAATTCGACTGAATATAATGCGAAAAGTTCATCTATCAATATATGAACTGCATTTATAGTGATCAGCTGTCCAAAATTGTTAACATTTTGTGGTTTAACTTGAGTTTTTGTTCTCCTCGGTGTTAATGATTTATTGCGAGTGCTTGCTTTACATTTGTTTATTGTCATTTACTAGATAAGGAAATATCAATGAAAGAATTATCAGAAAGCGTTCTCTCACAGGTAACAGGAGCATCGAGCCCTCTTGGCGGTTGGGGTGGCTGGTTGGCAGGTAATTATGGTGACCTGTCTAACGCGCAGGCTAAGAGAAATTACGAGCGTTACAGAGAGCGTCGTGATAGAAGTGGCGATCGAGCGGCGAGGTCACGCTCACGTTCTCGAAGTGATATGAACTCACCAGGCGATCAACGTTCAAGTGATAGACGAGGTGGTCGCTAGTACCATGTTAAAGATTGCTATATTAATTATTTTTATAGCTGCAAGTGCCTCGCCCCTAGCAGGGCACTTGTTTTTTATTCTCTACGATTCTAGTGAAATACTTGGACAGTTTGACGTTAGTGTTCTTTTATCTTACTGGGTGATTATTGTTCATTTAAGCCGTGTTACTTTCGCTATGGCGCTATTCGGGCCACTTTCAAATAATGGTATTCCTACTGCTCCACCTTTTAAAAAATCGATGACAGTAGCGACTCTATATCTTCCCCTTTCTATAGCTGTCTTTTATTTTTCGACCGCTCTATCTTACACCTTTGATTCAAACTATATCTTAAATCAGCTCAACTATTATCAGCCTATGTTTAAAAATGATGGGGGGTTAATAAACTGGTTAAGCGTAATTGAGTCTGCCTTGTTATTTTGTGTTCTTGTTCCTGTGTTAGAAGAAGTGATTTTTCGTGGATATCTGTTAAAGCAGTGCCTAAGTAGGTTTAGCTTAATCATCTCTATTTTTATTTCATCGTTTTGCTTTGGTATCTTGCATCAAGAAATTTTGCATGCATCCGTTATGGGTGGCGTTTTAGGATGGATATTTTATAAATTTGGCTTGCGAGTATCCATTGTTACCCACTGCATACACAATCTAGTTCTCCTCGTCGTTAATGTTCTCTATTTTGAGATCGAGGGTAACTATGCATTACCTTCTTTGGATAGTTCACCATATATACCAACTATCCCCCAATTCGTTGCAATTCTTTTTTTAGTGGTATTTTCAAAGTACATCTATCGAAGCGTTATTAAGTAACTGACTCCAAGGTTAAATATGCCAACAGCAATGAAAGTAATAGTTACTCTCAAACTATTAGTTTGGTCAGATGAACTAGTAGAGGATTTATTACCATTAAAAATCAGGCAACCAAATACGATTGAAGCAATACCAGCATAGGCATAACCGTTAGTTAGTGTAATGTTATCAGGTAAAAGCTTAAAGCTCCAAAAGAGGTAAATACTGGCAGCGGTGAGTAAACTCGCTACTAAAAGTGAAAACATGTATTTCATATTTATAGTATCTCTTGAGTCGAGAGTTGTATAGGTAACATCATGGATAAGCTCTTTAAATCTATAGTCATATCATACAAAGAGGACAAAATATATCATTTTAATTTTTCTCATAAATCTTTCTTTATAAATATTTTACATGCTAAAGCCAAATATGTTATTGCCTTCTAAAACTACTAGTTAAGAAATTGCATAATTAATCATTAGTTAAAATAGGTCAATTAATGACAAAAGAAATGTGTCCTAGATCGTAGGTTGGCACGCTTTTGGACAGAAGCGTGTTAGAGAGCCAGATCTAACGCCTTCACCTCTGATGAGAAACAGTATCTTTATGTCTTAGTCGTTTGTTATATGCGCACTTGCGGGTTAGGGTTGGTTTTTGAAATGAATGCTGCTCCTAAAAGCATTGGTCTATACTCAAAATGAAATCCATCTAGTCCAGTATTTCCATAGCCATAAAGCTCTGCCGCATACAAACCATTAGTAATATCTCTAAACAATGACGCATCAAAAAATTGCCCACTTTCTAGTAACAGCCAACAGTGAACTTTCTGCGATGCATCTGAAACACCAGTATTTAACTGGTCTTTCAGCGTACCTAAGTCGCATCCCATGTGTGGCTGACCATTAACAAGTACATCGCCAAAAACCAATTCCGATTTATACCCTTGTTGGGCAAATGCTTCTTTTAGATGTGAATGCACATACAAACAAGCCCCTGCCATATGGTCGTAATTTAACTTAGGTTGTACGCTATCAATGATTTGAAATAACGCTTCCATGTCTTGACGAGTAAGTGCTCTATAATCAGGAATTGACGGAGACAAGCCTAATAACTCAGATTCACCTAGAGCCAACTCAAGACTCATAACATGATGTTCATGTTTCTCTCTAATATTTTTAAACATATCACTCTCTAAATTTAAACGACTAGCATATAACGCTTTATCAACGGCACAACACCGCTGCTCTCACACACGTTACTGCCTTACAATATACTCATAATGCAACGATGCTATGCGTGTTAATGATAAAAATCAGTGATCTAGCTCAATGCAAGACAAGTTGCATATTATGATCTACCGACAGTTGCTATAGATCCTGTTGAATGTAGGATAGTTGCATGAATACTGTGTGTAATTACAGTATCGTTGGGCGTGTTGTTTGTATTGAACACGTAATTGTTATTAACTGCTCCTAACGCGAAATGGGGCAGAACCTAGGCAGCTCAACATTGCAAACTTTTGAGCTTCTAGCCAGAACCAAGCCAGAATACTAACTTGACCGTTTCTTTATTTGTCACAAAACTCAAAATTAGTAACGTATTGAGTCATCAAATTTTCCTTGTAACCATTTGGGTTTGGGCACTTAATCATATTTTCTGGTTGAATAATTAAGATGTAAGTTAAATGATTAACCAAAAAACCTGCTATAGCACCAATGACAAAGCAATTTCGGGCCAATTTTTTGGGGAATACAGGTGCTCTAAGTAACACTACTTCACAGAACCTATGACCAAACACAACCAAAAGCCCCGAAAATCCCGAAAAAAGTAATACCAACATATAGCCAATAGGCTCATAAAGCACTGAATCTTGTGCTTTAAAAAAAGGCAATATGAATAGCACGCATACCCAAGCATACCCAGCCATCAATAGAGGAGCAAACGCCCCCCATGCAAATCTATATATCATTCTGAAAGCTCTATAACCTTTTGAATAAATTTGTTTTCAAAGTCCGTAATTTTGTCTGCTGTCCAAACCAATGTACTGCTTACCACAAGGGTTATACCTGAATACATTGCTGTAGACGCTAAAACAGGGGATAAAGCCGCGGCTCCCAGAGCCAAGCCTGATGTCACTAAGATGTGAACGAAAATTTTAGCCTCATCAACACCCAATTTCTGTAATGTGTATTCATCGTTTACAATGAATTGCAGCACATTGACTGCCGAACCCACCAGAATTTCCATTGGCGCAGTTACTTTAACATATTGAGTCATTCCTTTGACCGAACCTAGCGCTCCCAAGCCTAATTTCACCACTTGAGCATTATTGGCTTTAAATACACCGCCATGAAGTAAAGTTTGCGTTGTACAAGCGTGTGACCTTATCTTTCATGGTTTTAACGTAGTCAAAAGAATCAAAGAACACTTTCCATTCCGTTGGTTCTAATACTGCAAACCTCACGATTTCTTGTGTGTATTTTACGTCTAAGCTCTTTTCACCTTCTTTTGCTAAAGGATTGTATGGTGGCCAATAAGCATTATTCGGGTTAAGGCGTACTGCCGATTTCGAAGCACTGCTAGTTGTTGCAGCTTGGCTAGCGACATTTTTAGTTTGTGTAGAAGCTAATGGAAGGGAGTGAGCTGTTGCGGTTGCAACACCGCTAGGATTTGCTGCACCAACTGAAACAGAATTTGAACCCACGAGAACATTTGAATTTGGCGGGCAGCCACAGGCAACATAATCCCCAATTCTTGCTGCTGGGCCAGCTGGTAGGTTTACGTCTCTTGGACCTACAGGCACAATGGGACCTATTCCATTACATTCCTTACGACCCGAATTACAAGTGGCTTGATGACCTATTGAGCTGGCAACAAGGCCATTAAACTTAATGCCTGCATTTCCCTCTACAACTTCACCACCTGTAGAGGTTTTAGTTCCTATACCAACACCGTACATACATCTGTTCCTTTTTTGAGACTGATATGCAAGCAGTGTAACTGGTTGCATATATGCACTTTTCACAGAAAGTCACATAATGACAGAATTTTTATACTTTCGATGGGAGCGTAATGCACTGCTATGGATATCGACATAACTTATCGATTTGAAAGTTGACATGACTCAACTTATTCTCAGCTAGCTATTTAAGATTATTGTTTTTGGGAAGCGTTCAATAACAAGCTACAAATAAACTTTCACGAATTAGATCTGTTTATGTTCAATGCTTGCATCTTTATTAATGAATTGATCGATAATCTTCGTCGCACATTTTTTGTATGTATTTTTGCGGTAATAATGCCACTGTAAAGAGAAAATTGAGCAGCAATGTAAAAACAGTGTGGTGCAATTTACGCCCCAACTCCTTTTAATTGGGGCTTTTTTTTAGCGATAATTCAATTAATCAATAAGTGGCCCTGATGGCTTTCATCCCAGCGTTATGAGTTCGAGTGATAAGTTCACGGAAATCTTGATTACGTTGCTGAGGAATATTCGCTTGTTTGGTATTGCCAAACAGGCGTGTGAATACTTGATAAATATTTATTTTTTGCATAATCGACGCTAGCCAAAAGTCCGATGATATTGGGCTAGTCGATACCTGTAGTAGGTGATTCATCCTTATATGACTAATGGGGGAGTTGACGGTAAAAATGTGGTTTTGATAGAAAATCTCATGCACTGGCAAAAACGGATAGCCAGCATGCTTAGATTGTCCATTGACCAATGTATTGAGTGATTTATGAAAGAACAATGCGAATAGTTGGTAAAAGCTCACAGAATTACACTTATTTGAGTCATGATGATCGAGGTTTAATGTCCAATAACATTTTATTAATCATAGTGTTACTTTAATGACTGTTGGTTATGTGCAACAAAAGTTCACTTTGACTCTGGCAAGGGGTTTTCTACGCTTAATAGTGATTTAAACGTCAGATGAAAGGAGAACACAATGGCGAGATTCCAACAAGACATCCCAAATCGAGTCACGGTTTATCATGATGATCTTGACCAAGAAAAAGCGCTAAAAAATGCAATGCTACCAGAAAAACCAAGGTACTTTAACGGTTCACCAACCTATGAAGCCTCTAGCGTTGATGAATTCCGAAGCAAATTGAGTCAAATAGGCATGTCTCTTGATGTGTAAGCTCAGCGGGTTACGCAGAAAGCAGTCCTAAGGGCTGCTTTTTTTATGTCTAATGGCGATTTTATGCATTGCAGACCAAGAAATGGCAATCATGCGACATGAACCCGCGTTCTAGGCTGGATCTTTATCATATTCCTACCACAATTTACTTACAGATTTAATAATAAATTCGAGTGACTGGCTCTGCTCTGTAGTCGTTATGGCGATAGAGTGAATAAGGAATTTGTAATGAGAAATTTAGGGTTTAGGAAGTTACTGCTTATATCGATCATCGCGCTGGTGGTGTTTTCTGTGACGGTGTCGAGCTATGTTTCATATGTTAAGCAGAAAGAGACATTGGTGGATCTGATCACTAGAAGTAATCAGGAATATGTCAAAGAGCAAGCTGAGCAGATCGGTGGCAAACTGAATGAAAAAGTGGCGGGTTTGGATAAAGTTGGGGCGCTGTTTGCGAATCAACCCATCACAGGTAGTGAAAAAGAGTTTATTGATTTGACTCACTTGATAGCGGGTGGAATGAACCTCAACAGTTCTGTGGTGGCGTTTACTAATGGTGATGCCTACTGGAACCAGACAGCAAACACGTGGCCGAATCATAAATACAATGGTGACGTTACAACTCGAAGTTGGTATCAGCTAGGAAGACAAAGTCCAACGGCCGCAATGACGGAGCCCTATTTAAGCAGTGACGGAGACACCTACTGGGTGTCGATCGTTCGCAAGACACTGAGTGGCATGATCTCAGTCGATATGCAGCTCGGGTTTCTCAACGAAATCGTAAAAAGTGCCAACGATATTCCTGGTGCATTCGCGATGATTCTCAATCACGATAATACCGTTTTAGCTTCTTCTCTCTCTCTGGTTAAGGCGGGAGAGAAGGCAGACAAATACGCTTGGTTGGCAAACGTTGCTCGCCAGTCAATCGGAGTGAATGATTCGGTATTTGAGGGTCAGATTGACTCCGTCGAAAAACTATTTTTTGCGCACAAAATCAGTGTCGCGGGTAAAAGTTGGTACTTCGTAACTGGGCTTGAGAAAGACGTCGTTTTCTCTGATTTGGTGTCGGCGAAACAAGCTGCGATCGCCACGGCATCAATTGCAACCGTGGTGAGTGTGATATTAGCAATGCTAATTATGCAGGTTCTTTACCGACCCATTTTAGTACTGAAACAGACCATGCTTGGTCTGAGCCAAGGAAACGGCGATCTCACTCAGCGCATCGAAGTCAAAACGAAAGACGACTTGGGAGAGATCTCGGAAAGTGTTAACTCGTTTATCGGAAGCTTGCAGACCATGATGTTAGAGATTCGCCAGATGACGGAAAATCTCAATGAGAATGTCGATCGGATGAAAGATCAAAGTCAGAGGAATAGCGTTATTCTCCAAAACCATGTTCAAGAGACAGAGCAAGTGGTGACGGCCATCGAGGAGATGAACTCTACGGCTGATTCGATGGCAACGGATGCGGCGAATACTGCGCAATTGACTCATAAGGCGAGTGAGGCGAGTAGCGCTTCTAAGAATACCGTGACACAAGCGCAGAAAAATGTTCAAGAGTTAGTCGAAGACGTAAGCACGGCATCTGGAAACGTAAATAATATGGCGGCCGAGACGGATGGAATTAATACCATTCTTGGTGTGATTGGCGATATCGCTGAACAGACTAATTTACTGGCGCTAAATGCAGCCATTGAGGCAGCACGTGCAGGGGAGCAGGGGCGTGGTTTCGCGGTGGTGGCGGATGAGGTTCGTAACCTTGCTAGCCGAACCAAAACGAGTACTGAAGAAATAGAAGCGGCGCTAGCAAGCTTGTTACGTGGCAGCCAATCCGTGGTGGACTCGATGGAATCGACCAAACAGAAGTGCGCCCAAACTGCGCAAGGGGCTGGTGAAGTGGCAGAAAGTCTCGATGTGATGAGTCAATTTGTGACGGATATAAACGACCTCAGCACACAAATTGCGACAGCCGCAGAAGAGCAAAGTAGCGTTACTCAAGAGTTAAGCCGCAATATGAGCGCAATCAATGACATTGTTGGTGAGTTGGATGCCAATGGACAACAAGCATTAGAAGAGGCGCAGAGAATATCAGAGATGAATCAGACACTGAGTGATATCGTCGCTCGCTTTAAACTCTCGTAGTTCACTTGCTATTGGCTGAAAATATAAGAGGTACCTCCATGTACCTCTTTTGTTTTTAATTGGAGAGAGACAATATCGGCTCAGTTGGCAATTTGAGCTTGTAAAGCGCGGGAGCGGTTGAGTTGCGACATAACCAATACCGCGGAAAACATAGTAAACGCTGCAATAGCAAAGCCCCATTGAGTCATATCGTATCGTGCCAAATACGCAATCAGGATGTAACTGACACTTTGTACAGATGTGGAAAATAGCACCAATCCACCTTCTACTCTGCCACGCTGACTGACATCAATCGTATGATGCATCCAATTAGTGCGAGCGATACGATTTAAGGCATTAAAAAATCCAAACACTAACGTCATCATAAGGATGTACATTGGGTGTGTCGCGATACTCATACCCACTAAGGACAGTGCTACCAGAGCCATTGAGTATTGCATGGTCGTTTGATGTGAGCTCAGTGAGAGCAGTCTGCTGACTAATATACCCGTCAGCAAAGAACCAAAACCAAAGGTGATGTTATAGCCGGCATACCAGTCTCCGGAAATGTTATTCTCAGCAAACCAAATTGGGACAAGTTTTCCTAAGAAAGTGAGAATTGGATAAGAAAGGCATGACATCAGCAGAAAAGCATAGAAGTGTGGCTGTTGAGCAAAGATGGTACGACTCTCTTTCATCTGTTCGACAAAAGAGTTTTGGTTGTTGCTACGCAGTTGCTGGTGATAGGGTGTGACAATGTAACTCACAGCGGCGATAGCCGATGCAATGGCTGCGAACGTTGCAAACTCCACCATTCCCCATCTTTGCAGTAACACGACGCCTAATGCGCCAGCACCAAGGGTTGTCGCCTGCATTACAATCTCTTGTTTACCTGAAATCGAAGCATATTCATGGCGCTGATAGTTCTCTTGGGTAAATGCGTTGTTCGTCGACCAGGCTAAATTGCTACTGACCCAAAACACTAATTGAGCGCCGGCGAGGAGCCAGTGAGAATCGAGATGAATAAGGTATGCGACCAACACGATGGTTGCGGTGAGAGACTGAACCACTTGAACAAGGATCAGCAATGATTTCCGTGAGTGACGATCAATTAAGGTCGCAAAAAATGGCGTGAGGACAAATGATGTTGCTGTACAGGTGAGGGCAACCAAAGCAATGAATGTTCCCATATCGGGTGTGCTTAACATGATCCACGGCAAAGCCATCATGAAAAGACCGGATGAAATACCATCAAAAAAGCGCCCTGAAAGGTAAGGCAGAGTTCTATTTCTCGTCACTAGTCTCATCGAAATATCCTTATGTAATCTGATTGAGTTAGTGCTACTCTAAAACCTCAAGTTAACTTTAGGTAAAGCGTTAATTTCAATTTATTTGGAGCACAATATGGAAATGAGTGTGGGAGAAGTGGCAAAAAGAGCGCAAGTCAAAGTCTCAGCGCTACACTTCTATGAGCAAAAGGGATTGATCTTCAGTTGGAGAAATCAGGGCAATCAACGTCGTTACCATCGCAGCGTACTGAGGCGTATCGCAGTGATTAAGGCCGCTCAAGAAGTGGGGCTAACGTTGGAGGAAATTGCGGAGTCACTTGGTCATTTACCCAAGCATCAGGCTCCTAGCCGTCAGGAATGGGAGCAGATGGCATCCGGATGGAAAGAGCGTCTGGAGCACAGGATTCAGCAGCTTAAAGCCCTTCAAGATGATCTAGGTGGCTGTATCGGCTGTGGCTGTTTGTCTATGGAATCCTGTGCTATCTACAACCCTCAGGATATTCGCGCTGAAACGTTCAAAGGTAAAACCATGCTCACCAACCCTGAAGAGTGGTCACAAGGAGAGGGCGAACCCAAGTAACATTGGCAGCGTCAGCACACTAAAGAAGTTACTGAACAGCACCATTGACGCGACTTTCGTTGGCTCTATCTGAAAGCGCTCAGCAAACAGATAGTTCATCACCGCAGGTGGTAGCATGGTAAAGAGCACCATCATTTGCAGCTGCATCGGCGGTAGAGGAATGAATAGATAGATCACTGTGAAAGCGGCTGCACCGGTCGCCAGTGATTGCAACGTACATAAGATTCCCACTTTTATGCCGCTCAACCTGAGGTTACACATCTGTGCTCCAAGCGAAAGCAGCATGACAGGAACAGCCGCCTGACCGAGTAACGAGGTCGCTTCATAGAGTGGTGTCCATACACCGATATCGGAAACGTTAAGGATTAGCGCTAAGCTTGCCGCGATAAAGATGGGCATCTTTACGATCTGTTTGAAAGGGTTACCTTCACTCAGGAGTGCTAAACCGAGGCTAATATGTAGGCAGGCCGAAACCACAAACAGTAAAACTGCCGCCCCGAGTGCACTGTCTCCGAACGTGTAAGTAAACAACGGGATAGCGAGGTTGCCACTGTTACGAAACATATGTGGAGGTGCCCAAGCTTTATAGTTTAGCTTGGTGAGTTTGCACACGGGGAGCATGAGGATACCAGGTAACAGCACCGCGATGGCGGCAGCGCTTAAAAGAGGCACTTGCTCAGTATCCAGCGGCATTGCGACCAGCGATGAAAATACCAACGCAGGGGTGAACGCATCCATATTGATACGGTTAATCGGCCTAAAGTCGGGTTTAAGCCATCTACCAACGGAAAAGCCAACGGCAATCAGCGCGAACACAGGGAAGAGAATCCCTACCACTTGTTGAAACATTTCAATCCTTGAATAGCGTTACACAACTTTGACTAACTTACTGGATCTTAACTCATTAAAACAGTGTGATGTCGCTTTTAACGTCAATGCCCGTTGATTTACGCGCGGTTGCTCTGCTGGCTACTTACGATATTTGTGCAGCACATTGACGGGAATGTGGCAGTAGTCATTTGGAAATCGAGTTAATCGATCTTGGTGTTCGTCATCGCTCTTGACGTAATTGGTCAGCAGCATCACTTCAACTGCAATGTTCTTGCTGTCCGGACGCGCAGCAATGTACTGGCGAGCTTGATGTAAGTGCTGCTCATCTCGGCTGTAAACTCCAGTACGATACTTCTCACCGATGTCCTCTCCTTGCTGGTTAACGCTATAGGGATCGATAATTTCGAACAGATAATCCATTAACTGTTCAACAGAGAGCAATTCAGGATCAAACTCAGTACGAACACATTCTGCGTAGCCATCATATTGCCCCGAGGTTGTGCTAGAGGTGCCATTGGCTCTACCGGCTTCCGTGGAGACAACACCGGGTAAATGGCGCATAAACTCTTGCACACCCCATAAGCATCCGCCTGCAATATAGATCTCGTGTAACAAAACATGGCTCCGTTGGTCGATTTAGACTGGCAATTAAAACAAATTCCACTGCCGAGGAATAGTCATAATTCGTCAAGCGAATATGTGCACAGATATAACAGAAAGCATCGAGAATAAGAGGATGGCTAGACAAACTGGCGGATATCGATGGCGCGTCGGAAGGGCTGATTTTTGTGAGCTGGCGTTAAGTTTTAAAGAAATTATTCATGACAATCTGAAAAACTTGAGCTCTTGGTTCACTTTTTTAATTCATAGGCTAAATTTATATGTGCTAGGTTTCTTATGTGAAATGGATCTGCCAATGATACCGTTTATAAAGAATAATAAATTGGCGCTTAGTGTTTCTGTGATTATGTTGTGCGCGGTGGCTTGGGGCGTGATAAACGAAGTGAAGATGAGTCAGATGACGACTTCTTCAAAAATTAGAATAGGGGTTTCTCTAACACCCTTATCGTCGCCTTTTTTGGTTGCTGACCAACTGGGCTTTTTTAAATCCTTTAATCTCGACGTCAGCTTACACCCTTGTTCTAGTGGTGCTGCTTGTACAAACTTGATGCTAGATCGCAACGTTGACTATGCAACGGCATCGGAGTCTGTTGTGATGTTCCAAAGCTTTCAGCGTGATGATCTTTCGTTGCTTGTTAGTTTTGTTGAATCAGACAACGACCTCAAACTTCTCACACTCGTGCCTGCCAGTATTCACAGCGTTAACGAGCTGGAAGGTCGTAGGGTAGGTATCATAAAGGGCACGGCCAGTGAGTTCTATTTCGACTCGGTACTTATCAGCAACAATCTCAAGCATATGCCCGTAGAGAAAGTCTATTTGCAACCACACGAGATGGTACCGGCACTGCTTTCATATCGGGTTGATGCAATATCGGCATGGGAACCAATGGGTTTTGAAGCGGATTTACTCTCTGTTGCGGATGTGGCGAATCTAGGGGTTAAAGGGATCTATCAACTGTCATTTAACCTTATTGCTCGCTCACCTTATCTAGAGTTTGTTGGTGATGAGCCAACCCGTTTACTACAAGCTCTTGATAAGGCGATTGAATGGATAAACAGCAACCCAGAGGATGCGATTGCGATGATCGCGACACGACTTGACCTTCCGCCTAGCCAAGTCAAGTGGACATGGCAGGACTACCTGTTTCGCTTATCCTTGGGTAATTCGCTACTGTCAAACTTGCAATTACAATCTCGCTGGGCGATTGAAATGGGGTTGGTCGAAAACTCACCGCCGGATTTCAGAGAGCTGTTTTACCCCTATCCGTATCAGCAAGTGATGGACCAGAGGGATTGACGCTATGTTAGATTCTCTGTTCAAGAAAATGTTTATCCTTTCAACGACAACGATGATGTTGACGTTATTCATTGTTATCTCTTTCTCAAAGATACATGCCGAACAGAAGCTAACAAAATTCGAGCTGGATCAGCTTATTGAGCTGCAACTGTGCGTCGATTTATTGCGCAGTCAATTATGGGTGTTCAGGCAGTTTGGTGACCAGCCAAGTTTGAATCAGGTCGAGATTGCGCACGCTGAGTTGGATACTAAACTCACCGCTTATAAGAGTAGCAACATTCTTCTCGACAACATCCAACACATGAACCGAAGCCTTCATATTTTGCTACTGCAAGAAAAAGAGCTCTATTTTGATGGTTCTGGTAGACGCAAAGAAACGGATTCTGACGATATTAATGCGCGTAATCTGCTGCATTCGCGCTACAACATGATAGTACAAAACATGACAGAGGAGCTTGCTTACGTTCACCAGCTTGTCTTGAATCGTAATGTCACCAATCTACAGAGTGTTATGTCGACCGCTGCTGCGTGGCTGATCATCTGTTCCATTTTAGTTAGCGTCACCGCTTGGCTGATTTTGTTCCGTTTTAAATCGGGTGCAGAAGCAATGAAAGCGGCGATCATCGATCTTGCTAAGGGAAAATTGGACACCAAGGTTGAAGCGGTAAAAATGGACAGTGAGTTTCGTGTTATCGCCAGCTTTTTTAATCAAATGACCGTCTCGTTGTGTCGTTCGACGGTCACACGTAAAGAGCTTGAAGAAGAAGTGCTCAGACAGACTCGACAGCTCAAACATAAGCAGGAGCAACTGCTGTTCTTATCCGAACATGATCCACTCACCAACCTAATGAACCGACGCGCATTTGATAAACAGCTTGAGAATGCGATGATCAAAGCTAATCGCAGTGGCTGTAAATTGGCGTTGCTGTTTATTGATCTAGACGAGTTCAAACAAGTTAATGACACCTATGGTCATGATGCCGGTGATGTGGTGTTAGTCAAAATTGCGCAGCGATTAGAAGAGAGTGTGCGCGAGTCGGATTTTGTTGGTCGTTTAGGCGGGGATGAGTTTGTTATCTGCTTAGACCTGCTTCACGATCTGTCCATTGTCGATAAAAAAGTTGAGCAAATCATAGACGTCATCAGTCAGCCGATTGTATTTGACGGCCACACGCTCGTGATTGGGGCGAGTGTTGGTGTTAGCCATTATCCTGAACAGACCAAAGATAAAGATTCATTGCTCAGCTTAGCTGACGAAGCGATGTATAGCGCGAAAGGTCGCAGTGGGAGCGAGGAGAAGGCCAGTAAGCCAACGACCTCTTCAGAGTCAAATGTGGTCAATTTATCGGAACGCTCTAAGTAACCTTAACCTCTAGTGTACATTTTGTTTAACACAGCCCTTACAAGTGATTTCCTGTCAGATCTCGACATTTTTGTCATTAATCGACATCTTATGCGGGTTTGATTCACCAGTTTGTGAATCTGATTGCCCATCGAAATACGTCGCCGTGATGCCTATTTCGATTTTGGTACTAATGGATAGGAAGTCTAAATGGATAAAGAACATAGTTTGCGCGAGAACTTACTTGCGCTTGTTTTGGGTAGTGCTCTGGTCTCACTGGGCGTTATCTTTTTCAATAAAGTCGGTCTGCTGACAGGCGGTACCGCGGGATTGGCAATTTTCCTGACTAAGGTGAGTGATTTCAGTTTCGGCCAAATTTTCTTTGCGCTCAACTTGCCGTTTTACATTTTATCCGTCACCCGAATGGGATGGCGATTCACGCTCAATACCTTCATTGCCGTTACCATTGTTTCATTCGCGGTTGACCACTTACACCATGTCATAGAGATTGCACGCATTGACCCATTTTATGCGGCGCTTCTTGGCGGAGGGATGATCGGTATTGGGATGCTGGTGATATTCCGCCACAAGATGAGTTTAGGTGGATTCAATATTTTAGCGCTGTTTCTGCAAGAACGATTTGGCATTCGTGCGGGTAAAGTGCAGATGGCATTAGACTGTACGATTGTGATTATGTCTTTGTTTATTGTCGACATTTCGCTGATTGCTCTGTCGGTAATGGGCGCTGTCGCGACCAACTTGATTCTGGCAATGAACCACAAGCCGGGTCGTTATCAACCCCAAGCAACAACAGCATAGAAAAAGGCTTAGCTTCGGCTAAGCCTTTTTTATTTAACAATGGGATTGGCTATGACTCAAGGCGTTAGTGAAGTGCTGCAAATCCTGGTCAGACAAAGAGTAGCCATCATTGCAAGCAGCGTGCAGAGTCGCAGTAAACTCCATATTAAAATAATCAAATAGACCGTGAAACAGCCCATGAAATATTGGGCATATTTGCGCTTTACCTGAGCTGGTCACTAAGAAACCTCGCTTATGTTCAAGCGCCCGCGCTTTGGGCTTTAGTTCGGCAACATCGAGCAACTCGGTTAAACGATCGATCAGGGCTTTCATCGGCGCAGTCACGGTATACCAATATACCGGAGAGGCAAACACAATGTTGTCAGCCGCGAGCATCTTATCGACCAATTGATAAAAGTCATCGGCAGGATAGTCATTTTGGTAGTTGTAGGGAGTGATCACCAGGTCATCAATGTCGATAATCTCGCTTTCGTGGCTGCGATTGACCGCATCAATGGTTTTAGCCGTATTTCCTTGTTTGTTTGCGCTTGAGAATAGAATCAATGTTTTCACTTGTTGTCCTTTTTGATGTTGATACCTTGCTAAGGACGAGACTATAAAACCTCAACATAAGCTGAGGTAAAGTGCCAGTTACCATTTTTGTTCTAGTAGCTGAGATAAACAGTGAATCTCAGTGATGCCTTCATCAACCTGATGACGCTGAGGATTGAAATAGACGGTTTGAAGTCCAGCTTCTCTAGCGGGGAGAATATCTTTTTCAAGTGAATCACCAACCATAGTGACGTGAGAAGGCACTTGGCCTAGTGAGTGGGTGATCGAACGATAAAATTCAGCACAGTTCTTATCGATTCCTACGTTGGCTTTGCAGAAGTAACCCGCAATAAAAACGTCTAAGCCACCACGCTCGAAGGCTGCACGAACGTCTGATTCGGATGAATCTTGTGCGCTGGTCGCGATGTATAGATCGTAATCCTGCCTCAGCTTTTCCAAGGTAGTGTGTGCTTGATCTACGGTTTCAATCTCTGGCCACAAATACATTTTTCCGCTGTATTGGGGAAAATCAACCATTAGGGTGTTACCCCAATCAAATAGAATGACTCGCTTCATCTGACGACTTCCTTGTTAGTCATATTTGCCTCATCAGGTTTTATTGTAATCGCTAGTAGGTAAATTTCACCTACTAGTGATGACATTCACCAACTGCATAGTTGGCAAGTATTGATTGGTTCTGTGGAAGCTTTTATTTATCAGAGACTTAATTTTGGCACTGCAATTGCTATCGCCTAATTAGGTATTCAATGTATGAACAAAAATGAGAATTGATAAGGATTTATTATGAACGTCATTTATTGGGTGTATAGTGTGGGCTGAATTGGTGCAAAACCTCTCTACATACGTATATAAATTCTAATACTCGGTGAAGTCAGCCGAGATTGCACAAATGTATTATTACAAGCGGATAAGGAATTCACATGACAACTAAGCCGTTACGTTGGTTACTGCCATTTATCACGTTAGGGGCTGCCTATGCGGGCTACTCAGCTATCGCTTCAAGTGCACCGGAGTCACTGGAGAGTAAGCCACCCAAAGCACCACCAGTCGTCACCGTTTCTAAAGTTCAATCAAGTGACCATAAGGTCGTGATTACTAGCCACGGCGAGCTTCGACCTGTGGAAGTCACTCAACTTTCAGCTCAGGTGTCAGGTGAGGTAACCAGCTGGCACGCCAACTTTGTCGTTGGCGGTATTGTAAAACGAGGCGAGGTTCTATTCAGTATTGAAAACGACAACTACCAAGCGGCGGTATTGCAGGCTGAAGCTCAGTTAGCGAGTGCACAAGCAGCGCTTATCGAAGAGAAAGCAAAAGCCGAAGTCGCAAAGCGTCAAGCGAAGAGTATGCCTGAAAAACAGGTCACAGATTTATATCTCCGTAAACCGCAACTGCTCAGTGCCAATGCCCAAGTGAAATCTGCACAGGCCGAGCTGAAAAGAGCGAAACGTGATTTAGAAAACTGCCAGATCATCGCACCTTACGATGCACTGGTAGTGTCGAGGGATATTGGTGTTGGTCAATTCATCACTGCGGGTGCTCACGTCGCAACGCTAAATAACGTCGAAGCGGGTGAAGTGCATATTCCAATCGCAGGCTTTGACAGTGCTTTCTTGCCACAAGACTACGCAGGAACATCGGCTCAGATCATTCAGCGCGGTATCGAAAATACCTTCCGTGAAGGTGTTATCGACCGTGATCTTGGTGTGGTAGATAGCAGTACACGGATGATCAATATGGTGGTTCGCGTCGAGAATCCTTACGCCATTGATAGTGATCAGCCCGCGATGAAATTCGGTTCTTATGTCGAGGTGAAGTTCGCAGGCAAAGAGCTGAAGCATATTTACCGTCTGCCGCAAGAACTGGTTAACAATCGTCAAGTCTGGGTGGTTAACGACAACAATCAGTTAGAACCAAGAACCGTTAATGTGCTGCGTGCAGAAAAAGAGTTCATGCTGATCAATCAGGGATTGAATGATGATGACATGTTAGTCCTCACTGTGCCTGAGTATCCGCAGAAAGGGTTACAGGTTGAAGTTGCTGCGAAAACTAACCAATCAAGCATGTAGGGTTTGAGCATGGAAGAGACGAAACAAAAAGGGCTGATTGCCTATTTCGCCAACAATTCTGTGGCGGCAAACTTGCTGATGGTGTTCATTCTTATCGTCGGGACGGTGAGTTTTTTCTTCATACAAAGACAAATGTTCCCCAACATTGAGGTCAACTACATCAATGTCAGCGCACAGTATCCGGGGGCGTCGCCGCAAGAAATCGAAGAGAGCATCCTAATCAAACTTGAAGAGTCGTTGAAGGATGTCACGGGAATTAAAAAAGCGGTATCTACGGCATATCGTGGTAGCGGTAACATTGAACTGGAAGTGAACGTTAATGAGAATATCGATGATGTTCTCGATAAGGTTAAGCAGAAGGTCGATGCCACTTCTAACTTCCCAGATGCCATGGAACCGATTCAGGTTTACCAATACGAGTGGCGTCAAGATGTCATTGAGATGGCTCTGGTCGGTGATCGCAGTTTGCTTGAGCTAAAGCCGATTGCCAAACAGATTGAAGATGAGTTGCTACAACTGGGGAATGTGGCTTTGGTTGATTTAGGGGCGCCTGATTATGAGATCGCCATAGAAATCGAACCCCAAGTGCTGCAAAAGTACAGTTTAACGCTCAATGACGTTAGCAACGCGATTAAGCGTTACTCAGCGAACTATTCTGCGGGTGAAGTGCGCACCAATGCGGGAATGATCTCGGTACGAATAGAGAATCAGTATTACAGCGGTGAAGAGTTCCGCGATATCCCAGTCAAAATTGGTAAAAATGGTGGCAAGGTTCTTTTGCAAGACATCGCCACGATTAAAGATGGTTTTACCGAAGATGATCGATACTTCAAGTATTCGGGTCAAAACGCGATGTACCTTTCGGTTAAGGCGACCAAAGATCAAAACATGGTCGCCGTTGCGGAGTCAGTCAAAGCGTATATTGAGCAGAAGAATCAAACGTTGCCCGCCGATCTGAAGATCAAAACTCTGGTTGATATGACCTATTATCTGAATGCGCGTTTAGACATGATGTTGAAGAACCTACTGCAAGGTGCGGTTTTGGTAGCACTCATGCTTAGTCTATTCTTGCGTGTTAAGTTAGCAATGTGGGTGATGATTGGTCTGCCTGTCTGTTTTCTCGGCGCGGTGATGGTGATGCCTGCGATTGGTGTCAGTATCAATATTATTTCACTGTTTGCCTTCATTATGGTGCTGGGTATTGTTGTCGATGACGCGATAGTGATTGGCGAAAGTGCTTATAGTGAAATCGAGAAAAAAGGTGGCGGGGTTGAAAATGTGGTTCGAGGCGTAAAACGCGTTGCGACTCCTGCGACCTTTGGTGTTCTTACTACCATGGCAGTATTCGCTCCGTTTTTGATGTCTCAAGGTATTGAGCGTGCCTTCTTCTTTGGTATCGCGTCGATTGTTATTCTTTGTTTGTTCTTTAGTTTGATTGAGTCGAAGCTGATTCTTCCGGCGCACTTGGCACATTCTAATTTTACTCCAATCAAGAAAGGCAGTTGGCGAGATCGATTCAATACTCGTTTCTTTGCATTCATCAATGGACCGTACAAACGTTTTGTCAAAACTTGTACCTATTGGCGTTGGAGTGTGTTTGCTGGCTTTGTTGCGATACTCGTTATCAGCATCGCTATGGTGATGGCGAGTTTCGTTCGAATTGTCCCTTCACCTAAGGTACCTCATGATTTCCCAAGTATTAAGTTGGTGATGAACGACAATGTTTCTAGCGAACAGACGATTGAGGCGTTGAAGCTCATCGAATCGACCGTTCTGACGATTGATAAAGAGATCGAACAAGAGACGGGTCAGAAAATGATTCGTGACATCCTCACCTTTAGTCAGGGTAGAAAAGAGGGTCGCTTGGTGATTCCTTTAGTTGATGAGGAACTGAGACCATTTAACACATTTGAGTTGGCTCGAAGATGGCGCGAACGTCTGCCAAATATCCCAGGGCTCAAGATGCTAAATGTATCTGACAACGTTAACGATGATGAGAAAGGGGACGAGTTCGGCTTCTTGCTTTACGGGTCGGATATTGAAAGCCTGAATGCGGCTGGACGCGATCTGATTTTGACTCTGCAACAGCAGAAAGGCTTGTTTGATATCTCTTCATCCATTGACGCGGGTAGTCAGGAAGTTCTGCTCTCTCTCGCACCAGTTGCCTACGATCTCGGTCTTGATCTCTTCGATATTGCCACTCAGGTCGGTGGGAGTTTTTACGGTGGCGAAGCACAACGAGTGCTACGCGATGGTGAAGAAATTAAAGTAATGGTTCGCTACCCACAGTTGACTCGTGAAGCGTTCTCTTCACTGCGATATGCCGTCATTACGACTCCAGAAGGTAAAAAGGTGATGCTGGGGGATGTGGTCGAAATTAATCAGCAACCTGGTGTGAGCAGCATTCGACGAGAAGGTGGATATCGTAGTGTGTATGTCTATGGTTCTATTGATGAGGAACTGGTTGAACCGAATGAGGTTGTTGGTCAGATCACCGATGAAATCATTCCAGATATTTTGACATCTTATCCAGGCGTTAAGAGCCAACTTGGTGGCTCGATAGAAGAGCAACAAGCTCAGCAAAATGAGCAAAAAATCTTCTTTGTCGCTGGTATGATCATTGTTTATATGCTGCTGGCTGTGCCGCTCAAGAGCTACACACAGCCGTTGATCATTATGTCTGTTATTCCGTTTAGTTTAACTGGGGCGATCTGGGGACATTATTGGTTTGGACTCGATCTAAGCATGATGTCGACATTTGGTCTTATCGCTGCCGCGGGGGTGGTGGTTAACGACTCCTTGGTGATGACAGATTATGTCAATCAGGTTCGAGCGCAAGGCGTGACGATCAAAGAAGCAGTGATAGAAGCTGGCTGTGCTCGATTCCGTGCCATCATACTGACTTCCATTACTACCTTTGTCGGTGTACTACCGATTATGTTTGAAACCAGTCTTCAGGCTAGGTTCGTCATACCTATGGCGGTCGCACTCGGTTTCGCCGTTTTGTTTGCAACACTGCTGACGCTGGTTCTCGTCCCATGTCTCTATTTGATGTTGGAGGATATCAAAGGTGTGTTCGGCAAGCTAAAACGCGTGCTTCCACGAGCGAAAGCGAAGGCACAAACTACGTCTTGAGAAATGATCTCGGTAGATAAAAAAATAAGCCAGACATCTTGTCTGGCTTATTTTTACTTTGATGTTTCGACCATCAAATTTCTTCATGTTTATGAACCAAACCGAAGTCAGCCAATACGGCATAGGCGGCGGGGATCATAAACAGCACCAGAAGTGTGGAGGCAAAAATACCAAAGACGATAGAGATCACGAGCGGCTGAATCACTTGCGCCTGCAAGCTGGTTTCAGTGAGTAGTGGTAGCAAGCCCGCAGCCGTAGTCATGGACGTCAAGAATACCGCGCGGAACCTCTCTCTGCTAGCTTTTACAACCGAGTCATGGACATTGTCGCCTTCATCCACATGGTGACGGATATACTGCACCAGTAGGATAGAGTCATTGACCACTATCCCCGCCAGAGAAACAAAACCCATCATACTTGGCATACTGAGTGAGTGACCAAGCAGAATATGTCCCCATACTACACCGATGAAAGCGAGTGGAATGGCAAGCATAACCACAAACGGTTCTAAGTAGCTGCGGAACTGATAGCTCAAGATGGTGAATACACCGAACAGTCCGAGCAAGAAGCCTTTCGCCATCGAAGAACTGGTCTCTGCTGTGTCTTTTGCCTCTCCTTCAAAATCAAAGCGTAGCCCCGGATATTTAGCCATTAACTTAGGTGCTTCATCTTTCTGGAACTGATTGATGATAGCGGTTGAGTTGACTTTGGTATTGTCTGTATCACCAAAGACACTGATGGTTCTCAATCCGTCAATGCGCTGTATGCGCACATAGTTTCTCTGGAAATCGAGCGTCGCGATGGTTGCCAAGGGAATTTGGCTACCGTCAGCGACAATGATCGGGAAGTTAGCTAACTGTTGCAGATCGCCCGCTTGAACCTTGTTTAATCGCACCTCAACGGAGATGTTTTCGACGCCAACCTGAATTTCATCGGCCGTTTGACCAAAGAAAGCGGCTCGCAGTTGGTTGGCGATAAGCTGACCATTGACTCCGTAGGTTTCAGCGCCCGGTCTTAGTTTGACGAGCACCTCTTCTTTACCCATGCGCATGTCATCGAGCACGCCGTGAACGCCATCAAACTCTTTTAAGTACTGCTGAATATCGATCGAGGCTGCTTTTAACGCGTTAAGATCATCATGTTTGGCGCGGATTTCAATGGCTCGCCCTCCAGGTCCCATAGTCGGTTGTTTAAATACCAGAGAGATAGGATCGGCGAGTTCTCCAATGTCTTTTCTCCATGCGGCAATAAACTCATCGATGACTGTGTTGCGGCTTTCTGCCCCGAGCAAGTCAAGCCTGACGGTCGCGATATGAGGGCCAGATTCGTTGGCGTCCGCGTTGGCGTTAAACTGACTGGTAATATGCTCGATGAGCGGTGTGCCATTTTCGACAGTTTCACTCCACTCTTTATCCAGTTTACGAGCGGAAGCGACGATTTTATCGACCACCGCTTCGGTCTGGGAGAGAGACGAGCCGGGAGGTAAAATGATACGAGCTTCCGCTATATCGCCATCTAATTCTGGAAATGGTTGGAATTTAAGTAGCCCACCAGCAATGGTTGCGATTGAAATCAGAAGTAACGCCACGATACCACCGAGGAAGGCATAGCGGTATTCGACAACTTTTTCGACACCATTGACTAGGGTAGTGTTACGGAAGTTCTCAAACTTATCGAGGAGCTTTTGTTTGAACTTAGCAGGTGGTTTATCGTTTTTTTCGCGGTGTAACGAATGGGATAAGTGGTTAGGAAGGATTAAGAATGCTTCCACCAAGCTTAACGTTAGAACCAAAATCAGCACTTGCGGAACGGCTTTCAGAACCGCCCCCATCTCTCCTTCGAGAAACAACAGACTGCCAAAGATACACACGGTGGTTAGGAACGAAGAGATAACGCCGGGCAGAACCTTTTTTACCCCTTTGATCACTGCGTCATCCACTTCTTCACCCCGATCTAGGTGTGATGCGATAGACTCGGCGATCACGATGGCATCATCCATCATGATGCCTATTGCCATCAGAAGACCAACCAGCGACATGATGTTGATTGACAGTCCGAGTTGCGCCATTAAGAACAGACCGCCAAGAAACGCGACAGGCAAACCGGCAGCAACCCAAAATGAGTAACGAAGGGTGAAGAACAACCACATGGTAGCAAACACTAAGACAATACCTTGCCAGCCGTTGCGTACCATCATGGTTAAGCGATCCCACAATACGGATGAGAGGTCATTAGTCAGCTCAAGTTTGACACCCATCGGCGCAATAGCCTGTTGTTCTTCGACAAACTGGGCGACACGCTCTTTGATACGCAGCGCATCATCTTCTTTGTTTTTACTGACTTTAAGTAGTGCCGAAGGATGGCCATCAAATAGCACTTTTTGTTCGTCCAATTCGAAGCGATCGGTGATGGTCGCGATGTCTCTAAGACGTATAAGCGATCCATTAGGGCCTGAGCCGACAACAATACTTTCCATTTCTTGTGGAGTGATGCGTCGCTCATCGAAACGGATAAGGAAGTTTTTGTCGGGAGTTTCAACGCTTCCGCTTGGTAGTTTGATATTCTGACGACCAATCTGATCGGCGATATCGCCAACACTTAGACCCAATTGACGCATCGCTTGCCCATCAAGCTCGACTCTAAACTGGTGATCCGAAAAGCCAGCTATATCGACCAGCGAAACACTATAATCGAGCTTTAACGTCCGTTTAAGCTGTTCAGCATACGCTTTTAGCTCAGGCCAAGTGGTATCGGCAGTGATCGCGACATCAACGACAGGCTCGTTCCAGTCTAGCTCTTGAACAACAGGGGACTCAATCTGTTGAGGGAAGTCATTGATAGAGTTGATTTGCGTCTGAACATCAACCAGCATCCGACCAATATCGGCTTTCTCATTGAGCTTGAGGATCAGGCGCGCTGAGCCTTCAACGGCTTCACATTGGGTCTCTTCGATATTGGCTAATCCATCGACGGCATCTTCCATTCTTACACAGATGCTCTCCTCGACTTCTTGAGGAGATGCACCAGGATAGACGACGCCAGCCATAATATAGGGTGGATCAAACTCGGGGAAAGTCTCCCTTTTGATGTTGGGTAATGAGGTAAGGCCAAGTACCAATAGGGCGAGCATCATCAGGTTGGCGGCTGTAGGATGCTTGGCAAAGAATCGGATCATTGCGTTGACTCCTGATCGCTATTGTTCGCTGTTTTAAGCAGCATCCCTTCAATGGCAGGAAGCAGATCATTTACAATCAGTTGGTCCCCCTGATTGAAATCACCATCGATTACTACTTGGTTGTCTCGGCGATACAGAACTTGGACAGCGTGGATTTCCAACTGGTTTTCCTGATTCATGAGATAGATTTTGTCACCGTGCAAAGCGCGTTCAGGGATGACCCAACTTGGATTAGCCTGACCTTCAATGACCGCTCGAACAAACATACCATTGACCAGTGGCGGTGCGGACGTCGGGTTAAGGTTGCGGTAATCTTGTTCGATTTCTAGAATCACGCCCGCCGTGGCCTGATTTGGGTCAACCGTTTCACTGATACGGGCAACTTTGGCAGGCCATGTTGCCTTCAAGCTTCCGCTACTCAGTTCGATATAAGCGTCAATGAAGGTCATGTCAGGCTGAGGAATGCCATTCGCATCGCGGCCAAACTCGCCAAGACTCGACGCTAGGGTCTGCATGTCGTGAATCGATAACTGCGCTTCTACTTCCATCACGCCCATACCATGTGCGGTGACCATAGTTTGCTGGAGGTTCACAACTTGATTCTGCTCGACATCGACTGAGGCAATGCGCAGATCATACGGAAGCGTAATAATGGTTTTCTCAAGGGAACGCTGTGCTTCATCAACCTTCGATGCATTGACTTTAACTAAGGCTTGCGCGACACGTTTTTCATCTGGCATCAGCCCAATTTGGTTTTCGATGTCCAGAACCAGCTTGCGTTGTGATAACGCACTTTGTTCTTGCTGATCGACATCTGATTGAGACGTTAGCCCTTTAGTGCGCAGATTCTGTTTCCGTTGTAACTCTTTGTTCGCAATCTCAAGTCGGTTGCGCTCGATCTTTAAGGTTTGTTTAAGGTTATCTTCTTCTTGATTCAGCTTAGCTAAAGAGGTTTGAGCAGATTTGAGATCAGCCTGAGCCTGAACCAGTTTTAGTTCGTAATCGAGTGGGTCGATACGCAGGATTTCTGTTCCGGCTTGAAGGACTTGCCCTTTTTCAAGTCTCGGATGGCGGAAGACGATTTTACCTGTGACCTCGGCGATCGCTTTCCACTCTAACTTAGGGGCAATTTTACCAAACCCGATAGCTTGCGGAGCCATTGACCTGAGTTCTAACGTTGCGGTTTCGACTAAACGGGCGCGATCGCCTGCGGGTTTAACGGGCAAATCAGGTTTCATTTTTACCGCAACAATCAGGGTGATCACGCCAACAGCGAGTGCGGGGAAGAACAGTAGTTTCTTGTTAATTTTCATTGATGTTAATCCTGCTGGTCGTTGGATTGCAGAAATCCATGAGTCATGAGTTTGATGTTATGTTCGAGTAGTTGGTCTAAGAAGGCTTCATTCAGTTCAATGCCATGAATCGCGAGCAAAGCAGGCGGTGCAATAAATGGAAAGACCATCAGACTGATGTAGGAGACCTTACACAGTTTCGGGTCAGCATCTGGCCTGAGGATTTTGCCCTCGACGAGTTTAGTAAACATAACCTGTTGCATTGGTTGGCTGATATCGAGAAAAACCTTCTCCAATAATTTGCGTTGTGTTTCGCTTGCGTCCATGTGCATGACTTGAGCGACTAAGCGCGGGAATTGCGGCACCTTGACCATCTCACGATAGTAAGTTCGCATGAGATCGAGAAAGTTCTTCTGGGAACTCTCTTTTAACAGCGCCTGCATTTGCCGTCGCATTGGCTCTAAGGTTTCACGCAACATGGTTTCAAATAATCCTTCTTTGTTGCCGAAGTAATAGCGGATCATGGCAACATTGACGCCTGCGCGATTGGCGATAAGTCGAGTCGATACCTTATCGTAGGCCATGACAGTAAACAGCTCTCTGGCTTGATGGATCAGCTGTTGTCGAGCATCGATACTGTCACTGGGACGCCCTGCTTTACGTGGCTTAATCGTCACACCAAAATCTCTTATATTAAACAGACGATTAATTATAGTGTGGCTGTGATTTGTTCGATACGACAAAAATTAATCAATATTTAAACAAGTGATTAATTTGTGACGTGTCGCGTAAGTGGGCATGCTAGAAAAGAAAATGCCCGTACAGTGGGCAACTGCACGGGCTAAAAAGGGCAACAATTCATATTGTTTGTTTGGAGATTGTTGGTCCATATCCTTATTTAAACTGTTATAAAGAGTGTTCGGTCTTTGGAATTTCTTTATATCAGTGTAACCAATGACGTTTAAAGTAACACTTTTGTCACGATTGGTTAAACAGTAAAAGTGCAAAGATAAATTCCAAATATGAAATCTTCGGGCTACAGATTGGTCTCCGTCATCGAGTTTTCTTGTAGGGTCGACGCGTACTTTTCTGCTAATTGATCGACACTGATAGGGCGCTCAATTAAATAGCCTTGGAGCACATCACATCCGTACTCTATTAAAATCTTTCTCTGCGCTTCCGTTTCGACCCCTTCAGCAACGACACGCATTTCCGCAGACTTGGCAATAGCAAGGATCGCTTTAACGAGCGAGTCACTCTGCTCCGAACTCAACATCTTGTCGACGAAGACTCGATCAATTTTGAGCTCGTCGAGTGGTAGGTTGCTCAGATAGCTTAACGATGAATAGCCTGTACCAAAATCGTCTAGTGATATCGTGAACCCAAGTTCCTTCAATTTGCTAATGACAGGCGCAACTTTAGGGAGATCGCTAATCAGGACATTTTCGGTGATTTCTAATGTAACTCGATGGTTAGGCAACTGGTGTCGAGCGGTTGCCGCCAGCAAGTTAGGAATAAGTTGTTCATTCATCAACTGCATTGGTGAGATGTTGATTGAGAGAACCAAATCAAATTGAGGTGAAGGGAACAACTGGCTGAACTCCTCACACGCCTTGTTAATCACAAAGTCGCCTAACTGATGTATCAGACCAATCTCTTCTGCCAGAGAAATAAACTCCAGTGGAGACACATGGCCAAGCTGAGTATTGCTCCAACGTAGCAAGCTTTCAACTCCATACAGTTTACCGCTGTCGGCACAAATCTGTGGCTGATAGACCACGGAAAGCTCACCACGCTCAACCGCACCGCGTAATTCGCGTTCGAGCAGGAAGTCATACTGAACTTGTTTGTTAATACTGCTATCGAAAAACAGTACATCACCTTTTTGGCGAGCCTTCGACTTGTAGAGCACGATATCAGCTTTGGAAATGAGTTCTTCGGGTTCATCACCATCGGAAGGGTACATAGAGACACCGATAGAGCAACTGGCAAATAGCACTTTGCCATCGATGACAAATTGCTGAGTAAAGACTTGCTTAATACTGTCTACTTTTGCTTCGGTTTCAGCAAGATTCGTTAAGCCGGAGAAACAGAAGATAAATTCATCGCCACCAAAACGCGCTACATAATCGTTGGGCCCAAGAAATGCCTCAAACTTCTTACCGATTTCACTGAGTAGACGGTCTCCCGCTGAGTGACCATATAAATCGTTAACTTTCTTAAAGTCATCAAGGTCGACAAACATCACCGCTAACTGACAACATGCTTGCTCCGATTGCTTGATGCCTTCTCTAATGCGTTGATGTAACTGGGAACGGTTGGGTAGGCCAGTGAGTTCATCATGGGAAGCAATGTACTCCAATTGATCTTTGGTGGATTGCAAATGCTCGAAGTCGTTGTTGATTCGTTTTTCAAATCGCTTAAAGCGTTTGGCGATGAGACGGCTTAAAGCAATGGAGAACAGAGCCACGATAGCGGTTGTGCTTAAGCCAATGACTAACAGCTGCTGTAAGGTGCTGCGTTGCTCCAGTTTCGCCTGCTGCTCGACAGAGGCGAGATAGCGCATATTGATTTCATCATACACACCGGCGCCGATTGTCCATTGCCAGCTTTCATCTTGAACGACGTAACTGGTTTTAGAGTAATCTGAGATATCTTCAGGTCCAAAGGTCGCTTTGTAGTGTACAAATTCTTTATTGGCGTTCATGAGGGCTGAAGCGCCCTGTAAAGATTCGGAACTGTCGAGGTTATACGCATTCTTGCCAATCAACTCAGAGTCAATGTGCGAAAGAATCGTTCCGTCATTTTCGATGACGAACACATAGCCAAATTGACCAAATCTAAGATTTATCAACCAGTTAAGAACCCTTTTCTTGATGTCATTTTCTACATCGACGACATAGTCGCCCGTACCGATAAACCAGTCATAGGGTTCGAAGTACTTACCAAAGCCCACTTTTTCAAACTCTTTATTTTTGTTATCTGGCTTAACAAACCACCAGCGATAGAAGGCTTCGCCATGTTTTTTTACCTCTTCTCCCATCTCGCGGACGATGTAGCTGCCGCGAACATCTTTAAAATCCCACAAAGATGTGCCTTCCACACGAGGAAGTAGGGGATGCATGATGCTCAGACCATCGGTTTTGTAGATAAAGAAGTAACCACGACCGTTATTGAAACGTATATCGCGAAGGGCATCGGTAATAAGTTTGGTAACTTCCGCCTCGGGTAAATGTTTGTTGCTTTCGTATAGGCGCGTCGCGATGTTGTGAGCTTGATATATCTGCTCTTTGATCGTGCGTTCTAGTTCGGCTTCTGTTTGAGTGCGTGCGTAGCGGATTTGCTGCTCAACATATTCGACTCGGCTGGTTAGGGTTGCCAGTTGCTGTTGTTGGTGTTCTTGGCGTAATGCGCGTAATTGCTCTTCTGAATTTAGAATGACGTCTCTTGCGGTAAGGATTATCCAGAATAGAGTGAAGACAGCAACGATGGAAGCTGGAGCATAAGTAATTAAGTTCAGCAGTTTTTTATCCGTCAGCTTGGTCATGTAATACCGTAAGTTGCCTAAAAATAAGAACTTAGATTATAGCAATCGTTTAATGAAATGTTAAAGATATCAATGCGAATTGTTCTAAATCTTAACAATTTGAGATCTCACGGTATGTATTGAATTGCATTCCGAACCACTTTCTCAAGATTAGAGGTGCATAATTATGCATTTATACTTGGGGAATCTGACTATTAGTCACTTGAGTTGAGCTATATTTCATAGTGTAGCGGAGAAATGTGACAGCTTGACGCATACTTGGTTGATATCGTTCGTAAGGAGAGCCGATTGATAAAGCGCAGCTTAGTCTGGTTATTGATCTTCAGTCCAACATTAGCATGGGTAGGACTTTCATTTTATGAATCGACTTGGTGGATAGAAAACATTGTCGCGTTTCCGGCGGTCTTTCTGTTGATCTACTGGGGACTCGCGTTGGCCTTGATATGGAAGAAGTGTTGGGCGCAGGGTGTCGTATCTCTTTTGTTATCGGGTGTGTTCTTCCTCCTCGCTCCAAAATCCCAGCACACTTTAGTTACCAACTGCGTCAATCCGATCACGGTGAGTCAGTTTAATCTTTACTACGGCAACAGAGACATCAATCAATTTATAAACCGTTTGCTATCAAATCCCACGGATTTAGTCGTGCTGCAAGAGGTAGCGCCTGAAATAGGTGAAAAACTCAAAACACTCGATGATGTTTATCCCTATTACTACGGTGGACAAGAGGGAATTGGTTACCCTTCTAGTCAGATGATTTTGAGTCGAGCGCCGCTGCGAGACGTCTCCGTGTACATGACGCCAGATCAGCAAGCCATCATACACGGTGTTTGGATGCCAAATAAGCATAGTGCGGTGACCTTTATTGCTGCACATCCTCCTTCACCAAGGACTAAAGAGCTCTGGTATCGACGTAATGCCTTGATAAGGACGATAGAATCTATCATTGAACTTTATCCGAGCGATGAAATGCTGGTGGTTGGGGATTTCAACCTATCCGCGGTTAGCCTGAGGTTTGGTCAGATTTTGCCAAGTTTTCAAACGGTGCCAGTGGCGAGTTGGCCTAATTGGACTCAAGAGGTTGCGACACCCGATTTTTCAATGATTGCGATTGATCACTTATGGTTAAAGTCATCCTTAGAAGGAAGGCGGATATGTGAACGACGAAGTATCAATCATCCAAATGGCTCTGACCATAAAATGGTGATCACCAAGATTGGGTTTCTTTAATGGTGCTAGTTGGACGAAACAAACTCAGCTCTTACTTAGGTTGAACTCGTAACAGGCAGTCTATAGAATTGCCGCTCCTTAACACTCTATCCGTTTGAGGATTTATGAACAGTGCACAAGTTGCGGCGTCATATTCTACAGCGATTGTTTCACCTAAGCGTGAAGTGATGATGCGAGAATTTTTGGCGTTAGCAAAAATGGCGTCGGCAATTGCCTTACCATTTTTGCTGTTGTCTCTGGTTTGGATTTAACACAGAGCAATACGACACAAGGATGTGTACTTTCTATATCGCATTCCCCACATCATCCTGCACCAGTTATCTTACTCTGGCTTTAACGCCATGACTTTATCGATATCCTCTGCACTATGGCGTTCGAGCACTTGTTCCCACTCTTCACCAAATGGTCGGTTTACAATACGTCCACGCTGTACGGCTTGACGAGATTCAATCTGTTTGGCCCAACGGACCACATTGGTGTAACTCTCTACCTGTAAGAACTCAGCCGCGTTATACAATTTGCCTAGTACTAGGTTTCCATACCATGGCCAGATTGCCATATCCGCAATTGTGTACTCTTCACCAGCGACAAAGGTGTTGTTTGCCAACTGCTTGTCCAGTACGTCTAACTGACGTTTTGCTTCCATCGCAAAGCGGTTAATTGGGTATTCTTGCTTCTCATCGGCATACGCGTAGAAGTGGCCAAAACCTCCACCCAAGAATGGAGCGGAACCTTGCGCCCAGAACAACCAGTTGAAGGTTTGAGTACGGGCAGGTCCACTTTGTGGTAAGAACTTGCCAAATTTTTCTGCTAAGTGAACCAAAATTGACGCCGATTCAAACACGTTCTCAGGTGTTTCGCCTGAATTATCGACCAACGCAGGTATCTTAGAGTTCGGGTTTACGGCAACGAATCCTGAAGAGAACTGATCGGAATCCCCAATCTTAATTAGGTGCGCATCATACTCCGCCTCTTTAATGCCAAGGGCGAGCAACTCTTCCAATAAAATGGTGACTTTTTGGCCATTTGGAGTGCCTAAAGAGTAGAGCTGAAGGGGATGTTCGCCAACAGGCAGTTCCCTTTCAAATCGAGCCCCTGCTTCTGGGCGATTAATATTTGCCCACTGGTTGCCTGAGCTAGGTTCGTTCTTCCAAACTTTAGGTGGTACGTATTGAGTTGTCATTGTCGTTCCTTATTCGGATTGCGTTCAATACTATTATTGGGTCTCTTTTGGAGATAAAAACCCTAAGTATCAAACTGCCTATAGAACGCTTAGTTATTGAAAATTGGTAAAGGGTATAAGGGCGAGGTGCTGTATCCGACAAGATGGTCGACGATGAAGTCGCGAGTAAGCCAATGAAGAGAGATGCTTACTCGCTGTCGAGATTACTGCTGTTTTAAATCGGCTAGGGCATCATGCAGTGATGGCAGGATATGGTGGCCAAGGGCGATCACATCCTCACTAGGTTCAAGCAGATCTGGAATTTGATAGGTAGTCATTCGCGCTGCCACTGCACTACGTACACCATTGTTTGAGTCTTCAAACGCGAGACACTGAGTCGGGTCTACTCCCAAACGCGTTGCGGCAAGTAGGTAAATCTCTGGATCAGGTTTGCCATGTGACACTTCGCAACCACAAGTCAGGCTATCAAAATACTTATCGAGGCCTGCCAGTTTAAGTTTAAAAGTCGCGACATCCTTATGTGTTGAAGTGGCGACAGCCGTCGGAATCTTGTGGCTTTTTAGCCACTCAAGTAGCTCTATGACGCCATCTTTGACAGGTATTGCCTGATGCTTGACGATAGCGTTGTAGTTGACTCGCCACTCATCGTGCACAGTTTGGTAGTGCTCGCCATAAGCCTGACGAAAGATCTTCTCAATGGTTGCAGAGTTACAACCGATAATCGATCGGTAAACCTCTTCATGGAAAGGTTGATGGGTTGTGGCGCAGGCCTCTTTGAAGACGCGCATACAGACACGTTCAGTGTCGAGTAAAAGGCCATCCATATCGAAGATAGCGGCTTGATAATTCATGTGACAACTTATTAAACATGGAAGTAACTGCGTTGATTCTGGCACAATTAGCCAAGTGAGTAAAAGAGCATATCAATGATATCTCAACAATTTTAATCGCCTCCGCTGGGGCGATTTGTTTTGTAAATGGATAAAGGTTGTTCGTTAATCAGACCTTATCGTTACAAATAATGCTTAGTTCGCGTACTTTCCGAATGTGAACAACAGTTCGTTTCAGAAGTTAATTTGTCTGCCATTGTTTAGTACACTGGCAAAACAACAATCTATAACAGAGAGATAGAGTCATGAGCAACAAAGTCGCCTTCATCGGATTAGGAGTGATGGGCTACCCAATGGCGGGTTATCTTAGCAAAGCGGGAAACCAGACTAAGGTGTATAACCGCACATCGGCTAAGGCAGAGCGTTGGGCTGAAGAGTATCAAGGAACAGCGTGTGCGACACCGAGAGAAGCCGCGCAAGATTGCGATGTGGTTTTTGTCTGTGTTGGTAACGATGATGACGTACGCAGTGTTGTTTACGGTGAAGATGGTATATTGGCGGGACTAAAACCAGGAGCAGTATTGGTTGACCATACGACGACGTCGGCAGAGTTGGCGATTGAGTTGGCAGATGCGGCGAAAGAGAATGGAAATGCCTTTATTGATGCCCCTGTTTCTGGTGGGCAAGCAGGCGCAGAAAATGGCGTATTAACCATCATGTGCGGTGGCGATCAGAGTGTTTTCGATGCGGTATCCCCAGTGATGGATGCCTATGCGAAACAAGTCAGCCTGTTTGGTGAAAACGGGCAGGGGCAGCGCTGTAAGATGGTTAACCAGATCTGTGTGGGTGCGGTATTGCAAGGCCTCAGCGAAGCCATTTTGCTTGCGCAGAAAA
Source organism: Vibrio sp. TRT 1302 (assembly GCF_050113875.1). NCBI lineage: Bacteria > Pseudomonadati > Pseudomonadota > Gammaproteobacteria > Vibrionales > Vibrionaceae > Vibrio > Vibrio sp. TRT 1302. The sequence goes on along the minus strand of NZ_JBNJOF010000003.1, from coordinate 39,709 downwards.
CGGGTCTTGATGTTGAAAAGGTAGTTGATACCTTAAAGCATGGCGCCGCAGGATCATGGCAAATGGAGAATCGCGCGGTTACTATGGCTAACGATCAGTTTGATTTCGGCTTCGCCATCGATTGGATGCGTAAAGATCTTGGGTTCTGTCTTAAAGAAGCAAAACGAGTTGGTATCGAGTTGCCTCTGACTCAAGATATTGACCAACGATACGCTCAACTGCAAAAAGATGGCTATGGCCGTATGGATACTTCTGTATTGATTAAAGCACTAGGCAAAAATCAGTAAAAAATAAACAGCTCTTTGGTGTCAAACAGTCTAAAAAAATCGAAGCTTTTCATGGTTCACCCCTCATTGATCCTACAGAGCAAAGCCAATAGAGAGGTGCTATATGCACCTCTTTTCCTATTTGGTTTCATCAATAAATTTAGTGTAGGTTTTGCTGGATTGCCAAATTTTATCGTCAGGTAAATAGCGCGGATTTGAAAAGAGAGTTGAGGACGGTTTGGGTTGGATTCGAAACAGCAAAAAGGGCTCACCACAGTGAGCCCTTTATTGGCATGATGTTTTAGTGTTTTATCACTACGTTTAGATCAAAGTGCAGCGTTGGTTTGAACAACGAGTTTACCGAAGTTTTTTCCTTCCAGTAGACCGATAAAGGCTTGTGGTGCGTTTTCTAGACCTTCAACCAGATGCTCGCGGTAGTGAATTTTACCTTCAGCTAACCATTGCCCCATGTCTGCTGCAAATTCGCCATAGCGGTGAGCGTAGTCGTCGAAAATGATAAAGCCTTGCATTTTAATGCGTTTGATCAGCAGTTGACCCATGAGCATTGACATGCGGTCTGGTCCAGCAGGCAGTTCTGTCGCGTTGTACTGAGAAATTAATCCACACAGAGGAACACGAGCGCTGGTATTTAGTAGAGGCATTACTGCATCAAATACTTTGCCGCCAACGTTCTCGAAATAGATATCAATACCCTTATCACACACCTTTGCTAGCTGCTCGGCGAAATCGTCGGCCTTATGATCAATACATTCATCAAAGCCTAACTGTTCTTTAGCGTAACGGCATTTTTCTTCGCCACCAGCGACGCCGATAACTCGACAGCCCTTTAGCTTACCAATTTGACCAACCATAGAGCCTACTGCGCCAGTCGCAGCTGCAACGACTAGAGTTTCTCCCGCTTTAGGCTGACCAATGTCTAGCAGCCCCATGTAAGCTGTGAAGCCTGGCATACCCATAACGCCTAACGCATAAGATGGATGAGAAGGTGCTTTACCCATCTTAATGAGACCTTCGCCATTTGAAATGCCGTAGTCCTGCCAACCAGTAAAGGCGAGAACCCATTCACCGACTTCAAAGTCAGGGTGGTTGGATTGCTCTACCTGACAAACGGTACCGCCAACCATCACCTCACCCAACGCAACAGGATCGGCGTAAGATTTAGCATCGCTCATACGTCCACGCATGTAGGGATCAAGAGAAAGGTAAACACTGCGAAGTAGCATTTCGCCTTCGGCAGGTGTTGGTTTATCGACATTCTCAAGACGGAAGTTACTGTCGACCGGAGCACCTACCGGTCTAGAAGCGAGAACAATGCGGCGATTCGTTGAATTAGTCATGGGTAGTTCCTTATTATTAGACCAGTCGTCTAGTTAGTATTTCAAAAAATCCCGCCGTGTAAAGTGGCGGGTATTATTAACTGTTTAAAAGTTGTTGAGTCGCAATGTAGCAAGATTCCAGATTGCGGCCATCTTGATGTAATTTGTTCAATAAACTTGCCCCAAGCCATTGCTGATAGAGCTGACGTGCCATTTGATCAGCATCACGACGGTGAATTGAACCATCTTCAATACCAGATTGAATGCACTTGGCCAGCAACTGAACTATCTTTTCTGCACCCGACGCCAACTTTGACCCCATAGGTTCTGATAAATCCGATACTTCAGCACTTAGCTTTACCACCAAGCACTTATTGGCGTTACACATCCCGTTGTCGACATCTAACCAACGTGAAAAATAATCAAGCAGGCGTTCACGGCCTGTTGCCTTGTCATTCGACAATAAGTCACCGACTCGTGTCAGATAAGTTTTGAAGTACTCTTCAATAAGAGCTTCTCCAAACTGTTCTTTTGATTTGAAGTAGTGATAGAAAGAACCTTTAGGTACATCTGCACTTTTAAGCAGTTCGGATAGGCCAACCGCAGTAAAGCCTTTAGCGACGACCAATTGGTAGCCTACTTCGAGTATATGTTGACGAGTGTCTTGGGTTTTAGCGTTCATGGCGCTACTATATTTTAAATTAGACCAGTCGTCTAGTTTTGTTTTTCGCGACATATAAAAGGACTTGCTGAGGGGATGGCCGAACGAACAGGGCAATAATGAACGAAAAGGTGGAAACCAAGATTAACTGGATGAGAATACGCAGGCTACCGTTGGTTGCCTGCGTTAGGTCTCTTAAACGAGCTCGTAACTGATTTCGAAAAGGGTGTCTGTATCGGGGTAGATCTCCCTAATCAGTGCTTTGAGTTTTGGGAGTTCAATGTACTCCTGCTCGGCATGGAACTCGTTGATATCATCAAAGTGGAGTGGTTTAACCGACAGTATCTTTATGTTGCAGACTTTTTGGTCAGTTTCTAAGGTGTACACTTCCACTTCTGTTCCTGGAACATAATGGGACTCAGACTCATCACGGATGGTAATGGTCTTTTTTCCCGCCGTGATCAACGGAGTCAGAAACTCAAAAAAGGTAATTTTAGTTGGCGCGTTCATCAATTATCCTTTTGTTGGCGTTTGTGTTTTGGCACATAGTTTAAGATTGAAATCGGCACTGGCTTACGAGGTTCAAAACCTTCTATTTCACGGCGCTCAATCAAGTGACCTAAACGAGATTCGATCATGCAAAGGTTCTTGAAGTTATCTTTCGAGACAAATGAGATCGCTTCACCTTGCGCATCCGCACGACCTGTACGACCTATGCGGTGAACATACTCGTCTGCTGGGAAAGGTAGGTCATAGTTAATGACTCTCGATAGCCCTTCAATATCAATACCGCGAGCGCCGACGCCTGTCGCAATCATGTATTTAATTTTGCCTGCTTTGAAGTCAGCGAGTAGTTGTGAACGTACCGCCTGACTTCTGCCGCTGTGGAATGCTTCAGCAATGATGCCGCGCTTTTCAAGCTGTGATGCCAACTTGGCTGCGCCATGTTTAGTTTCGATAAAAATCAGCGCCTGATCCCAGTCATTCTCATTGATCAGATGACTCAGCAGCGCTGATTTTCTGTCTTTGTCTACCGTTATCAGCCATTGCTCTATGTTTTTCTTTGATGCTTGGTTGGCCGCAATAGAGATTTCATACGGGTCATGAACCGCGGTTTTAGCCAGATCGCGCACCTTGTTCGACAGGGTCGCCGAAAACAGGAGATGCTGAATATCGGTAGGCAAACGATCGAGAATCTTGTTGATGTCTTCAATGAAGCCCATGTCGAGCATTCGGTCAGCTTCATCGAGTACCAACACTTCGACTTCATCGAAATGCACTGCGCGTTTGCCATACATATCAATTAGGCGGCCTGGTGTTGCAACCAGAATATCGACACCATCGATTAATGCTTGTTTCTGGCTACTCTCATCGACGCCACCGTACATAGCGAGAGATGTGAGAGACAGATTCTTACTATAATCTTGTACCTTTTGCTCAACTTGCATTGCAAGCTCGCGGGTAGGAGCAAGGATTAGAGCGCGAATACGTTTCTTACGCTGGGTTTGCCCTTGACTGAGCTTTTGTAAAATTGGCAGAACAAAGCTGGCGGTTTTACCCGTTCCCGTCTGTGCCGCAGCGATAAGGTCATCACCACGTAAAATTACTGGAATCGCTTGTTGTTGAATTGTAGTTGGCTTGCTGTAGCCAAGTTGAGAAATCACGTCGGTGATCGGTTGGCTCAGGCCAAGTTTGGAGAATGGCATGGTTACACTCAGGTTTTTTATCGTAGTGGGCGTTTACCCCATAATTGACGCTGAGTGTAGCATGAAGTGTGTCATTTTGATTAGCTTTGTTTCTCTCGCTTTACTGCCTCTAAGCAAGGATTTCAGTGGTTATCTCTGTTTTGACTGAATTCGCAATGAAGCAGTGTTGATGAGCAAGGTGATGGAGTTTTTGCAACTGCTCAAACGTTGGTTGCTTGTCTCCGACGAAAACGATGCTGGGTCGCAGAATCACTTGTGTCACGGAGCTTCTTCCTTGCGAGTCTTCTTCCATATAGCCAACAGCGTGATCAATGTACTGGTCGATAACGTAGCGCTGTTTGGCCGCTATGCCAAGGAAAGTCAGCATGTGACAACTGGAGATTGCAGCGATGTACGCCTCTTCAGGATCAACGTTTTCCGCCACTGAAAAGGGCAGGGGTACAACATGAGGTGAAGATGAGGCGGGAACGACGACTCCGCCATCAAACTCCCAAGTGTGGCCTCGGCTGTATTGATTGTCGTTAAAGGGCTCTTGCTCGCCACGTTGCCATTTAACCGTAGCAGTGTAATCAGACATATTTGAACATTCCTTGTAGGCTGGCTTTAAGACACTGTCTTACACTGATTACGTTGAGGTCTGAACCCTTAGATAACAAAAGCCTGACTAGACTCACAGCATTGACCGTTTCGAGTCCGCGTAATGAGTCCTGTCTGCGAGTTAAAACTCGGCCGGTGCTGAGAAGGTTAGTCTCTCTTTGCTATAAGGGTGGTCAAACTCCAACCGCTCTGCATGTAGATGTAAGCGATCTGCTTTCTCACCATATAATCCATCACCCACCATAGGCAGGTTTAGTCCGAGATGGTGTGCACAGTGAACTCTAAGTTGGTGAGTGCGTCCAGTTTTCGGATAGAGGTAGAGCTTGCTTCGCCCGTCAGTGGTGCTGATTTTTTCCCAGTAAGTTTCAGCGGGTTTGCCATGCTCAAAACAGACCAATTGGCGAGGTCGATCAACGGGATCCCCTCGCATTGGTAGATTTATCTGGCCGTTCTCTTGGTCAACACTACCTTCGAGCAAAGCGACATAGCGCTTATGCACACTGCGGGAGATAAACTGTTTCTGGAGGCTTTTGTTGGCGCGTCTAGTGAGTGCAAAAACCAGCAATCCCGATGTGGCCATATCCAATCGATGGATGACAAATGGACCTTCTGCGTCGGGATAACGCATTTGTAAGCGTGTATAGGCAGAGTCAGAGATGGTCTTGCCTGGCACGGAAAGTAGGCCCGAAGGTTTGTTCACGACGACTAACGCTTCGTCTTCGTATAAGATTTCCAACTCTTTGTCTTGAGCCCAGCTCTCTTCCAGTGGGTTGTCGTCAACCAGTAAGCCTTGCAACATGTGACCTAATATTGGTTGGCACTTGCTATTGCATGATGGATAGAACTTTGCGTGCTGTCGAATTTCCGACTTAGGAGAGACTCCCCACCAGAATTCAGCCAGCGCTAATGGTTTGAAGTTGTGCTTAAAGGCGTAATGTAACAACTTTGGTGCCGCACATTCGCCAGCCCCTGCGGGTGGGGTCGGACTCGTCGTCGGCGCAAAGATTGCAGACAGAGACTGTTGTTCTCCATGAGCATTAAGAAAACGGTATTGATTGAACAGTTTGTTTTGCAGGGTATTGGACAACTGTTTTCTCTGTTGCTTGAGTTGTTCGAGTGACGTCTGCAAGACATCAAGCGCTGCTTTGATCGCCGCGATTCTTTCTTCCCACTCTAACTTGAGGTATTTGAGCTTGTTTTTTTCAGCGACACTCTCTTTGCCTAACTCGACTAACAGCGCATCGAGCTCTGCTCTACTCAATGTTTGTTCGCCGCGTTCGCGTTGCATTTTACGCGCTGCTCGGCCAGCGATAATGGCTTGACGCTGTTGATGTTCTTCGCTCTGATAGTCTTGCTGTAATTGACTTAACGTCTGCCTAAGCTCTATAAGACGGGGGTTGGATTGCTGCTGGGAAACCGCACTATTGATCTCAGTTATATTAGCTAGATCTGAACGAAAGAAACTTTCCTCTGCCAGCATGTCAAACACAGGTGGTACAAAGCCTGGTAGTAGATTTTGGTCTGCGATCTTGCCAGAAAAAGCAGAGAGATAACCAATTTCACCTTGAGGAGACTTAACCAGTAGAACGCCAAACATTTTACCAGTTCCTGCTGCATCACCGTCGATGCCAAAGTTATGTTGCCATTGCTTTTGGGTCGTCAAGTGTTGTTGCAGTTGCTCGGCAGCTAGCACGCACAATGGGTGCGGTTGATAGTAAAACGGAAAGGTAAATTTCTCGGGTAGTGAATAATGATCGATATCAGTGGAGAAACGGGTAAATAGATCTTGAGGGTGGTGCATTAGGGTATTCACTACAGGTAAAAACAACTGGCGTGATTTTACCTGTTTGCGTCTGGAATGCTAGCGCAGTGAGCGGTTAGCGGACGTAATTGATGTTCGCACTGACGTACCAATGTTGCACTGTACCGTCTGGTCTTTCGATCCAAAGGTCATTATCAAGAAACTTAACTCGCCCATTGATCGAGAGCGATAATTTGTTGTCATCAACCTTATTCACGGTAATAAATGGGTCAGACGTGATCAAAAAAGGCTCTGAGTCTGAGACGCTGGCTGATTGGTCGATAAGGAAGAAGTGGTTCAACTTACCTGCTTGAGGATCGGTTGATATCGCTTTGTGACCGACCAGTTTGTAGCCATCACCAATGGATTGATTAAGGATTTCGTTGCCGAGACGAACATGGGTGGGGATGAACACCCATGCTAGCACGAGCGCGATTGTGATGATGAGTATACTCAGTGACAGTTTGACTTTAGACATTTTCAGTCGCTTTTGGAATCGGAACAGGAGGTCATGTTATCACAATCGAGGCGCGTTTTTTTGCTTTGAACTTATCCTGCTAAACAATTCACAACTTCAAATCTTGTGAGATTATTGTCTTTTTTGCAATAATTGACCGCCAGATACCCTTGAATATTGCAGAGTGAGAAGATGGCGAATTGGGAAGGAGTCAGTGAGTTTGTCGCGGTGGCGGAGACACACTCATTTACGGCGGCGGCAAACAAACTGGCGACTTCAGTTGCGCAGGTCAGTCGACGTATTTCTACGCTAGAGGAACGTTTGGCCGTTAAGCTATTTAACAGGACGACTCGTAAAGTCACCCTCACCGAAGCAGGACATGTTTATTTCCAGCAATGTAAGCATCTTGTTGAGGGTTTAGAATTGGCTGAACTGGCGGTCACTCAGATGCAGTCAACGCCGAAGGGATTGTTAAAAGTGACCGCCCCAGTCACCTTTGGCGAGCAAAATTTAGCGCCTTTGTTGCATCAGTTTTTGGAACAGTACCCACAGGTCGATCTGGAGCTTATGCTGACCAACCAGAAGCTGGATCTTATTGAGATGGGCTTTGATGTGGCGATCCGCCTCGGTCGTCTACAAGATTCAAGTTTGATCGCAAAACGTCTCTCAAGTCGGCAGTTATACGTGTGTGCTAGCCCGAGCTACCTAGACAGGTTCGGAGAGCCTCATACATTATCTGAGTTAACTCGCCATCAGTGCCTCGTGGGATCAGTAGATTACTGGCGGTTTAGGGATGCAAAGAGCGAAAAATCAATACGCGTTACAGGCCGAATTCACTGCAATTCAGGCTATGCGCTGCTTGATGCGGCGAAACGAGGGCTAGGTTTAGTTCAACTGCCCGACCACTATGTTCAACAAGCTTTGGACGAAGGTGAATTGATCGAAGTATTGACGGAGTATCGAGATGAACGCGAAGGTATTTGGGCGCTTTATCCACAAAACAGAAATCTATCGCCTAAAGTTCGGTTGTTGATTGATTTTCTCGCTGAGAAGTTGGTTTGACGGTTCACTCATGAACAGATTGAGGGAGAAATTCCCTCAATCTATATCCCAGTTAGTTGTCGTGCTGTTCCGCATCCTGACGTTTAATCACTTTGTGACCATCTTCTGCAACGCCTTGTTTCCAATAACTACTGATGTAGATATGTTCTCGTTCTACCTGTTTTTCATTTCTAAAGTACTGGCGTAGCGCTCGCATAGAGTCAAACTCACACGCGCACCAAACGGAAGTTGTACCTGCATGCCAAGGCAAAGAACGTACAGTGTCGACTAACGATTCGTTTTCGAAAATCCATTTAACGTCAAAGTGAGTTGGTGTCTGAATCGGCTGAATATCGAGCTCTGAAACAACCTTGATCACAGCATAGCCTTTTGCATCATGCGGTAAACGGCGGATCTTAGCGGATAGTGCTGGCAGCGCGGTCATATCGGCGGTCATAAAAAACCAGTCCGCTTCTGTATTCATATCTTGAATCGCACCTGGACCCGCGATAGAAATGCTTTCACCCACTTTGGCACTCATTGCCCATCGAGCGGCAAATCCGCACTGTAGATCCTCAGTAATATGTTTAACAAAATCGACTTCAATCAAACCGTTATCGGCGTCAAAGCGGCGGATGGTGTAAGTGCGCATGATAGGGCGATCGCCTTCGCTCAGCGAGGTGAGATCAGTGCCACCTGATGGTGTAAACAGTAATTTGATGTAGCTACCTTCACAATCGGCAGGGAAATCAGCAATCGCATCACTCTGAAGAGTAATGCGCTGCATGTTGGGAGTGATGGATTCAGTCGCTGAAATGGTTACTTGTCGTGGAGATGGCTTTTTCATATCTTACTCGATAATTGTTCGTATTCGCGTTTAAGATTAACAGTACAATTTCAAGTTAGATAGCATCTTTAAGTAAATTTACATTCAGCCCAACTAGATCATCGGCAGGGTTGAGGCGACCAGCAGTGTCGCCATCGCGATATTAAAACTTCGGATACGAAGTGTACTGGTTAGCCAACGTTGTAACTCGCGTCCCGCCAGTATCCAAAAAGTACCAGAGGGAAAGTTCACGATTAAAAAGGTACTTGATATGATCATTAGCTCAAACCAACTTCCACCATTGCTATACAAGGTGACGGAACTGAGGGCCATTGACCAGCCTTTGGGGTTGACCCACTGAAAGCTTGCTGCGGCAAGAAAGCTCATTGGTTTAAAGTCATCGACTGTTGATGCTCTACCACTTAATGCGATCTTAAGCGCCAAATAAGCCAGATAGGCCAAGCTGACGTATTTCAGTACCACATGCGCTGTTGGATAAGCTTCAAATACCTTGGTCAAACCGAGGCCGACAAGCAATACCATAAACGCAAAGCCAAATGCTATCCCGCACATGTGTGGAAGCGTGCGCATATAACCCACATTGGCACCGGAAGTCATCAACATGATGTTATTGGGGCCTGGAGTAAAGGTCGAGACAAAAGCAAATAAAATGAGAGCACTGAGTTGTTCAAATTCCATGAGAGTTCCTAATTGCAAAGTGATCGCAACAAAGTTGCGTGATGAGCTTCTCTTGACCGGTCAATGGCTATATTAGGTGGAATAGTGAGCAATTTTGTGTTTTTATTCGAATCTAATTGGTTATTTGCACAATAAAGGGATGAAATGGATCGTTTTGACGAAAGGATATTGCACGAGCTCAAATCAGACGGAAGAATCTCCAATGTTGAACTCGCGGAGCGTATTGGTTTATCGCCGTCAGCGACGCTGAGACGGGTTCAGGAGTTGGAGAAGCAGCGAGTCATCAAAGGTTACCGTGTGATTCTGGATAACAGCCGCCTTGGTATCGGATTTATTGCTTATGTTTCAATCGGCTTAGCTAGCCATAGAAAGCAGGCTCAGCAAGAGTTTGAACAGCATGTGCGTTTTGTCGATGAAGTCGTGGAATGCCACAACATTACCGGGGCCAACGAGTATTTACTCCGAGTAGAAACCAAGGATTTACCAAGTTATAAAAAGTTTCACGCCGATGTGTTAGGTGAGTGTAGGCACGTTCAGTCAATTACCACCATGGTGGTGATGGACTCTCCTAAAGACAAACGTTAGCGATCAGTTTTATCTCGATAGGGCAGGTCTTGTTTGGCATGTCCTGTCACATTACTTCCATTATTTCGCCACTTAACCGTCATGGTTCAGCCATCAAAGCGTCACGCCGGCACATTAATTTATCTCGCATTGACCCATTCGAGCTTGAAGCTCATTGAATATTAAAAGGTAACGTAAGATGAAATTAGCAGTGGCAGCGTCTGCAGTATGTGCAGCATTGGTATCAGGATCTTCATTGGCAGCGACCGTTTACAAGGCAGAGGGTACCGAATTTCAAGTCGGTGGACGTGTTGAGTTTAGAGGTGACTTTATCGGTACCTCAAAAGGGGCTGAAATTCAGGGCACGATGGATGACAGTACTCGTGCTCGTCTGAATTTAAAAGGGAAGTCTGAAATAGCCCAAGGCATGACAGCATTTGGCGTGTACGAAGCAGAGCAAGACACAGGCAAAAACGAATTTGAAAACCGCTATATGTACGCAGGAGTCGATTTTGATGGTCATGCCTTATCGTTTGGTCGTCAAGATATGGCGTCTGTCATTGTCTCTGATCTAACGGACATCACCGAATTCTCTGGGATCCAGCAGGTAAATAATTCATCAAGCGACAAGCAAGACAGTGTGGTTGCGTATCGCGGAGCATTTGAATCTTTCAAACTACAGGCGACCTACCAAGCCAATAGTGCAGAAGACACGGATGGCTATGGTATTTCTGGGATCTATTCTGCGCCGTTTGGGTTGGATATTGGTTTAGCATTTTCGGCTGCAGATCTAGGTAAAGGGCTAGGCAGCCAATCACAAGTACTTGGTGGTCTCGGCTATACGCTAGACAATCTTTATCTTGGTGCCACTTACTCTATTGGTGATCTTGATGATAAAGCGACAGGGACGGACGACAAAGAGTTCACCGCCTTAGAAGTGGTGGCTCAATACAAGTTTACCAAGCAGTTTTCCGCTGCGTTGCTTTATACCAATCAGGAGAACAAGCAAGCAAATGGTAGTAAATATGATGATACTGATGGTGTAGAGCTGGTCGGTTATTACAAATTCAACAGTAATTTCCGTACCTATGTTTCTTACTACTCTAATGGCGTAACGTCGACAGATACGAACGCCGACGGATTCAAAGATACGGGTGAAGATACTCTACGCCTTGGAGTGCGCTACGATTTTTAATCGCAGAATTGCCTGAAGATTCTGTGGTAATGGCCAAGCTTAGCTTGGCCTTTTTTGGCTAAGTGTCCTAGTTTAATACAACTTTTAAAGTCATCTAAATGCATATGTTCTATAGTCGGGCTGCATATAATTGCGTCTGAACCTAGAGTATTGGTCAGGACATACTGCTGCCGAAAAAGCACCTCACTCCAGTCAGACACTATTACTTGAAATGCTTTAAGTCCTTTTTTAGCCAACGCGAGCTAATAACAAGTAAGGGCAAGCTTAGACTGACAAAGAGTGAATTATGCAGCCATCATTAAATAATTTTTCGATCCGAACTCAGGTTTTGTTACCTGTTCTTTTTACCGCCCTAGCACTAATTATTGCGTTATTTATCACCAAGAGAAGCATTCTAGCGGAAGAAGCCGTGGTCAATGAAATCATCGAATCACTGATGTTTTATACCGAAACGTTGGATGAGCTTGACGAAGAGGTATACACACTCAGGCTCAGTGCGTTAAACGCTATCTATGGAAGTGAAGATCACAATGATTTCCATATCAAATTGGATCAAGGAAGGTCCGCTATTGAGGCAAAGCTAACTCTGATTGATCAGCGGGGAACATTTGTCGATCAGGTGAAACCGGTTCGCGATGCGCTGAAAAACTATATAGCGCAGTCTGAGCGAGTGACGGAATTTACTAACGCGAAAGAGTTAGGGCAGTTGAGTAGAGAGGAATACAACGACTTTCTTCGCAATTATCGTCAAGCGGGCGATGAGATGGTGATTGTCGCTGATCAGCTTTCACAACAAATTACGACCTTCGCAAGTGAGTTTGTCGAGATGAGAACGGCGCAAAATGTAAAAGTAAAACGACTGACGTTTATTTTGGTGCCTTCGGTATTCGGCTTATCGCTTTATGTCGCATGGGTTCTGTCAGGCATGATCGTTCGCCCAATCCTCAACCTGCAAAATGTCATGCGCCAGTTAGCACAAGGTGACTTAACAATTCGAGCTGACGCAAAGGGCAAAAACGAAATCTCAAAGCTAAGCAATGACGTTAATCTAACGGCGAAGCAATTCCATTCGATCGTCGGTACCTTAACGAACATTAGTGACGAAGTTGCGAGTGCCTCGACAGTACTGGCTAAGGTTATGACCCAATCAGAGTCCAATGCAGAGAAAGAACTGGCAGAAATCGAACAAATTGTTTCTGCTGTCAAAGAGCTATCAAGTGCTGCCGACAATGTCAGTGCTAACGCTCAGCAGGCCGGTCTAACGGCCCAAGAAGCCGATTCGTTGGCGAAGTCTGGGCAACAAGTATTTGAACAGAGTCATGAGGAAGGTGTGAAAATGGGCAAAGTACTCAATGACGCAGCGAACGTTATCATGACTCTGAAGTCTCAATCAGATCGGGTGAATGACGTGATTGAAGTGATTCGCGGTGTCTCCGAGCAAACTAACTTACTGGCGTTGAATGCAGCGATAGAAGCGGCGCGAGCAGGAGAAACTGGGCGCGGTTTTGCTGTTGTCGCTGATGAAGTACGAAAATTGGCGGCGACAACACAAGACTCCACAGTAGAGATTCAAACGATCATTGAAGAGCTACAGAAACAGTCGAATCTCGCCAATGAAAGTATGCAAAAAAGTTTGGATATGCTAGAGAAAAGCAGCCAACTTACTAATCAGGCTGACGGAGCATTGCTGGGTATTACGCAAACCGTCACCAGTATTAATGCTGTAAATGCGCAGGTGGCAACAGCGGCGGAACAACAGTCTCACGTTACCCAAGAAATCAATGGCAACATGGCGAATATGTCCGAATTGGTGAATCAAAACGTGTTAGGGATTTCTCAAAGTGCCACCGCAAGTGAAGCGCTTTCTGATCTTGCAGAGAAACAAAAACAACATTTGTCGTTCTTCAAACTGTAGTTTTTGGGCTTTTTAGGTAAATAATCACCAATTTTTTTAATCAAGAGGCGAAAAATAGTTGAGCTCTACACCACTGTTTTTAATCAAAACGAGACATCGAATCGAACATTTAGTTTATAGGTTGGTTTAATTGCCCATGTAAAGGATTGCGCAAACGTTTGTGTGATTGTTATTAAGTGTTTGTTTTGAAAGGATAAGTGGTATTTAGGACGTGAGCTGCCATCGGCTAGGTATGCAACTTAACCGAACTGTAGCATAAAAATTTTGAAAATATCAGTCTTGCGAGAAATAAATCGCGACCTATAATGCTGAAAACCGGAGCGTCTGCCAACGCTCCGGTTTTTTTGTGTCCGAAACTCAGTAAAACGTCTGCCAACGTTTACCGAAAACGCACGACACGTAAATTTGCTTACAGGAAAATTTATCATGCGTATCGAACAAGAACTTAAGTTAGGCTTTAAAGATGTACTATTCCGCCCGAAGCGTTCTACTCTTAAAAGTCGTTCTCAAGTTGAGTTAACCCGTGAGTTTACATTCAAGCATAGCGGTCGTCAATGGTCTGGTACTCCAGTCATTGCTGCCAATATGGACTCGGTAGGTAGCTTCGAAATGGCAAAGGCGCTCGCTGAACACGGTGTTATGACTGCCGTTCATAAACACTACTCAGTAGAACAGTGGGCTGAGTTTGTAGAATCTGCGGACCAAAAAACACTAAACAATGTGTTTGTTTCTACTGGTACTTCTGATGCTGATTTCGAGAAAACAAAAGAGATCATGGCGCTTTCAGAAGAACTTATCTTCATCTGTATCGACATCGCGAATGGTTACTCAGAGCATTTAGTTGAGTACGTAGAAAGAGTACGTGCGGCATTCCCAAACAAAGTGATCTCTGCTGGTAACGTTGTTACAGGTGATATGTGTGAAGAGTTGATTCTTGCTGGTGCGGACATTGTGAAAGTGGGTATCGGCCCGGGTTCAGTATGTACAACACGCGTGAAAACGGGTGTTGGCTACCCACAACTTTCAGCAATCATTGAGTGTGGTGATGCGGCGCACGGCCTTGGCGGTATGATCATCGGTGACGGTGGCTGTTCATGTGCGGGTGATGTGGCGAAAGCATTCGGCGGCGGCGCAGATTTCGTTATGCTAGGCGGTATGCTTGCAGGTCATGAAGAGTCAGGCGGTGAAATCATAGAGAAAGATGGTGAAACCTTCATGAAATTCTACGGCATGTCTTCTCAGTCAGCGATGGACAAGCACTCAGGTGGTGTTGCTAAGTACCGCGCAGCTGAAGGAAAAACCGTACTATTGCCATACCGCGGTAGCGTTCACGGTACTATCTCAGACATCCTTGGCGGCGTACGTTCAACCTGTACCTACGTAGGCGCAGCAAAGCTTAAAGAGCTAACGAAGCGTACTACCTTCATCCGCGTACAAGAGCAAGAGAACAACGTATTCGGTAAAGAGAAGTAATCGATCACTTCGGAAAATTCGAACTAATAAGAGCCGCTTTTTGCGGCTCTTTTTTTGTCTAAAAATCACCAAGTGGCGACAAAGTGGCGACAGAGAATTTATTTTTGTGGCGACAGACTACAGATTAGTGATTGGATTATGAGTGATTGCTTCTGAAAGGTGATCGGGTGCGAAGTGTGCATAACGCATCGTCATGCTGATATCGGCATGGCCTAGAATGTCTCTCAGTACAAGAATGTTGCCACCATTCATCATAAAGTGGCTGGCGAAAGAATGGCGAAGAACGTGTGAAGCCTGGCCCGAGGGGAGAGTAATGCCAAGTTTATTCTTCAGAATGTAGCAGAAGGGCGTGTAGCACTCTTCAAACAACTTGCCAGCAGTTGGCTTATGGATCTCGTTATATAGCTCTTCAGAGATAGGCACAGAGCGATTCTTCTTAGTTTTTGTGTTGGTATAGGTGACTTTGTATTTAGTGAGCTGAGAGCCGTTAAGTTGCGCTGCCTCATTCCAACGTGCTCCGGTGGCCAGGCAAAGTTTCACAATCTTGAGCATATCCTTGCGATTGTGTTGTGCAACTAGTTGAAGCAACAGGGATATCTGTTCTTTGTGTAAGAAAGCCATGTTGCGTTCGTGATCTTTAAATGGTTTTACTTCTTCTACAGGATTGGGCAGCTTCCATTCACCTAGTTCCTTAAGTTTACTGAATACGGCTTTAAATCTGGCGAGTTCTGAGTTGAGTGTCGCGATACTCGGTGCGGCTTTTTGCCACCTGTCGTCGACAAAACTAATCTGGCCATGCATACGCTGACTACGAAATTCTGAATACAACTTGGCATTGAGAAGGGGAGCAACTGGATTACCCATAGTATCTGACATCTTGAGTAGTTTGCTATACACCACAGCACCATTAGCCAGTGTGACGCCGTAGCGTGTAAACCAAATCTCGATAAGTTGAGTAAGTCTACGGTGGTCGGGTTTATCGCCTTCCCAGGGCTTGTCTTCTATCTCTCTTG
Organism: Vibrio sp. TRT 1302; assembly: GCF_050113875.1. Lineage (NCBI taxonomy): Bacteria > Pseudomonadati > Pseudomonadota > Gammaproteobacteria > Vibrionales > Vibrionaceae > Vibrio > Vibrio sp. TRT 1302. The sequence goes on along the minus strand of NZ_JBNJOF010000003.1, from coordinate 24,158 downwards.
TTACAAAGCGCTCAAAAGCGGCGGCTTCGCCTTTAGTCGCGAATCGCTTTCTAACTCTCTTGCCCTTACGGCCATTGAGGTAACACTCGCAGAACCAGGGTTTTTTCGACCCATCTTTTAAGTTGCGGATAGACATAAATAAAACACACCAGTGCTGTATTTTTTACACAGGTTAATAGGTCGCTCGATATCAGGCAATGTTTGAATGTTGAAAAACGAACATGTGGGAAGTGTATCGCTTAAGGTCTGACGTTAGTTCCAATGATGCTGGAACCGAAATCGCAAACTGCGCTAGGGTGTTAAGCGCAGTGTAAACCTCCCCTAATTAGTTGCGCCCATAATTAGAGGTTTCGGCTTGTTCATTCTTCATTAAATATTCCCATGGTGTCAGATCGTTGAGGGCATCATGGGGAAGTTTACAGTGGAAAGCCTACTCCTCGAAGCCTGAAGTGTGTGTCCCTTTAAGCTTCCCTTTAAGCTCTAGATCTGACACTACGCAAACGTCGCTATCGCCAATCCGACTAGCGCAATCAAAGGGAACAGTAAATCTAGAGTTCTTAAGTCTCTAGTCATATTCAAGAAAGTAGAGTAGAGCATGAGTAGCTCTAACTCTCTGCGTACTCTAAAGCTAGTCTTGTGTCCGTGGTAATATATATAGTCATCTTCTGGAATAATATCTGGGCCTCGATATATACTCAATCCCCAATGCTTATCGTTCAACTCTTGGTCTGAAAGATACTTTCTTGTAGTACTGAATGCAGGGTGCATAGCGACCTCAACATGCCGCATTGTGTTGTTGATGTCGTAGCACAGTTTAAAAACTTCAGTGACGGTATCAGGGTCTTCATAAGTTTCTATTTTGATAACGTTATAAACACTATTGTTACCTTGCGAAATAGTGTAGTAAGTATCTTTATCAAGTAGGAATTTATAAACGAATTGCTTACCCCAGAATGTGTTCTGTAGACCCCAGGCAAGACCACCTTGTAGAATCTCTTTGATTAGTTGACTATTGGCAAGAATATAACGGCATATCGCGTATATCACTAATCCCCAGTAGAGATAACTTAGCCTTTCCAAGTGTTCTAAATTGATTTTAGGAAACCAAGGTATAGAAATTTCTGTTCCAACGAATTTTACACCTAATAGATGTTTGATTAAGCCAACCAGAAATAGGGTAAGCAGACCCTTTGATGAGGCAGTAAAACCGTGATCTACGAATTTATCAATTGGGCTCAATTTGAATAAAACCTTTTGCGTAAAAATGTGTCGTTGACAACTCAAGCTTTGAAGCCGGGAGGTGTTCCAGGCATACTCGAACCTTTCGTTTCAACCGTCCTTATGAATTACATTCTTCAATAAACGACCAAATTTTGTTGCACAGACCATTAAGCTCAGGTGTTAGTTGCCAATCAACTTGGTTCTCTTCATCTTTGCCTTTCATTATTTTGACTGCCAATTCACAGAAATCAGTTTTCTCTTTGATTGTGCTACCTGAGCTTGGAGAGTCTACTTCTCTGCGGTTTTTTCCTCTGCCTTCGAGCTTAGTAGGTTTTCCTTTACGATAAAAAAAGCGTTCTGACTTTACTTGATCATCACGAGTTACACAGTTCTCTAGGGTCGCACCAATACCTATGTCTTCACTATCGAATGCATTGTCTTCTAGCCCATCAAAAGACAATTTACTGTCATGCTTACCATTAAACGTATCCCACTGGACCTCAGCAGTTTTTAATATGATATTTTGAGGGATATAGTTTTCAATTTCTTTCCGTTCCAATAGGAAGAAGCGCGGACCTAGAGCTTCTACTAAATCATCTACTCTAGAGCCTTTAGTCTCTATATCTGCATCAGCAAGCAAAAAAATGTCCTTGTTCAGCTTATTCGCAGGAGTTTGAGATGTTTTGTCAGGATCAACATTGTCTGAAAAGGCCCAGTGGGTGATGTTAGCGCCCTGATATTCAACAAAAACATAATGAAGATTTTCATTGTAGGTGCTTAGTTTTGCTACACGGGCTTTGGCTTCTGCTCGTTGTTCTGCTGTACCATCCTCTGAGTTACCAAATGTGTCGAGTTCATATAAGTATTTCTCTAGATAAACTTGTAGATAACGTTTATCAGTGACGCCTTCAACCCAAATTGAGCAATTGGCCAGAAGTACTGAAGAGGCAAGTACGCCAAGCTCTTTGAGTATCTCGTTGTTGTTGGCTTGGCTTTGAACGATCGAAGTTGCTTTACCATCGTCATCGACTTTTTTCTTAACACTGATTAGATTTATGTCGTCAGATTCTAATGTGAGGTCAACAAAGTGGTTTGATTGAGTAGTAAAGAAGAACATATGCTTTTGACACGCTCTAAATGCTTCAATCAGCGCGCGCTGCATACCGGCATGAAGGTTTTGTTCGGGTTCTTCGATAAAGAAGATAGTCGGCTTTGTTTCCAAAAAAGGGCGAACAGTCAGTGCAATCATAGCTTGGATGCCATCGCCGAGCTCATAGATCGGACGCTGAGACTCATCCCCGATTTTGATATGGACGACATTGTTTTCTTTCTTTGATTGTTTATCATCTCTGTCTTTACGAGGGATGATATTTACACGTTGACCCTCAAAGAAATGTGCTGAAAGATAATCTTGGTAGCCTCTCACATTTGCTTGGTCATCTTCAGTGCCCAATAGTGCATACACCATATCTTCATATAATGTGTGACCTGTAAAAATATTAAGCTTTGAATCAGAGGTTTTGTCTTTAAAGTAATCTTCTCGCGTTCGCTCTAAATATACATCTCTATTTGGTACTAATGTCCGAAGACCTCGCAGAATCGGAATATATTCCTTTGACACATTATGTATGTTGAAGTCTTCGTTAGGTTTGAAACTTTCAATTTTGTGCCAGAGTTCGTCACCGAGCAGACTTATAGCTATATCTATTACTTCTTGATGATCGACGAATTGTTTTTCTTGATGCAGTATGCTTTCAATAACGTTGAAAATTTCATTGTAAAGATTGGAGTCGAAAATCGAAGATATGTTGCCGATTAAATATGAGTATAAGCCTGTAGTATAAGCATTCGTCGCTTTCTTAGAAAAGCCTGAATCATTCTTGGCAGGGCCTAGTTTTTTTAACGTAGCTTGAATATTTCCGTTCTTATCGTTGAACTCCATAAACGCTGAGGAAAAAAGCGTTCTAAGAAGGCGACTTTTCCCAGAGTTGTTTGCACCAATAATGATATTAATGGGTTTTGTATTCGCTATGCTATTTGGGTTTCCATCAGGAAGTATGAATCTCTTTCCTTGTAAGTCGTTGACCTCTAATTCATCGATATTCTTCAAGTCCATTAGTTTCACTTCTTCGCCATCACCAAAGCCACACGCCCAACAACCTTCACATCGCCTTCCTCAACCGTAATCGTTGAGCCATTAAAGCTAATTGCTAGCTTCTTACCTGGCAGGCGCTGGATTTCGTTTAGAGAGAGTAATCCGTCCATATCGACTAAGTATGTGCCGCTTACTGCTTGGCGGGATTCTTTGTTCACTAGGAATGTGCTCTGACCATCTTTAATGGCCATCACGTTGATTACATCGAGCTCGTTCAGGAATGCCTTGTCCAAAGCCAAGGTTCCTTGATTCACCAATTGTCCATCTTCAATGCGAAAACAATCCGCATCAAAAATTTGTTTGGTTTCGTTCTTTTTTGAGACGTGGGTGTACTCAGACGCGCTCTCATAAGGCTCACCTTGACCAAGTGTTAGCCATCTTATTGATATCCCTGTTTCCAAATGAAATCGAATTACAATTTCGTAAGGAACTAAATTTCTGTGGCGCCATGTGCCTACAGTGGACTTTGATAAGTCAAATGCATCAGCCAGTGCCTGATTTGAGCTAGTATTTGTGGCTTGCATCAATCTTTCGATAACTTCCTTTCCCCCAACATATGCAGGTGGGCGAATTGGGAATTGACATGGTTCCATATGCGATCAATAATTCCAAATGAAATTGGGCGGCGAGCTGCAACTCTATCACCCGAATAAATACAATCAATAACTTAACAGGATACCACTATGCTTTCATATCAAGTAGTCCTAAATACCCCGTATATGACTTACGACCAATATTCCCAGTTCTCTGGTATGCCCAAACGTACCATCATGGATTGGGTTTCAGACGGTCGCTTACCTATTAAAGAGAAAGCCAAAGCCAAAGAAACTCCTTTAATCAATATGGTCGAGTTACTTGAAATGGCAACAAGAGAAACGTTGCAACGAATGGGATAGGTCTTCATGCACTTATCTTCCTTTATTCCAACCAAAGAATGTTGTCCGTGGTGGATAAACCTTCTTTGGTATGAGATTACCGTTTTTCTTCAACTGAGTATTCGCTATGAACGACATTGACTTAAAGTGCGACTTTCTTGGTTCTAAACAAAAGGCATTCAACGAAGCGTGTTGTGCTTTTGCGAGAACGGAAAACATGGCTCGGATAGCAGAGCGTCTTGGCATGAGCGCGACGATGCTTCGCAATAAACTCAACCCCGAGCAACCCCATGTTCTCAGCTGTACTGAACTCATTACGATCTCAAAGATAAGTGGGAATCATTCCATTGTGAACGCGTTACTTATAGGACTGGGTGTAGTCACAGCTCTTATTCCTCCTGACAAAACTGAAGCGACTTTGTTGCGACGGGCAATAGATAACGCCATTTATTCTGGTGAGTTGTCTCGTATGGCACTTGATTGTGTTGGTAAGCAAGAATTAAGTCGAACGATGAAACATAAGATTGTTCAAACGGCACAAGCCAGTATCAGTAACCATGTTTTGATCATCAATAGCCTAGAAAAACTCAATCAAGACGTCTCTCCATGCATGGAGATTGAATCTGTCGTCAGGGCAGGATAAGCGTGTATCAATTTGGAGGTGCGATGTCCGTTGTTCATTGCCATAAACCATGCCCAGAGGACTTAAAAATATCAGGCAAATTCGACATGAGCTCTATCGGTGTCAACTCTCTCCTTTATTAGAAGAGCAGCAGAGCCTAATTCACCAGTTACACAACACTCTTCATGTGTTGGGGCAAGTGAGACTTCGGATACGTTTACTTGGCGTTGAAAAGCAAATAGACAAGATCAGAAAACGTTGGCTTTAAGTTTTATACATTAGCCTGATTTGTGCCAATGGCTCCTCCTAATTTGGGAGGGGGCTAGACAAGGTAAACCCTGTGAACCATCAAGTATTTGAGGCCTTAAATTATAAGGCAGCTCAAGAATGCCCCCATTTTCTCAAGTTAGTCATAGAAAATGAAGCTAAAGAGGGCATTGTTATTAATGTTCGATCGAGAGAGCTAATTAAACGCAACTCATCTAGCGTGATTATATTCACCACGATGAAAGTAGTGTTTGGCCTTGCGCTTTTGGGCGCACTAAGAAGTTAATTGTGTTGACCTTATTATGACGATGATTCGTTCAGGCCAGGCTCATATAATAGCCTCATCGCATTCGTTGAAAACTCGCTTGATTGAGGAAGCGCCTTATTTTTCGAGATGTAGCGATAATAAAACCGCTGTGCTCGTTAGGCCACGTGACTACGCTGTAAAGTGGCCATACATGCAAGTCAATCGTAAAGAGATGAAAGCTTGGATGGTGTTCGATATTGATCATGAACACCGTGCCTTGCCAAATCCCTACATCTGGCAAGATGAAGGGCTCCCACCGCCGAACTTGATTGTGCGCGATCGTACCAGCAACAAAGCCCATCTTTTTTATGCCATTGTGCCTGTTTGCACCAGTGATAACGCCAACGCCAAACCCATCGCTTATTACCAAGCTATTTATCGAGCACTTGCATTAAGGCTAGAGGCTGATGTGAGCTACAGCGGTCCAGTGGCCAAAACGCCTTTTCATGCTGACTGGATGACGACCGAACTCCACCGAAGTGTTTACGAGCTTGGTGAGCTTGCAGATTCCCTTGAACTTGAGACAGAGCATTTATGGCAACGAAAAGCACATGATACTTCCTACTCCCGAAATTGCACACTGTTTGAACACACCCGCCAATACGCTTACAGCATTGTTGGTAAGGCAAGAGAGCTGGGATGTTATATCGATTTTAAAGCTCGGATCGAGGGGTTTGCGCGCTACAAAAATGTAAGCGCTATGCCGGAGAGTCCTCCGTTGCCAAGTAGTGAAGTTCAGGCACTAGTGAAAAGCGTATCGCGTTGGACTTGGGATAAGTATTTTGCCAGAGCAGACTGTCAGCGCGGCGTGATGAAACTTGATAGGAGCTTGAGTTTGCATGAAAGGCAGCGAAGAGCGGCAAGGCGGACACACCGGATACGCCGAACGAATACAGCTCGTCGTATTGTCCACGCCTGTCAACGTCTACTGCGGAGCAACCTACCACTTACGATTGGTAGCGTTGCTCGTATGGCTCGCCTGTGTCGTCAGACAATCAGTCGTTATGTTTATTTACTTGAACGAGTTAGGTCTGCACTTGCTATGAGCGAACGAAACGGGCCGATTCAGCATGTTAATGATGCTGTACATCAGATATCTGCTCCTGTTGAGCCGTACTTAGTGGGTTATGTGATGAAGCAAAAAAGCACCTTGTCTAAGTTGTCATTTCCTTGAATAAAAGTAGTAGTAACCACAAGGTTGTGATGTTCTGCGCAACCACGTAGTCATAAAACGGTATCTATTGGTAAATTCAAACGTTAATTGGAGAGGTATATGTCATCTTTACAAGACAACCACCTAGTTGAAGTGATGAGTTTTATTATTGATTCTGTTGCCGTGGAAACAAAAACTACAGGTCGTGCTGAAATCGGTATTTACCTGATGAGCTTGGTGCTTACGGAGTATCAGAACGATGCGAGTCAAGAGACCGTCAATAGCCCTAAATTAATACAATCTCAAGAGAACTCAGCATAGAGATAGTAGGCCTCGTTACGTGGCTTTAAGAATTTAGGCTCGCAATTGGTGAGCCTAACTTTGCACTAGAAGCGGTGAAAGAAGGCTCTAGAAGTTTACTCAAAAGTGATACAGCTTTATTGGTGCTGATTCTATTGATGTTAAAGAGTCATCGCTTCTATAGCTCTTAAAATCTTAGCTTGAGACCCTACACAGGGTCTTCTGCTGAACTGGGCAAATAGCCCGATGTGCAAGTGACCCTTTCGAGGGGAACTTTCTATAACTTTTTTGTGTATTACATATGTAATACATCTTGGTGTTTGTTATGAAAACTAACGTTATTAGTGCCGCAAATCAAAAAGGTGGGGTAGGGAAAACCACAACCCTAGTCAATTTAGCTGCTGAATTAACGCGAAGAAAAAAGGTGTTAATTATAGATCTTGACCCTCAAGGAAACTGCTCTAAGACTTTAACAGGGCAACGCAATTTCAAGTTTGAAGACACTATTGCTGCGATGTTTGACAAACCTAAGGTTGTGTCGATCGTTGATTTAGTTCGACCAGCATTGCTTGACGGTTATCCAATTAGAAACCTAGACATTGTTCCAGCTGACTTCCAGTTGTCTCGGATTATCGAAACGTCAATAACAAAGATTAATCGAGAGCGTATTCTTGAGAAGCAATTAAGTAAGTTGGTTGATATTTACGATTTTATTCTTTTAGATACCCCACCAAACCTTGCTCTAACAACTCTCAACGCGATCCAAGCATCCGATCTGATTTTGATTCCAATTGACTCCGGTGCGTTCTCTCTAGATGGTATTAGCCCTCTTCTTGAAGCAGTTTCTGAGATAAAAGATGATGACGCAAACTATTTGATTTTGAGAAATGAGGTTGATCAGAGAAACTCCATCATCAATGAATTTATTGAAGAAGAGCTAGAGGTTGCACAAGATAAAGTGTTGTCGGTATCCATTCGTCGTTCAGAACATGTTGGTCAAGCCAATGCTGTTTCCGCACCAGTGCGTTTTTACAAAGCGGGTTCTCTTGTTAATAATGACTATCGTAAACTCGCGTCAATTATTATCGAAAAGTGTAATACATAGGTAATACATATGAGTAAGTTAAAAAAACGCGGTTCTATTACTGCGATCTCAAATTCCCAAAAACAAGATTCAGGTAAGTCTAATGGGATTACCACCGTTAAGAAAAAGGTGACTACGTCATATAAAGTTCCTCCATTGACGTTGAGAATGTCTCTTTGCGATAAACAAGCAATAGGCGACTGGGTTTACGATTTACAGGCGTTGACTGAGCGAAGCGTATCCGCCGCTAAATTGTTTCGAGCTTTGGTTCTGTATCGAAGCAATATCGATGATGAAGAGTTAATCAAACTGATCGACAAAATGAATTAAAGCCATTATGTATTACCTATGTAATACATAATGAGGCGCTCTTAACGTTAATTTGGAGCTGAAGGAGTAGCTCTGAAGTACTTCGTTCAAATTAGAAAAAGTATCTTGAAACCTTAGTCGTTTGTTAGTTGCGAACTTCAAGTGTTCGTAAGCATTTTTCCTTGTGTCCCTCAATTGTTTTCAGGAATAAACCACATGAAAAACATCTAGTTTTACCTTTTAGATCTACGCTCTTTTGAACGAAAAAGTGGTTCCACGACTCAGGATGCGACTGACTTACATGTTGGGTAAGATCAACTACCATTTTGGTGCAATATGGGCAAGAAACTTTATTGTGAACTGGTTTCTTTTTATGCTTTGTGCGCATTTCTTCAATGCGGTGACGAAGATGAGTCGTATATAAATACTCAACTCGATCTACTTGAAACTCGGCTCCTCGACACGAACGGATGCCCGCGGTTCGAAATTTGATGGAGAGTAAATATAAAGGATCACCAAGCTCAAGTTCTTGGAATAGAATATACAATTCGCAAGCACTATTTATGAACTCGGTCGAGTAAGTAGTCGCCCAACTTCCAGAACCGTGATGCGCTGGGAGATATTCTCCTTGCTTGGATTTGCACTTTTCCACTAACGCTCTAATTTGCTTCTTTTTGTTCTTTGATATTTCCATTTAGCCCCCAAACAACTCACGCCGCAATAATCGGTGACATATGCGTGCTATGTTTGAGTACAAGCGAGTCGGCACGCGTATGGAATCCGACTTAATTGATTTGTTAAATTTTATCTTCTCTGATAGCGATTGTACCATCTGAAAAAATCTCAACATTTTCTAATGACTTTGTGGCTGTTTTTAGAGAATAGATATCTTTGTAGTTATTAGCTCTAAAAAGCTCGATAACTTTACTTGAAATACCATAGCGCACTGGAACACTCAAATATCGGTTGCGGTAAACTCGCTTCTGGACATGATACTTTTCACCAGAAATTTCTAAAACATCGAAATCTTGCACAAACTTATGATACTCGAAGCAGAAAGCACTATCACCTTCGTGTTCAAAAAGGAACTCTAGCCAACGTAGATAATAGTTTTTAATTGGCTTGGAGTAATCTTGCTCCTGAAACTCATCATATTCTGGATCTGCAAAATGAATGACACTATGTCTCTTTTCTGATGACTCAGAAAGTTCAACAACGGAAGCATATGAATTCGAAACTAGAACACCATTACCTCGCAAATAACTTACGCCAGACGAGCACTGGTTATCCATAGCACCCTGGAGTTTAGCGCGAAGCTCAGGTCTAGTTAACTCAACTTGTGTAGAGCTTCCTTTAGATTCTAACACCGATACATTTTTACCTGGTTTTCCTAACATTACATAGTCTGGCTTACCGCCATTAACTTGGGGTAGGATAGACTGTGATTTTAAAAACTCATCAAAATCAAAGACAAACTTATACCCAAGTTTTTCTTGAGCAAAAATATAATTTATTGCCTGACCTAACTCTCCCGTTCTACCACTCTTAGAAAAGTCTCGATACTTATCTCTAAAGCCGTCTTTCAAGCAGATAGAGGATGGTTTTAAGTCGAGTAAACCAAATAGCGTCAATGCATTCAGCATTATGTCATAAGCCTGAGACAAAACACTTGTACTACTCGTTGTATTCGCTTTAACCATCGCAGTAGAGAACTTTAGAAAATTCACTTTGAGGGCTGTATGATTTTGTGAACTATCAGCAATTTTTCTTCGAGAAGTTCTGGTGGATTTCCCGATAACGCTTGCAGATGTATATTCTTTTATTTTTATATCTTGCGAAATCAATTGATACCTCGTGAAATTTAACGCTTTGTAGACGGAATTATTCTATATTTGCATTTCGTCTATGGTGCTTAAATTCACTGTGAAACTCAATAGGTATCAAACTGTTATGTGAATCGACAAAGAGTCCCAGGGTAGAATTACAGTAAACTTTCGTATAAGTGCCCAAAGTACGGATTAGATTAGTTTGATCTATTGCAGTACTGGCTGGTCAATTCTTGCGTTAAAGAAGGTCTGGGGCAGATCTGAGCTAGGTGGCATTTTTTGACAAAGTGCCACGAGTAAAACTTCAAGTCTATGAAGCCTCTGGACATAAATGAGTTTCGTTTTCACGAAAGTACCTTTTTTCAGATTAGGTCAGGTAGCAAGAAGGTGAGTTTTGATGACTATATCTGGCATCCAAGTTGTGGTTTGAATGCCAGATTACAGTTTATCGGGTAGCATAAGATTAATGTTGGTTATTGGATTGCCCTATAAATGTATACCCACTTTAAGCAAACCCACCAAACATATACAGACCCATAGCTATTACCAGAATAATCATCAATCAAACCGTGAGCGACTTTGTTTCTGAAGTTAAACCCTAGTGGGTCAGTAAATAGAGCTTCAGCCTTAAAGACTGTTTCTCGATTGAGTATCCCGTGGTTAGACGCTATATCCAAAAGCAACGTCATACTCTTTTCTGATTCAGATGTTTCATTTATTGTGACTGTTGGGATTTCCGCTCTTTTTAGTACATTTCTCAGAATCGCTTCAACCATAGGGCACAACATCATCAATGCACTATGAAAATCCATGTTGTAACCGTGATAAAGCGCTTTTGACATAATATTCTTTTGGTCTTCTGGAACCAGTACACAATCTAGAACAACATTCTCAAAATATTCCAGATCAAGTTTTAGGTTTTCGCGAAGCTTTCTGAGCGCAGGAATAATGAAACCTGCTGCGGTACAATGGGCACTTCTTTCAAATGTTTTGAAGCATTCAACACGCTTGGCTTTGTCTGAACCTGTAGCAAATCGCCCCAACTGTCTACCGTCAACATCACTATAAACATGGGAACCTATGAAGAGGCGACTAAACAATCCTTGTGATTCGCGAGCCTTGTTGATCTTTAGAAGATGACTGTATTCCATTTCTGGGAACTGGATTAATTCATCTAATGACTGTCCTTTGACGGTTTCGCTTACAATTTCCAAGTAAGGAGAAAGATCCATCTCAATTGCGACTGCACTCATTCGAGCCTGATTTTGAATAGCTTCACGTAGGTGAACCAATCGAGCTTCAATCAATTGAATTCTGGTCTGCACATCATTTTTCTTTTTGTATTGGTTATTCAAACCACGAAGAAGAACAATCGCTTCTCTGTATCTTTGAGCCGACACTTGAAACTGTCCGCTATTTTCATCCTCTGCGGCACGAAATTGCAAGCTGTCACATAATAAATCAATGATAGCTTCCCTAGATAATTCGATTTTCGGATGTTTTTCTTTCACCTCTAAGGCTAGCTTTAAATAGGACTCTGCTAGGTAGTGTCCCTTTTTTTCGATAGCCTTGTTAGCTAGGCACTTTGATAGTTCTTGAGCATAGGGCTCGATTTCACCGAGTTGTAAAAGCAGTTTTGTAATAGCATAGGTACAGTCTTCAACTAGCGCTGTCTCTGCCAATGTTCTAACTAGATTATCTTTGTTTCTTTTTCGTTTAGCAGCCTTAGATAGGTAAATTGCTCTTTGCCAGTATGCTAAATCACCTAACATATATTCGATTGGAAAGTGTTGATAGGCATTGATAGCGCACTCAATATTATGTTCTATTCTGTTGCCAAAAGTGGACCACAATACATCGTAGTATCGTGCTACTAACCAATGTGAATCTAGTTGAGTGATCCAGTCTTTTATAAGCTGAAGGTCGTCTATGCCAATTTCTTTGACAGACCAAATGTCAGAAAATTCTAGCTTCATTTTCCCAGAAACAATCTTATAGCTAAGTATGTGAATCAGTGCTTCTGCTATAGACTTCTGCTGATATGAAAGCTCTAAAGCTGGCTTTGAGATTAGCTCTTTAATCGCATAAGCGTAATCATACTCTTTGTTATGGCTGTGCTTAGAATTCTTAAAAATTGTATTTAATTCAGATAGAAAATCACTTTGATGCATTGTTCAACCCATCTTACCTTTAGTGAGATGATACTAGCGGTGTTTATTCCTCTTATTAAAACTTTTTAGTCAAAAGAAAGCCCTAGCTCACTACATCAGCTAGGGCTTTTTGTTGCTGCCATGGGCAAGCTATTATTGAGTGTGGTCGCGGTATCTTGGACCACTTCGCCCAGGTTTTGCATCAAGGTGAACCAATCCAGTGTTGCCATCGGTGTAACTGCCCATGTATTGGCGCGACATCAACTGACCAAATGGGCTGTAACCTATGATCAATTTGCGAACGCATTCCAGATAACATTTTCTGAGGAAAAATGAAGCTCAGCATTTTAAGAGGAATAATTCCGCTAAAACGTTTCGGTGCATAAACGTGTTAGCGGGATTGCCAATTTAGCAATTAATGAATTATGTTAGGTATGGCAAAAGTTGCTTAACCAAGAGTTCAGTCCTGCAAGAATAGAACTCTCATACACTCTTCGAGAGCTTTATATTTTACTACTCAACGATTGACTTAGCACAAGTGAAAAGACAAGAACGATCGCTTTCTCATATATTGGCAGATTATTATGTGCAACATATTTTCTAAGCAACCTAAAGAAGATTACCAATTCATTGCTCGCTCTATCCGAATAGGTGGCCATGCTACCAGCATCAAATTGGAAGCGAGCTTCTGGCAAATTCTTGACGAAATCTCTGAGCAACAACAAATGAAACTGCCCCATTTTATCAGTGTAATCTACAACGAAGCTTTGGGACACAACGGAGAAATTAGCAATTTCACCTCATTGTTGCGTTGTGCTTGTTTAATTTATCTACGCCAGTCTAACGAAGTAATGGGCATAGTCAAACGACAGCTTATCTCAAGTAGCTAATTAATTTAACTGTCGTACTCTGTTACTACCAATACTTCATTCCTTTCCCTTATTCTAGGTCTCAACTGAATAAGAGGCAGATATGACGAAACTTATCCACACTATGGTAAGAGTTAGCAACCTTACCGAATCCATCAATTTCTACCGTGCAGCACTGGTGCTCGACATCAAAGACCAATATGTTTTTGATGATTTTACTTTAACTTACCTAGCCAACCCTCAAACAAGCTTTGAACTAGAGCTGACTTATAACCATAACCAATCCGAGCAGTACCCTCATGGTAATGGGCACATAGCCGTTAGTGTCGAGGATATTGAGCAAGCTCATCAGCGAATGACCTCATTAAATATCGAGGCTTCCGAAATCAAAACGCTCGTTCACAATCAAATCCCCCTAGCGACATTCTTTTTTATTACCGATCCTGATGGACACAAGATCGAGTTTCTACAACGTCAAGGACGATACCTATGACAGAGCGAGTAAACACAATGATTAATTTAACAGCGGTATTTCATGCTAAAACTGGGCAAGAGCAGGCTCTCGAGTCTCTGCTGGTTGCGATGCTAACCCCTACCCGAGAAGAAGCTGGCTGCGAAGGTTATTTCTTATTTAAAGACAAAAGCAACCCAGCACTATTTATGTTTCAAGAGCAATTTGTCGACCAAAATGCTTTCGATGAGCACTGTAAGCAACCTCATTTCATCAAGCTGCTAGACAAATTAGAGGGTGTGCTGGTGCAAGAGCCACAAATCACTTTCTACGATGAACTCTCTGCTTAATTATAAAGAGCGCTCAATGAACTCAATGTTAGTCAGTTAAGTTGATTAACATTTTGTCTTCTAGTCGAACCCATGGTAAATTTTGGACGAAACTTATCACCATTTGTTATGACTACCGTCTTTTGGCGAAAACGAAATGTGGCACAGGCTTTTCAAAGGTAAAGAAAAGCCTGTATCAGTACTTCAAGCAATCCGTTTGCTCTGAGAGACTCAGAGCGCCTTCCAGTTCAACGCCAAGGTAACGAATAGTGTTATCTAGCTTCGAATACCCCAGTAAAATCTATACCGCCCTAATGTTTTTGTTCTGGCATAGATCAGAGTAGTTTTGGTGCGACGAATGGAATGAGTCCCACAATAGTCTGCATTCAACCCAAGTTTGACAGCCCAGTCCCTGATAACGAACGGATAGTTTGCCTCATGCGGGTCAATTTTTAATCGGCGCTAGTGGGTCATTTTTACATCGACGGTAACAGGGGGCAGGGTAGAGCCATCGACTAATACTTTGCTGGGTTCCCGGAGTAATCTCATAGTGTAAATCGGTGCCCGTTTTTTGCTGGATGCATTGAACCCTTTCATAGATTACTCTTGCGAAGAAATATCGTATACGTGCAGCTTTAGTAAATTACTCGCTTTCAACTTGCTATCAATGGCTAAGTTTAGTAATACAAACTGCATTAAGTCATTTTCAATCTCAAGTTGAGTTCTGATTCGCTAGACTCCTTCTAGCTTCAATGGCCTTTTTATGTCACTACATTTTCCTGAAGATAGCTTTCTCATGTTGACCTCCTTTCAGGTGTTATTGGTCAACATAAAGTCTGACAGTCACCTCAGACAGTTTTGCTAGCCTGCATTGCGCTGAAACGTCCTTGGACAAAAACGTTTCGTTTAGAATAGAGAAAGTATCTTAAACCTTATACGTTTGTTAAAAGTAAAACACACTAGACCTAGAGTGTGGCTATTTCCAGCTTGACCCTATTTCAGCCATCGTTGATTCTACGTCAAATTCATGATCAATATCCGGACTGAATTCCCCCGAAACATCACCATACCTAAACTCTTCACACGTACATTCATTTTCACCTTCACCACAGTCAAAGCAAGTCGGGTTACAATACTCAATCATTCGATCAATTGCAGTTGCAGGGTCTGAAGAATCCAAGTAAGGATCATAAGCATCGATATAGCCATCTTCGCCATCAATCGTACTCAAAATAACGTCTGGTTCGTCGTATGAGAATCCAAGAATTTTTGAAATACTTCGTAGTACAATACGACCATAATCAAACTGATAACGTTCAGTTTTCATATAAACCACACCAGCATCTTCAACCAGGAGTCGAAAACTCATATGACCATATTCATCTATAAGTTTTTTGTATCGACTTGGAGCAAGAGTGATATGTTTCATGGAGTTGTTTACTGCATCAATTAGCTGAAACTTGTTATTGGTAAACCTGCCACCTTCAATGTGATAGCCAATATCAAGCTTTTGCATAATCGATTTTCGAGTCACTTGCTCATCTGTACGCTCTTTTTGTATTGCGAGCATGTAATCAAGAGCATGAGCAATCACCATATTAAAGCCAATTGCTTGGTGTAACTTCAGGGTATTACTAGACACTTTTTCATCAATTTCATAGAGCGTAGGTAGCAGTATGGAATGATGATAGTCATAATAATCTAGTAAGCACTGTTCTAATTGATCTGACATTATTCGAAGAACCTATAATTTTACTTTTAACGAATGACATGGATTCCCCCTCTCGAGGATCTGCCACACTTACGTGGTAATTATTAATACCGGAGGCACCATGTCTGATTATTCTTATTTTGGCGGTATCGATTTAGCTAAAAACCACTTCAGTATTCATGTCGTTGACTCACAATGTAAAGTGCCACTTCATAAATCGGATACTCGAGCTAAATTACTGACTACAATAGCAAATATGCCGCCCATGCGTATAGGACTCGAAGCGTGTGGCGGTGCACATTATTGGGCAATAACCTTCAACAAATTAGGACACGATGCTCTCGCAAACAAACTCATGCGGATCACTTGGGCTGTCATCGCCAAAAACGAAGAATATCAACCAGCATAAACACCATGCACCACCAACTCTTTGCAAAGTACGTAGTGAGATGAATAACAGGATAAACCCTACACGTTGAAAACCTTGTGCTCACACTGGCTTTTAAAGTCGATAAGGTGATATTCGACTGCCTCATCTTGTCCAAGGCAATAGCCGTTAAAACAGGCAGTATATATGGTAGTTAACCTGCGCTTTTAACCATACTGCTGACTTG
The DNA here is from genome assembly GCF_050113875.1 of Vibrio sp. TRT 1302. Taxonomy (NCBI): domain Bacteria; kingdom Pseudomonadati; phylum Pseudomonadota; class Gammaproteobacteria; order Vibrionales; family Vibrionaceae; genus Vibrio; species Vibrio sp. TRT 1302. Next base: position 7,915 of record NZ_JBNJOF010000003.1, on the reverse strand, counting down.
GAAAACTGGGGAAGACTATATAGGTAAACAACGCCTCCACCCAACCCTCAAGCATTGTGCCATAAACACTAAAACTGAAGTAGAAGCAAAAGTGCCAAGCGTTGTGAATCCCTCTTAAATTGCTTATGTTTTAGCTACCAAAAAACCAATTACGGCCATGAAATTTTGGATACTAACTATACCAAATAGAGCAAAGCCAACAAAAAACAAACACAAACATACATACCTATATGGTGTAAATTTCCTATCAGCAAATTCATGAACTGGCCAAAAATAATGTATAGGGTCTTCGGCGTCAATTTCTTGGTATTGGTCAGCTGTATGGCTGGCTATATTGAGGAAATCTCGCTTAGCGTGAAGAATCTGTTGTCGCTTATTTTCAATACTATTTTCCAATTTTCCCCAGTCAAAGGATATGTCTTCACAATATTGTTCTAGTTGTTTGAGTTTCTTGCCCTCATTGAGATAGCTATGATACGTAGGATGTTCTTTTATTATTTTGGGACACTTGATCAAATATACTAGATTACCCAAGGCTAAACACAATGCACTAAAGTAAAACATCGCCCAAGAAAAAGGAAGAGTCGTACTTATTGGCACTGGTTGTTGAAATATCTGAAAAACCAACTTCTCATCCTCAACGTATTCAAAAGCTTTAACCAACAAGGGAACAACAAAAATCCATACATACATTGAATTTACAAACTTAGTGTCACCTATTTTTTTTAAGTCACACCAATTAAAGCTTACTTTCATATTACCTCTGAACTCAAACTAAAACATAACGAATGGCATGGATTCCCCATCACGAGGGTCTGCCACACTCATGTGGTCATTGTTTAAACCGGAGGCACCATGTCTGATTATTCTTATTTTGGCGGTATCGACTTAGCTAAAATTACCTTTAGTGTTCATGTCGTTGACGTACAAGGTAAAGTCGTTATGCACAAGTCGGTTAGCCGCTCTAAATTGCTCACTACCATATCAAACCTTCCTCATATGTGCATAGGCTTAGAAGCGTGCGGTGGAGCGCATTACTGGGCAAGAACTCTCAACAAACTTGGTCACGAACTCACGTCATAGCTGCCAAATATGTTTCCCCTTGTCGGACCAAAGGAAAGAATGACCTCAATGATGCTGTCGCTATCTACGAAGCCGTTCAACGTCCTTCGACTCGCTTCGTCCCGATAAAGTCTCCCGAGCAACAAGCCATACTATCGATACACCGCATGCAAGAACACTGGGTTCGTGAGAGCACAGGCATCATGAATCGCATCCGTGCACTACTATCCGAGTTTGGTCTTGTCATCCCTGTCGGGCGCTAAGCTCTAATTAAGCAAGTTCCACTCATGCTTGAAGACGCCAGCAATGAACTGCCTCAACTAGCAAGAGTTGTGCTGCATGATGCTTATCTGCATCTCAACGCTCTCAATCAGCGTATCGCAGATACTCAGCAGGCATTCGAAGCCCTCGCAAAGATCAGTGATAATGTACAACGCATCATGAAAGTTCGTGGCATTGGACCTCAAACTGCTACTGCGATTTTTGGCATAAATTGGTAATGGCGCTCAGTTCGACAAGAGTCGAGACTTCTCAGCCTGGCTTGGTCTGGTTCCTAAGCAATACACAACTGTGGATAAACCAAGGTTAGGTCGAATTACCAAGCATGGTGACAAATACCTCTACACGCTTTTAGTCCACGGGGCAAGAACCGTCATTGCCAACTTAGGAGATAAGCAAGACAGGCTTCGCCAATGGTGTCGAGGCATATTAGAGCGAAGGGGTATGAATCGCGCTGTTGTCGCATTGGCAGCTAAGAATGCGCGAATCATCTGGTCACTGTTACACAATCAAACGGAGTATGAGAACTATGCTGCCTAAGTAAAAACTTAAACACCATGCACCACCAACCCTTTGCAAAGTATGTAGTGAGATGATAATAGGATAAATCCTACACGTTGGAAACCTTGTGCTCACACTGGCTTTTAAAGTCGATAAGGTGATTAGGACTTCGTGTTCGACTGCCGCATCTTGGCCAAGGCAATAGCCGTTAAAACAGGCCGTATATATGGTAGTTAACCTGCGCTTTTAATCATACTGCTGACTTGCAAAACTGGGGGAGACCATATATGTAAATAATGCTGACACCTTAGCTAAACATTGTGCCATAAATACTAAACTAGCTTGACGTGAAAGCGCCAAGCGTTGTGAATCACTCTTAAATTTATTGTTAGCTTACAAACCTAAGACGTACGCACATGCTAACGTGGCAGTATGGTTATGGATCAACAATAACCATGCAAAAACTATGGAAATAGATCATAGATCACTGTTTTAATGAACAGTGATGGATATATTTACATATGAGCAATTTGCTCTCATACAAGTGAGGATTATCATTATGGCTTTGAAACCAGGTCCAAAACCAATTGCTAAATCAACGGGTAAACCAGACCAACGTAGACGTGATAATAAAAACACTCCCGGAAATACTCCTGGGCTAAAACCTAGCAAGTCATCTAAAAAGTAAGAAATAACATTCGTAAGCTACTGCTCCAGTAGCTTACTTGCCTCGATGTGCTCCCAACTTCTGCCTGTAAGCTAACGCTATCTATACGACTCCGAGATCCTCTATCTCATACCTTACAGTTGCTTTTTACTAAAGAGGATATGAGAGGCACAGGTTTAACTCAATGAAATATAGTCATTTTCTTTGGTGGCTGCACACAAAGAGATTCAATTTATACGACTACTAGTTACTTAATTGTTTATGCATTCAATTTATACTGTGTCTGTATCTATGAACAGGGCTAGAAAAAGGACAACTGTCGTAGACATAAATGCAATCGTAACAAGCTTTGGGGCAGAAACAGCTTAGAAGTTATGTCCGTTTAAATTTAGTGTCATATAGCAGTTTTGCATGCAAGCATTATTATTGGCGTTCTCCCTGCGCGGCACATCGCTTTGGTCGGTTCATACCGTTGGGCGGCATTCCGTCGCTACGCTCCTCCCTCGATAACTTGAGCCATGTCCATCGAGCAAGCTAAACATGGCTCTAAGTTCCTTAGACAATCACCCAACGCTTTTGCTACTGCGTAGCTGCTCCTCGTACCTCATGCCGTTCGTCGTGCCTCCTCACGTAAAAATCTTTCACTGACTTCGCTTAAGTTCGAGTAAGGGCTCGATGTCTTATGTGCCGATTTTCCTTTCAAATCGCATCATTTGATGGCGCTCGCAGGCTGTAAACCCTCCTCACCCAGAACCCTCTTTGCAAGGTAGGGCGAAGCCGCTGCGCGCCCTTGCAAAGAAGAACCCTGCTTGAGGAATGGGACAGCCAAGCGGCTCCATAAAAGTGATACTCAAACAAAAGGAAACTCCTTATGGCACAACGACACTCAACCCCAACTCTCTCTAAATCGAACTCAGCGACCAACGTCTCGTCGTTGGAGCACGAAAGCTCACCAAAAAATGATATCTCTTGTTCGTTGACGTTGCTATCTGCTCATCGTCAATTAAAGGCTTTGCGTGGTGTTTCTTACGTCGAAAAGAGCACCAAGGTTGAGGCGAAATCCATAAGCCATTTAGAGCGCCTTCAACACTTAAAAATGTTCAGTCGTGGTCAAAGTCCTTTGCAGAAAAAAGACGTGGCGAACCTTAAAAAACAACGCTTGGATGAAATGTTAAAAACTCGCCTTCCCTACCTCGCTAAGCGCACCTTTCAGCATCATGAAGTCGTTGGGTTACTTCCTGAACTTAATGCCATTTCTTCGACTGGAGATTGGCACATTAGGGCAAATAGTAGAGAAGTGATTGCGTATAGCTGTTTTGGCTCTGTCTTCCCTGGACTGCGTTTTAAAAAGCAAGGTGATACTTATCGTTGCGTTGGGTTCAGCTTCAATATCCGCCTAGCGTCATAAGGAGTCAGAGATGAATGACAAGCGAAGTGATACTAAACAACGAACGGAGAACACTTATAACGCTCTTACCTCGAAACAAACTCACTCTATGCAGCAATCAACGACCAACGTATCGACATTGGACTCTCAGGCAACTGCACAAAATGATAACTCTATTCAAATGCTCCCGATTTCATCCTTAGTGGTGTCGTGCGTAAAAGCAAAGCATCAAAAGAAGACGACCAGTCTCTACAAGCGTCTATTTTGGCTCATGGCCTGATTCAAAACCTTGTAGCACTGCTGATTGATGAAGCAGGGTTATGCCCTATCGTCAGTGGGGGACGTCGATTAACGGCTTTGAATGCGTTGATTGAATCCGGTCAGCTTCCCAATGACAGTATGGTTGCGGTGAAAGTACTGAATGATGAGGAAGCCAAAGCTTATGCAAATGAAATTTCTCTGACAGAGAACTTTACACGTGCAGCCATGCACCCTGTCGATGAATTTGAGGCATTTTCTAAGATGGTAAAAGAGGGCGCAACCATTGAAGCCGTGGCACAGCGTTTTGGTAAAACCAAGCTTTATATTCATCAACGCATGAAACTGGCTGCGGTCGTTCCTGCTGTACTTGAAGCGTACAAAGAGGGCGAGATTGCGCTTGAAAGAGTCATGCTGTTTACGTCTGCGACCCCAGAACGTCAAGCTGATGTCTGGGAGCGCATCAAAGACAATAAGTTCTATCAAGATAACCAAGTGAGTAATATGCTCAAAGAAGGCGCAATCGAAGATAATCACTATTTAGTGAAGTTCGTAGGCCGTGAAGAATACGAAAGGGCAGGGGGCTTGGTTACGTCTGACTTGTTTTCTGAAAAGTCTATATCGAAGATAGAGCCTTGATTGAATCTCTCGCGACTCAAAAAATTCAAGTTGAAGCGGATAAGCTGATTTCTCAGGGATGGAAGTGGACTGAAATTGTCTTGCAGCGCACCTTTGACGAAACCAAAGGCTACTTGGAGTTAAAAGTTAATAAAGGTCAATACAAGAAAGCGGAAAAAGCACTCGCAGGGTGTGTGCTTGTCTTGGATTACCAAGGTGAAATCAATGTGATTAAGGGCTTGGTGGCGAAGTCTGAGCGTAAAGCATTGAAAGCCTTGCAAATGGAACAGGCGAAGAAAAATACCAAAGGCGAACAGGATACGCAGAGTGCCAGTGGTGATAAAGCGGCAGACACAAGCACGTCCGCGCCTGTTGTAGAGTACTCGAATGCACTGTCAGAAGATTTAAAAGCGCATCGCCTTGTCATGGCCAAACATGCCTTAATGCTTAACAGCAACCTAGCTATCGATGCTTTGCATTTCTCGCTATGTATTAGAGCATTCGTTCCGTTTGGGAGCATGCCGCTCGATGTATCGATCAACCGCACTGACCTCGAACCTAAGCAAGGTGACTTCACAGAGAACCAAGCATTAGCACGAATCGAAGCTCACGAAGAAACCTTCGATCTCTCATGGCTAGAAGTTAATGCTTCAAAAGAACGCTTTGAAGCATTCGTTAAGCTCGATGCAGACGAAAAACAAAAGCAAGTCGCCTATGCGACCGCATTGATGCTAAGAGCATCAATGGCGTAGGACGATGGTCGAAAAAATCTAGTGCAGATATGATCTGACAGGCGCCGAGTTCAAAGTGAGTAACTGTCAGATCAAGTCTTAATTTGTATAGATTAGTTAATAGATGACGACTTTATAGGGATAAATGTTCTTAACTTTAGATTGTTTTCTTCTTTCATTAATATATGCTCTGAATTAACTTGTTCTAAAGGGAAGTTATCACCTCTTATTAACTCACCATCTGCAATTAGTGATAAATATCTAGAGCAACAAACTCTAAGGAAAGATGTAAAATTACCTATATCTAAATCCGCATCCAAAGATTCGAAATACAGTTTTGTTATCATTTTATTTACAGTCATATTCTCCCGGTGAGATATTTCCTCCAATGTGTTCCAGAAGAAGTTCTCTAAACGAATAGATGTTGCTACACCATCTATTCTTAAAGAGCGTGTTACACTTGACCATAAAGTTTGATTTCCCTTTACAAATAACTCACACATCTGATTGCCCTCCTAAAAGTAAAGAGTATAATGCTATACTCTTTACTTTTTAATTATTTTACTTTGTCAGTAAATGAAATCATTAATCGTGGTAAATCATAAGGAAATCTACTGGTGATTAAATTTCCATCAATTACAACTGGTTGGTCATAAACTTTAGCTCCGGCATTTTCTAAGTCTTTCATGATTGCCCAATATCCAGTCATTTTTCTTCCCTCAACTAAATCTGAGTTAATTAAAACCAATGGTCCGTGACATATAGTTGCGAGTGGTTTATTTTCATTCATAATTCCCTTTACAAGTTCTTGTGCTTCAATATCGGTTCTAAGAAAGTCTGGGTTCCATGCTCCTCCAGGTAAAACTAGACCATCAAAGTCACTAGGAGAAACTTCGTCAATATATTTGTCTATTTTTAACCAACCAGAATTTTCCATTAGTCTCACGGTCATAATGTGTGTGCGTCGGATTTCTGGAAACTTTAAACCTAATGTATTGGGGTAATTTTTTTTCCTAGGAGATACAACAACAACATCTGCTCCAATTTCACGTAAATAATTTAATGGGACTAGAATTTCTAGTTCTTCAACACCGTCAGTTGCTAATATGGCAATTTTTTTACCTTTCAATTGTTTTTTATCGTGCTTTTTAAGCATGAATTCTTTGAGTTCTTTATTTAATTTCCCATCGGCTGTGATTAGCTTTACAGTGTCCAGTGTTGGGACGAGAGAGTTAGTAGAAACTAAATCATACACATCGACTTTATTTTCATAAGCAATAGCATTGCAAGAAGCTAATAATATATATACTGTAAATAAGATGGTTTTTAAATTCATACCGTTCAATTTCATTTTATTTCTCCGAGTTTTTTGAAACAAATTTATCTTTTAGTTTTCTAAGATAAATAAAAATATCTAATGAGTTGTTTAAATTATTGTCCCTGCCTATTTTTTCAGATAGTCTTAAAAAAGGGTTTATTTTCTTTTCGAAACGTAATGTAGTAGGTGCTGATACTAAACTTGGACTTATTTTAAATTTTTCGATATATCTTTTAATATGCTTGTTTTCTGGTTCTATTTGATTGGCAAATATTAAGTTTTCCAATGTGTATTCATGAGAGAAATATATCTTAGTATTATCGTCCATCATTTTTATTCTTTCTAATGATGAATGCATATCTATATACTTATTATCTGAAACTCTCCCACATCCGGCAGAAAATAGCACATCGCCACAAAATAAATTATCTTTGTAAATTATGCCTATATGATTGTTACTATGCCCAGGTAGTTCGATGATCTTAAAAGTAGATTCAATTAAAAATAACTCATCTCCTTCTCTAACCTTGATCTCATCTAAACCTAACTTTAATTCATCTGGTACATATAAGATTGCGTTAGGATACTTTTGTTTTAAGTGAACGACCCCATTTATATGGTCGTCATGACCATGAGTTAGAATAATGCACTCCAATGATAAATTTTTATCATTCAAAAATTTTATCATTTCTTTTGATTCTCCTGGATCAATAACGATAGCTTTACTTTCGTTAAATAATACCCATATGTAGTTATCAATTAGTGCTTTTTTATAAGTTATATGTAATGGCATTTAATTTCTTGAATTTTATGAGGTTAACTGTTGTTGTGATTAGTTTCGATTTAAAAGAAGTTTATATTAATTTTATAGTATCTTGGTAATAAGTGAATACCACAACTGAAAGTGATTTCCGTTCGGTTATAAAATTAACACTGTTTTTTAGCTAGCTAACTAAAAGGCGTCTAGGAAATCAGTGGCGATTCAAATTAAGGGGCATGATCGATACCAGACTAAAGCGAATAACGATCATGAAGTGATTGTTGAACTGCAAAAAGCGGTTGAGCGTTATCCAGCCTACGGTTTTAGCAAGTTG